>NZ_JBEZHV010000009.1:0-304314 GCF_040650755.1 Streptomyces sp. NPDC048623
CGATCTGGCCCGTTCGGGCCCCTGGCGGGCTTGGGGGGCCGACAGTACGGCCCCCCGACGGGTTGCTAGACGAGCGCGCTGCCCGGCAGCTCGACCTTCGCGCCCAGCTCCACCAGCTTGTCCATGAAGTTCTCGTAGCCGCGGTTGATCAGGTCGATGCCGTGGACGCGGCTCGTGCCCTGCGCCGCCAGCGCCGCGATCAGGTACGAGAAGCCGCCGCGCAGGTCCGGGATGACCAGGTCCGCGCCCTGCAGCTTGGTCGGGCCGCTGACGACCGCCGAGTGCAGGAAGTTGCGCTGGCCGAAGCGGCAGTCCGAGCCGCCCAGGCACTCGCGGTACAGCTGGATGTGGGCGCCCATCTGGTTCAGCGCCGAGGTGAAGCCGAGCCGCGACTCGTACACCGTCTCGTGCACGATGGACAGGCCGGAGGCCTGCGTCAGGGCCACGACCAGCGGCTGCTGCCAGTCGGTCTGGAAGCCGGGGTGCACGTCCGTCTCCAGGGCGATCGCGTTGAGCGAGCCTCCCGGGTGCCAGAAGCGGATGCCCTCGTCGTCGATCTCGAAGGCGCCGCCGACCTTCCGGTACGTGTTGAGGAAGGTCATCATCGAGCGCTGCTGCGCGCCGCGCACGTAGATGTCGCCCTCGGTGGCCAGCGCCGCCGACGCCCAGGACGCCGCCTCCAGGCGGTCGGCGAGGGCGTGGTGGTTGTAGCCGCCGAGCTTGTCGACACCGGTGATGCGGATGGTGCGGTCGGTGTCGATGGCGATGATCGCGCCCATCTTCTGCAGCACGCAGATGAGGTCCTCGATCTCCGGCTCCACCGCCGCGTTGGACAGCTCGGTGACGCCCTCCGCGAGGACCGCGGTGAGCAGCACCTGCTCGGTCGCGCCGACGGAGGGGTACGGGAGGGCGATCTTGGTGCCGCGCAGACGCTGCGGGGCCTCCAGGTACTGCCCGTCGGCCCGCTTCTCGATCGTCGCGCCGAACTTGCGGAGCACGTCGAAGTGGAAGTCGATCGGCCGGCCGCCGATGTCGCAGCCGCCCAGGCCCGGGATGAAGGCGTGGCCGAGACGGTGCAGCAGCGGGCCGCAGAAGAGGATCGGGATCCGGGAGGAACCGGCGTGGGCATCGATGTCAGCCACGTTGGCGGACTCGACGTGCGTCGGGTCGAGGATCAGCTCGCCCGGCTCCTCGCCGGGACGGACCGTCACACCGTGCAGCTGGAGCAGTCCGCGGACCACGCGCACGTCGCGGATGTCGGGCACGTTGCGCAGGCGGCTCGGCTCGCTGCCGAGCAGGGCGGCGACCATCGCCTTGGGCACGAGGTTCTTCGCGCCGCGGACGCGGATCTCGCCCTCCAGCGGGGTTCCGCCGTGGACAAGCAGGACATCGTCTGTGCCGGTCATGAATCTCGCGTTCCGGATCGTCGGTCGGGGTGGCCGTCGGGTGGGGGCCAGGGAAAAGGGTAAGGGGCAAGGACACCCCACTTGTATGGGTCAGGGGGCCCCTCGAACGTAATGAATTCGGCACAACACCCTCCGTCCCCGTGATCTTGCGGAGTGTCACCGTCCGCTTCTTCCCGTTCCTCCTTCTCGCGCCCGCGCCGGTTCCGGGCTGACCTGCGATGGCGCCCGCCTACCCCGGACCCGTCCGGACAACCCCCGCGAACGCCGAAAGTGCGGAATCATGTGTCGCATGACCGAGGTGTCCTCGCTCACAGGCCGGCTGCTCGTCGCCACCCCCGCGCTGGCGGACCCCAATTTCGACCGCGCGGTGGTCCTCCTGCTCGACCACGACGACGAGGGCTCCCTCGGCGTGGTCCTGAACCGCCCGACCCCGGTGACGGTCGGCGACATCCTCGCCCCCTGGGCCGCGCTGGCCGGCGAACCCGGCGTCGTCTTCCAGGGCGGACCCGTCTCCCTCGACGCCGCCCTCGGCATCGCCGTCATCCCCGGCGACGAGGGTCCGCTGGGCTGGCGGCGGGTGTACGGCGCGATCGGCCTGGTCGACCTGGAGACCCCGCCCGAACTCCTCGGCCCCGCCATCGGCGCCCTGCGGATCTTCGCGGGTTACGCGGGCTGGGGCCCCGGCCAGCTGGAGGCCGAACTGCGCGACGGCGCCTGGTACGTCGTCGAGTCCGAGCCCGGCGACGTCTCCTCCCCGCGCCCCGAGACCCTCTGGCGCCAGGTCCTGCGCCGCCAGCGCGGCGAGCTCGCGATGGTGGCGACGTACCCGGACGACCCTTCGCTGAACTGACCCGGCGGTTTTCAGTACCCTTGGGTCCCATGAGCACTCTCGAGCCCGAGCGCGGGGCAGGTACGGGAACCCTCGTCGAGCCGACGCCGCAGGTGTCCCACGGTGACGGCGACCACGAGCGCTACGCCCACTACGTCCAGAAGGACAAGATCATGGCGAGTGCCCTCGACGGCACTCCCGTGGTGGCACTGTGCGGCAAGGTCTGGGTACCGGGGCGCGACCCCAAGAAGTACCCGGTGTGCCCCATGTGCAAGGAGATCTACGAGTCCATGGGATCGGGCGGCGACAAGGACAAGGGCAAGGGCGGCAAGGACGGCAAGTAGTCCTCGGCCGGGCACGCAGCCCTCGGCAGTCGGGGACGGCCCCCGGCGCGCGTATCACTTCGTGGTGCGTGCGCCGGGGGCCGTTCTCGTCGTACGGCGTCGTACGGGTCGGTACCCCTTGTCGCGGTTGCCGGTCCGCCCCTAGCCTCCCGCGTGTTGTGTAGTGCGAAACGCGTGTTGCGTATGCCGCAACACCTGCACCGAGGACTGACGCGATGACGTACGAGACCTCCGGGACGCGCGAGACCTCGGGACCCGACCCGTACCCGGAACTGGGGCTCGTCCCCGCTCCCGTACGCGTCGAGGGACCGCGCCGCTGCGGCTTCGCCCTCGACGGGCGCACGGTCCTGGACGCCGCCCCCGGCACGGAGACCACCGAGCGCTGGCTGCGCGCGACGCTCGGCGCGGCCTTCCGGATCCCCCTGCGGGACGCGGGCGGCCGGGACGAGCGCAACAGCGTCCGGCTGCGCGTCGACGCCACCCTCGGCCCCGAGGCGTACCGGCTCCAGGTCGTCCCGGACCAGTACGTCGAGATCACCGGCGGCGGTCCCGCCGGTGTGTTCTGGGGAGCCCAGACCCTGCGGCAGCTGCTCGGCCCGGCGGCCTTCCGCAAGGCGCCCACGCACCCCGAGCTCATTCGGGGCCTGCCCATGGTGGGCATCGAGGACGCACCCCGCTTCCCCTGGCGCGGCCTCATGCTCGACGTCGCCCGCCACTTCATGCCCAAGGACGACGTCCTGCGCCAGCTCGACCTGATGGCCGCGCACAAGCTGAACGTCCTCCACCTCCACCTCACCGACGACCAGGGCTGGCGCATCGAGATCAAGCGCCACCCCCGCCTCACCGAGGCCGGCGCGTGGCGGGCGCGGAGCAAGTGGGGGCACCGGGCGTCGCCGCTGTGGAACGAGACCCCGCACGGCGGGTACTACACGCAGGACGACATCCGCGAGATCGTCGGCTACGCCGCCGACCGGCATATCTCGGTCGTCCCCGAGATCGACGTCCCCGGCCACTCGCAGGCCGCCATCGCCGCGTACCCCGAACTGGGCAACACCGACGTCATCGACACCACCGCCCTCTCCGTCTGGGACACCTGGGGGGTCAGTCCGAACGTACTCGCCCCCACCGACAACACCCTCCGCTTCTACGAGGGCGTCTTCGAGGAGGTCCTCGACCTCTTCCCCGCCGAGGTCTCGCCGTTCGTCCACATCGGCGGCGACGAGTGCCCCAAGGACCAGTGGAAGGTCTCGCCCACCGCCCAGGCGCGGATCAAGGAGCTCGGCGTCGGCGACGAGGACGGGCTGCAGTCCTGGTTCGTGCGCCACTTCGACCGCTGGCTCGCCGCCCGCGGCCGCCGCCTCATCGGCTGGGACGAGATCCTGGAGGGCGGCCTCGCCGAAGGGGCGGCGGTCTCCTCCTGGCGCGGCTACGCGGGCGGGATCACCGCCGCCGAGGCCGGCCACGACGTGGTGATGTGCCCGGAGCAGCAGGTCTACCTGGACCACCGTCAGGCGCCGGGGAAGGACGAGCCGATGCCCATCGGGTACGTGCGCACCCTCGCCGACGTGTACCGCTTCGAGCCCGTCCCGCCCGGCCTCGCCCCCGAGGCCGCCGCCCACGTCCTGGGCACCCAGGCCAACGTGTGGACCGAGGTGATGGAGAACCGGGACCGCGTCGACTACCAGACCTACCCCCGGCTCGCCGCCTTCGCCGAGGTCGCCTGGTCCCGGCTGCCCGCCCCCGAGGAACGTGATCAAGCCGGATTCGAGCGCCGGATGAGCGCCCACTACCCGAGGCTCGACGCCCTCGGCGTCGCCTACCGTCCGCCCGCCGGCCCCCACCCCTGGCAGCGCCGCCCCGGGGTCGCGGGCCGTCCCATCGACGGGGCACCCCCGATCGTGTGAGGCACGAGCACACGGGGCGGGGGAGCGGCGGGGAGCGGCGGGGAGCGGCAGAGCAGTGGCGTGTGAGGCACCTATCGCCCCGGTGTCACCCAAGAGCCTCAAAAGGGAGGTTACTGTCGGTCCTGGGATGACCCAGCCCCCTCTGGCGGAACGGTCCTTCGCGGACCCTCGCGACGTACGGCTCGGAAGATGTGCCAGAGTTGCCACGTCCAGGCTGTGAGCACGTACGGTACGGCCACACAGGCGTGACAGCCGGGGCAGGTCGGGGATCACCGGGACACCGGGAAGGGGCAGCGGGTTGACCACGCACGCACCACAGACGGCATCACGGGCAGCGCAGTCCGTGACGCTGCCCGCCTCGCTGGACGAGGCCGTGGCGGCGCTGACGGCCATGCCGGCCGCCGTTCCCGTGGCCGGCGGCACCGACCTGATGGCCGCCGTCAACCGAGGACAGCTGCGCCCCGCCGGCCTGGTCGGACTGAGCCGGATCAACGAGATCCGCGGCTGGCAGTACCAGGACGGCCACGCTCTGCTCGGCGCCGGCCTCACCCACGCCCGGATGGGCCGCCCGGACTTCGCGGCCCTCATTCCCGCCCTGGCCGCCGCCTCGCGCGTCGCGGGCCCCCCGCAGATCCGCAACGCCGGCACCCTCGGCGGCAACATCGTCTCCGCCGCGCCCACCGGCGACTCCCTGCCGGTGCTCGCCGCCCTGGAGGCCGAGCTGGTCGTCGTCGGCCCACTCGGCACCCGCGAGCTGCCCGTCAGTCACCTCCTCGCCGGCCGCGACCTGCTGGCCCCGGGCGAGCTGGTGGCCTTCGTGCGCGTGCCGCTGCTGCACGCGCCCCAGGTCTTCCTCAAGGCCACCGGCCGCACCGGCCCGGCCCGCGCCGCCGCCTCCGTCGCCGTCGTCCTCGACCCGGCCCGCCGCGGGGTGCGCTGCGCGGTCGGCGCGATCGCGCCGATGCCGCTGCGGCCGCTGGAGGCCGAGCAGTGGATCGCCTCGCTGGTGGACTGGGACGGTGAGCGGGGCCTGGCCCCGGAGGCGCTGACGGCGTTCGGCGAGTACGTCGCCGCCGCGTGCATTCCGGACCCGCAGGGCGACGAGCAGTTGCCCCCGGCCGTACTGCACCTGCGGCGCACGGTCGCCGCGCTGGCCCGACGGGCACTGGGGAGGGCGCTGTCGTGAGCGACGAGGCACAGGGGAACCCGGGGAACCGGGGGACGGGCGGCTGGGAGCCGATCCCGCAGAGCGAGGGCTACGACGGCGACGCCACCGCCTTCGTCCAGCTGCCGCCCGAGTTCATGCTGGAGGGCACGCCGCTGGCGGCCCCCGGCCACGGCTATGTGCCGCCGCCGATGATCGTCCCGCTCACCCCCGCCGCGGCCACCGACCCGTCGGCCACGGGCACATGGGCCGTGCAGCCGCCGGTCCCGGCGGAGCCGATCGGTTACGAGACCGGTGGCGGGTACGAGACCGGCGACGGTTACGAAGCCGAGCAGGGTTACGAGGGCGAGCGGGGTTACGAGGCTCAGCAGAGGTACGAGGGCGGGGCGGCCGGGTACGCCGCCGCCGGGTACGACGCAGCGCCCGACCCCGGGGCCACCGGTCAGTGGACCATCCCGACGATCGAGGACGGGGCGGAGGCCCTGGACGACTCGGGCGAGTACACGGCCTCCAGCCTCTCGCAGTACGCGAGCAGCGCGTCCGCGACCCTGCCGGGCGGGGCGCCGGCACCGTGGGCGGACGCGTTCAGGGAGCCCGAGCCGGAGCCGCGGCAGGCGCCCGAGGCGATGGCGGAGCCCGTACCCGACCTTGTACCGGAGCCGGAGCCGCAGCCGGATCCGCAGCCGGAACAGCCGGAACGGCCGGAACCCGAGTTCGCAGGGCAGGCGGAAGCCGACGACCCCGTAACCGAGCCGGAAGCCGAGCTCGTACCGGCACAGGCGCAGCCGCGGGAAGACCTGCTGCCCCCGGTCGCCCCCGTGCCCACCGGCATGTCGGTGGACAGCGACGAGCACCCCACCACCTCCTACACGCTGCGCGTGAACGGGGCGGACCGGCCGGTGACCGAGTCCTGGATCGGCGAGTCGCTGCTGTACGTGCTGCGCGAGCGGCTCGGGCTCGCCGGGGCCAAGGACGGCTGCTCGCAGGGCGAGTGCGGCGCGTGCAACGTGCAGGTGGACGGCCGGCTCGTCGCCTCCTGTCTGGTGCCCGCGGCGACGGCGGCGGGTTCCGAGGTGCGCACGGTCGAGGGCCTGGCGGTGGACGGCGAGCCGTCCGACGTGCAGCGGGCCCTGGCCAAGTGCGGCGTGCAGTGCGGCTTCTGCATCCCCGGCATGGCCATGACCGTGCACGACCTGCTCGAAGGCAACCACGCGCCGACCGAGCTCGAGACCCGGCAGGCGCTGTGCGGCAATCTGTGCCGCTGCTCCGGCTACCGGGGCGTCCTGGACGCCGTACGGGAGATCGCCGCCGGGCGCGGCGCGGCCCCCGCCGGCGGCGAGCACCCGGCGGCCGGTGGCGAGGGCGGCGCCTTCGGCGCGGACGCCGATGCCGCCGCCCGTATCCCGCACCAGATCCCCCACCCGCACGACGGAGGCATGGCGTGAGCAGCGACCCGGCGACCACGGAGCCCGAGGGCCTCGGCCTGGGTCTCGGCGTCTCGCTCCCGCAGGCCGACGCGCGGGCGAAGACCGAGGGCACGTTCCCGTACGCCGCCGATCTGTGGGCCGAGGGCCTGCTGTGGGCGGCGATCCTGCGTTCCCCGCACCCGCACGCCCGGATCGTGTCGATCGACACGTCGGCGGCGGCCGAGATGCCCGGGGTACGGGCCGTGGTCACCCACGCCGACGTGCCCGGGGCGGCGACGTACGGCCGGAAGGTCGCCGACCGGCCGGTCTTCGCGTCCGATCTGGTCCGCCACCACGGCGAGGCGATCGCGGCCGTGGCCGCCGACCACCCGGACACGGCACGCCTCGCGGCGGCCGCCATCGCGGTCCAGTACGAGGTGCTCGACCCGGTCACCGACCCGGAGAAGGCCTTCGCCGCGCCGCCGCTGCACCCCGACGGGAACCTGATCCGGCACATTCCGCTGCGCTTCGGCGACGCGGAGGCGGCCGGCGAGATCGTCGTCGAGGGCCTGTACCGGATCGGCCGGCAGGACACCGCGCCGATCGGCGCCGAGGCCGGGCTCGCCGTACCGCGCCCGGACGGCGGCGTGGAGATCTACACGGCGTCGACCGATCCGCACACCGACCGGGACCTGGCCGCGGCCTGTTTCGGTCTCGCGCCCGAGCAGGTCAAGGTGGTGGTCACCGGCGTGCCCGGGGCGACCGGCGACCGCGAGGACCCGGGCTTCCAGATCCCGCTCGGCCTGCTCGCGCTGCGCACCGGCTGCCCGGTGAAGCTCACCGCGACCCGCGAGGAGTCCTTCCTCGGCCACGCCCACCGGCACCCCACCCTGCTGCGCTACCGCCACCACGCGGACGCCGAGGGCCGGCTTGTGAAGGTGGAGGCGCAGATCCTGCTCGACGCGGGGGCCTACGCGGACTCGTCGTCGGAGTCGCTCGCCGCCGCCGTCTCCTTCGCCTGCGGTCCGTACGTCGTGCCGCACGCCTTCGTCGAGGGCTGGGCGATGCGCACCAACAACCCGCCGTCCGGCCATGTGCGGGGCGAGGGCGCGATGCAGGTGTGCGCGGCGTACGAGGCGCAGATGGACAAGCTGGCCGCGAAACTGGGCCTGGACCCGGCGGAACTGCGGATGCGCAACGTCCTGGCGACGGGCGACATCCTGCCCACCGGCCAGACGGTGACCTGCCCGGCTCCGGTGGCCGAACTCCTCGCCGCCGTACGGGACTTCCCGCTGCCCTCCCTCCCCATGGACTCCCCGGAGGAGGACTGGCTGCTGCCCGGCGGCCCGGACGGCGCGGGCGAGCCGGGCGCGGTGCGGCGCGGGGTCGGCTACGCGATCGGCATGGTGCACATGCTGGGCGCCGAGGGCACGGACGAGGTGTCGACGGCGACGGTACGGGTCCAGGACGGCGTGGCCACGGTCATCTGCGCGGCCGTGGACACGGGCTCGGGCTTCTCGACGCTGGCCCGCCAGATCGTGCAGGAGACCCTGGGCGTCGACGAGGTGCACGTGGCCCCGGTCGACACCGACCAGCCGCCGGCCGGCCCGGCGACGCACGGCCGGCACACCTGGGTCTCGGGCGGCGCCGTCGAACGCGCGGCGAAGATGGTCCGCACCCAGCTCCTCCAGCCGCTGGCCCACAAGTTCGGCATGTCGGCCGAGCTGCTCCAGATCACCGACGGCAAGATCACCTCGTACGACGGCGTCCTGTCGACGACGGTCGCCGAGGCGATGGACGGCAAGGAACTCTGGGCCACCGCCCAGTGCCGCCCCCACCCCACCGAGCCCCTCGACGAGTCCGGCCAGGGCGACGCCTTCGTCGGCCTCGCCTTCTGCGCGATCCGCGCGGTCGTGGACGTGGACGTGGAACTGGGCGCGATCCGGGTCGTGGAGATGGCCGTCGCCCAGGACGTCGGCCGCATCCTCAACCCGGCCCAGCTCACCACCCGCATCGAGGCCGGCGTCACCCAGGGCGTCGGCGCCGCCCTCACCGAGAACCTCCGCACCTCCCGCGGCCTGGTCCGCCGCCCCGACCTGACGGGCTACGCCCTCCCCACCGCCCTGGACGCCCCCGACATCCGCATCGTGAAGCTCGTCGAGGAACGCGACGTGGTGGCCCCCTTCGGCGCCAAACCCGCCAGCGCGATCCCCGTCGTCACCTCCCCGGCCGCCGTCGCCTCCGCCGTCCGCGCGGCCACGGGCCGCCCGGTCAACCGCCTGCCGATCCGCCCCCAGGCGGCGGTGGTGACGGCCTGACGGGTTTTTGACGCGCGGCGAGGGGGCGCAACCTGTGGATGTGTTTCGCTCGTCGTCCTGGTTACAGTGAATTCCCGGGTGTTAGCCAGGAGTTACGGGTGTACGGGGGAGGAGCGCCAGGCATGGAAGCCTATGTGGACGGGGCGGGCGCCTACGGTGGCATGAGCAGGGAGGCCTTGCTCTACAACTCCGAGTCGATGATGGAGTTCAAGAAGGGGGTCGACGAGCTGATCGCCGATCTCCTGGCCTCTCCGGCCGCTCCGAAGAACATGAGCTCGGACCAGGTGGTCCGTGGCCAGTTCGGCGGGGGAGGCGCCGCGTGGATCGAGGCGCATGAGATCTTCTCGTCGTACAAGAGCGTGCTCGCGGAACTGACCAGGTTGTCCGGTCTGCTGTCCGACTGCCTTGAGGGCCTGGGTATCGCCGTCGGCATCTCCAAGAACGGCATGGAAGAGACAGACGAGGATATCCGGGCCAAGATGCTGGCGATCACTCAGCGGATGGCGGACGCCAAGACCGAGGCCGACTCGAAGGCCGGTTACGACACGACGCCTTCCGGCAAGCCGGACGCCACCGGGGTGCCGGCCCCGCAGCCGCAGGCGACGCAGCCGACTCCGGCTGAGCCGCAGCGCACCGAGACTGCCGACGGTGGCGCGGCAGGCCTCGGCTAGCGGCCACAGGACACGGGGAAGGGGTGACTCTCGATGGAGCTGAACGAGGGCGGCGGGGGCGGTGGGGGGACCGACTTCCGTTCCATGTCGCACGAGCAGATGTTGAACTGGCTGAACGAGGCCAGCAGTTTCTACGTACGGGACGCGAGCGACCGCCTCACGAAGGCTGCGGCGAAGATGCGCAAGATCGCGACGGAACTGCAGAAGCGGCCCGGCCACGTGAAGTGGGACAGCAAGACGGCGGACGCGTTCAAGGAATGGACCGCCAGTCTGGCGAGCACGACCCACAGCCTCGCCGACTACAGCGAACACTCGTCGACCTGGCTCGTCGAGGCTGCTGACGCCATTGCCGCCGCCCAGAGCTCGATCCCGCGCTATACCTCGAACGCGCAGGCCAAGGAGAACCTGGACGCGGCGCGGACGTACCACAACGACCCCGACGCCCAGACGATCGCGCGCAACGCCCGCAACCAGATGGCGCCGGAGGGCGCCGACGCGGCCGCGATCAAGGCGAAGGAGGACGCCAACCGGCAGGCCGCGGCGGCGGAGATGGAGCGGCTTTCGGCGACATACCAGTGGTCGAGCCAGCAGATGACGAGCTTCCTGATGCCGTCGTTCCAGCCGCCGCCGACGGACTTTGTGCCGAAGACCGCCGACGGCCGGGACGATTCCTCCTACCTCGGATCCACGCCCCACAGCGAGGGCCGTACGGCCGGCACGGATGTCGGAACGAGTACGACGCGTACGGAGCCGGACGCTCGGTTCTTTCCCGACACTCAACTCGTCCGGCCGACGCCTGACACCGGCGGACCGGTCCGGACAGTCCGCCCCGAGGCCCCCGTCGACCTGGGGATCGACAGCGTGAACACGCTGCCACCGGCCATGACTGGTACACCTCCGACGACCACGGGCTCTCCGCCCACTGCAGGGCAGCCGCCGGTCACCCCTATGACACCGCCGCTCGTGCTCCCGCCTGGCCCGACGGCCTTGCCGCCCACGGTGGGCAAGACGGGCCCTGGACCGGTTCCGCCCGTCAGCGGCACCAAGTTGCCCCTTGTCCCGGGTGTGCGAGGCGTCCCCAACCCCACGACGGGCTCGCTGCCGCAGATGCCCCGCGAGGGCATCACGGGCGGCCGCGCCGTGCCGAACAACCCCGGCCGGACCGCCACGGGGATTCCGCGGAGCACGGTGATCGGCAACGAACCCACCACCGGCCGCACCGGCAACGGCGCTGGCCGTAGTCCCATGGCCGGTCCCGCAACAACCGGTCCCATGGGTGGGGCCGGCGGCCAGAGCGGTGTCACCGGCGGCCGTCGGCTGGCCTCCGAGCCCGGAAGGGTCATCGGCGGCCGGGCGCAGCGCCCCGGTGCCGCGAGCGCGCGCCCGTACACGCCCGGCGGCTCGGGGCTCGTGCGCGACGGCGCGCAGGGTACGGGACCGGTGGGCCGCGGCGGCTCCGCAACCGCCCCGGACCAGCGTGAGGAGAAGCGGAGCGAGCGCCCCGACTACCTTGTCGAGGACGAAGAGACCTGGCAGCAGGGCGACCGCCGTACGGCGCCGCCCGTCATCGACTGATTGGCGCGAGGAAGCAGAGATGCGTACCAGCAGTATTCGACGGAGCCGTGTCTGGAACGTCGCCGCGGCCGGCCTGGGCATGCTGCTGGTGGGCATCGCGACCGTGCCCGCCAACGCCGAGAGCATCCGTGCGCAGCAGTGGCACCTCGACATCATGCACGCGGACGAGATCTGGCGGATCAGCAAGGGGGAGGGCGTCACGGTCGCGGTGATCGACTCCGGTGTCGACAAGAACAATCCTGACCTCAGGGGCCAAGTGCTCGACGGGAAGGATTTCGCGACCGATCGACCGGGCGACGAGTTCACCGATTACACCGGACACGGGACCGGGATGGCTGGCCTCATCGCAGGAACCGGGGCCCGCGAGGGAGGGAACGGAGCCTTCGGGCTGGCGCCCGGGGCTCGTGTTCTGCCGGTCCGGGTCACAGGGCTCGACGCAGGCAAACTCAGCCAGAAGGACGGCGACGAGCAGTTCAACCGCAACGTGCCTCCGGCGATCCGGTACGCCGCCGACGCCAGGGCAAAGGTCATCAACATCTCCTTGGGCGCAGACATGGGTTCGCAAGAACTTGCAGACGCCGTGAAGTACGCGCACGACAAGGGAGCCCTGGTCTTCGCCGCAACCGGCAACGACGCCGAGACGGGCAACAGACCCGAATACCCGGCGGCCACCCCCGGCGTCGTCGGTGTCGGTGCCATCGACCAGAAGCTGACCCGGGTCAAGAACTCCCAGTACGGACCCCAGGTCGACATCGTCGCCCCCGGCAAGGACACGGTCCACGCCTGCGGCGGCGGCACCGGCCTGTGCAAGTCGACCGGCACCAGCGACGCCACCGCCCTCGCATCCGCCTCCGCCGCCCTCATCTGGGCCAAGCACCCCGACTGGACCAACAACCAGGTCCTCAAGGTCATGCTCAACACCATCGCCGCGCCCAACGACGGCGCCGGCCGTAACGACTACATCGGCTACGGCGCCATCCGGCCCCTCCGCGCCCTGAAGACCCCCGGCGACCCCGGCCCCGCCGACGTACGGCCGATCCCGGACCTGCCGTCGGAGCACACCGCCTCGGCTTCGCCCTCAGCCGCACCAACCACGACCAACCCCGCTCCTGCTCCGGCCCCGCCGGCGGACGACGTCGAAGGCGGGAGTGGTGCGGGGCTCTGGATCGGTCTCGGAGTCGGGGCCGCGGTACTGCTCGGGGCGGCCATTGGCGTGCCGTTGGTGAGGGCACGCCGACGCTGACCCCGGACTGCGCCATGACGGACTTGCCGGCTTCGAGCCGACCACCGATGCGCGTTGCCGCCCCGTCGTAGGTGGGGCTGACCGCGGGAACGACGGAGCCCTGGAAGGCCGGGGCTGGAAGAGGTGCTGAAACCGCCGGCCGTTGCACGTACGGGGCTAGAGTGAATCGCACTTACATCGGATTCAAGGATCACACGGGGGTCTTGTGTCGTTCGATGACGAGTGGGCACATCTCAAAGCCGCGGCTGTTGAGAACCAGACGGCCATGCGCCTGAACCAACTCGACGGCGGAGGAGGCGGCGGGGGAGGGGGTTCGAATCCCGAGGCCGTGCTCACGGTTGAGCAGTCGGACCTCGCCGCCATCGGTAACGCCGCCTTCAAACTGCATCAGCGGCTGGCCACCGACGGCAACCACGCCAAGGCCAGTACCGAGGAGGCGGGCACCGCGATGAGGCAGGACTTCGCGCTCGGGCCGGCCCTGAGCACCGTGGCCGAGAAGTGGGGAACGCAGCTCAGCACGTTGCTGGACGCCTGCGGTCATATCTCCAACCACCTTGAGTACTCCAAGAAGGCCCACGCGGACGACGAGTACGTGATCGCCACACAGTTCAAGTTCGAGCAGCTCAACAAGGGGTTCGAGGAGAGGGCGCAGCGCTGATGGATCTCGACGCCCTCAGGTTCGGGGTCTTCACGCAGCTCGGCACGGCGGCCGGTGACTGGGAGGCCATGGCGAAGAAGCTGCGGGACCTGGAGACGGACGCCCGCGACGACCTCGGAGGCAAGGCCGCGAAGGCCAACTGGGAGGGGGTGAACGCCACCGTCACCAAGGAGTTCGTCGGCAAGACGGCCAAGGAGTTCGCTGACGCCGCCACCCAGGCCGAGAGTATCGCCAACATCCTCAAGGACACCCATGGTGAACTCGTCGGCTACAAAAAGCAGTTGAATGACACGATCGAGCAGGCACTGACACGGAACCTGACCGTCGTGGGGACCGGTGACGGCGGTTTCACGGTCACGATGAACATTCATCCGGACCGAGCCGCCAAGGGCCACGAGGTGCCGGAGCACACCCAGGCCGACGTCAATGCCCTTCGTGACGAGGTGCAGAAGATCCTGACGCAGGCGACCGAGAGCGACACCACCGCCGCACAGGCGCTGACCATGCTGGTCAGCCAGACTCCGTACGGATTCTCCGACGCCGCCTACTACGACCGGGACAGCGCCGCGAAGGCCATGAAGGACGCGGAGGAGATCGCGAACCTGCTGAAGAAGAAGGGGGACGACCTCACCCCCGAGCAGTTCGACCGGCTCAACAAGGACCTTGCCGCCTACAAGGACGACCGGCTCTTCCAGGAGAAGCTGGCCACCACACTCGGCCCCCGCGGCGTCCTCGAGTTCTGGGCCGATCTGTCCGACCCCTCGGACGGCGGCGGTCTCCAGCGCGCCCGGTTGAAGGACCTCGGCGACTTCCAGCAGAACCTGTCCTTCGTCCTGGCCGGCGCGACCCAGTCCGACAGCCCCGCCATGCGCACCTGGGAGAACGACATGGTGAAGCTCGGCGACCAGCGCATCGAGACCCGTGGCGGCCAGGCGTACGGCTACCAGCTGATGAGCAACCTGATGCGGACCGGCGACTGGGACAACCGCTTCCTCAACGCCTATGGCAACGCGCTCGTGGCCACCGAGAAGAAGATGAAAGTCCCCGACCGGTTCTATCTCATGGAACCGACTCTGAAGATGAACTTCATCGGCGACGCGGAGTTCGGCCGTGACCCGATTGCGGGCTTCATGGCGGCCCTCGCCAACAGCCCCGACGCGGCTACGGACTTCTTCAATGCCAAGGAGCCGCAGGACAACGCGCAGTGGGTGCTGAAGGACCGTCCGTCGTTCGACGACTCTCCGCTGAAGGACGGCCCGAACGAGACCCTGGAGGCGACCGGCAGGGCCATGTTCGCGGCGGTTTCGGGCGTCACCGATCTGGAGACGGGGGCGCAGTACGAGGAGCACACACCGGAGCAGCGCGAGGCCATGAAGCGCTCCCTGGGCATCCTGGCGAGCAGCAAGAACGACTTCCCTCCGGAGCTGCGCGACAGCATGGCGTATGCCATGGGCAACCACGGCGACTGGGTCCACGAGGCGATGAGCGATCCGATCGGGCGGCATGAGCTGGACGCCGGCCAGCTCATGGAGGTCAGCAAGCAGATCTCGCGCAACAGGGACGACTACCAGACCCTCACCCAGGTCATGCACCAGTCGGTCGTGGCCGACATCCTGACCGAGAAGGCCCATCCCGAGGACAGCCTCGACCGCGCCGGTCGCACCATCGGTTTCCTGGAGGAAGCCCGGTACCAGGCGACCAACGCCGACAAGGGAGAAGCCCTCGCCGACGCCTCGTGGAAGAAGGCGTGGAGGTACCACATCGTCGGTGGCCTCATCACACCGTGGAGTCCAGCCATGGACTCGGTTCAGCGCGGAGTGGACCTGATCACCTCGAAGATGCTCGAGGACGAACAGAACAGGATCAACGACCAAGCCACCGCCGATCACACCAAGACCTACGAGAACCGCAGCCAGGAGCTGCGCGGGCTTGCGGACCTCTGGTACACGCAGAACAAGGACTGGGCGGAGGACCCGACGCACGAGGGCTACTCCAAGGACCACGGCATCTACTCGCAGATCGAGGGCGCTGCCAACGACGGCAACAAGAAGGCCGAGGGGGTGGGAGGCATCCAATGACGCATGTATTGCGCCGCACAGCGGCTTCCCTCCTCACCTCCTGCCTTGCGCTGTCCCTTGCCGCGTGCGGCGGCGGACGGGAGTACGCCGTTCCGAAGCAGGTGTGCGGGGTCGCGCTCACCGAGAAGGCACTGAGCCCGTTCCTCGTCGATGGCGACAAGCTCACCGTCGTCGGTGATTCCCTGGTCAAGCCCCGGGAGAAGACCTGGGGACGGTGCGAGATCCGGGTCGACGGTGCGTTGATCGTCGGCCTGCAGGTCGACAGGGTCGACAAGCTCTACGACCCCATGGACGAGTCGGAGGAGTTCCGCTTCCGCAACCGGGCGAAAATGACCGGCCTGCCGTTCGCGGGCCTGGGCGCGCTGGGGGACTCCAACTCCATGGTCAGTACGGACTGCGCCGGCCCTGGAACGGACCACGTGATCACGTACGTGAGCGTGGACGGCGATGCCGGCGGTGACGTCGCCGAGCGTCGCAGGCACATTGAGGCCTTCACCGTGGACTTCGTACCGACGGTGAAGAAAGCGCTGGGCTGCACGGCCTGATACGGACGCCAACCTACTGCACGCCGTGCCCGGACGGCGCCCCGTCCGGGCACGGCGTCGTTCCGGGCCGGGCCCCTCCGTGTGCGGCCAGGCCGGCGGGGTGACGATTTCGCGAAGATCCTCTCCCACTGTCGTACGGCGGTCTCGGGGCCGACATCGGGGAAGGATCAGCTCGTCGTCGCCGAGCTGGTCGAGGGCGTGTCGGTGCGGCAACGGTGACTTGACGGAGGAGCCGCACTCGTATGGGTGTCGCCCTCAGGGGTAGCGAGCCCATGACCGCCCGCGCCCGCACGCCGTTCCCTGCCCGGCGGGTGGCGGGAGGGCGGGCGTCGTGTTGACGCGGCTCCCGTTCCGCTTCCGTCTGCCTGCGTAGAGTCCGGTGCTCCGACAGCGAAGGCGACGGTTGGGGTGGAGAGTCGTGTCGTTCGACGAGGAGTGGGCCGCCGCGCGCAGCGCCGCCGCGAGCCGCGTGAGCATGCGGTTGAACCGGTTGTCCGCCGAGCCTGGGGGTGGCGGGGGTGGCGGGGGTGCTGATCTCCAGGTCAGGCAGGACCACCTCGGAGCCATCGGCCACGCCGCCTACCAGCTGCGCGGCCGACTGGTGAAGGACGGCAACCACGCCCGTACGGACACCACCGACGCCGCGGCCGGCCTCTCGGTGAACGGCTTCCGCACCGGGGCCGCCCTGACCACCGTCCAGGAGACGTGGGCCTCCCAGCTCGGCACGCTCCTCGACGCCTGCGCGCACATCTCCAACCACCTCGACCACAGCGCGGCCGCGCACGCGAAGGACGACGAGGACATCGCGGCGGCGCTCACCGTGTCCAGGATCAGCGAGTACTTCAAGTAGGGGCGGGGAGCGGATCACCATGCTGACCTTTGACAACGTGTACCACGCGCCGCTGGACAAGCTGAAGGCCGCGGCGGACCGCTGGTCCGAGATGAAGGGCAGGCTCGACACACTTGCCGAGGACGCCCGTACGACGATGGCCGCGAAGGCCAGAGCCGACGACTGGCGCGGCGTGAACGCCGAGGTCACCAAACCCTTCATCGACAAGACCGCCAAGGAGTTCGAGGACGCGGCGAAGGCGGCCGGCGGCATCCACCGGGTTCTGGAGGACGGCTACCGCACGTTCCGGAAGGCGAAGGCCGACCTCACGACGATCGTCGAGACGGACGCCCCGCACCAGGGCCTCGTGGTGAAGAGCAACGGCGTTGTCGAGGCCGCCTACTCGCTGGAGCGGGACGCCGTGGCCCACTACGACCGCGACCAGGCCGAGACCCTGCGCAAGCAGCGCGCCGACATCGCGGCGCTGCAGCACCGCCTCGACGCCGTCATCGACAGCTGCGACGACGCCGACGAGGCGTGCGCGAAGGCGCTGCGAGCCGACATCACCGGCGACCGGCACAACTTCAGCGCGCCGAAGTACGGCAGCGTGGACGCGGAGGAGGCGCAGCGCGCGCTGGCCCTGGCCAGGAAGGGCAAGGAGCTCACGCATGAGGAGCTCACGCGCCTCAACGAGCTCCTGGAGAACAACAGCGGCTCGAAGGAGTTCGCCAGAACCTTCTACGACGGCCTCGGCCCCAAGGGAGCCCTGGAGTTCTTCGCGCAGCTGTCCACCGACACGTACGAGGACAACGGCCGGCAGCCGGACAAGCAGCGCCTGGAGGACGTCCAGACCCTGCAGAAGAACCTGGGCCTGAACCTCGCCACGGCCACCCGGGGCGGCGACCAGTGGACCGAGCACTGGTCGGCCGAGATGCGGAGGCTCGGCACCGAACCCATCCCGCTCGCCGGTGGCGACCGCCACCCGGCGCTCGGCTACCAGGTCCTCGGCGGCATCCTCCGCAACGGCGACTATGACCCCAGGTTCCTGGTGCCCATCGCCGAGCACGTGACCCAACTGCACAGCAAGGCCCCGCACTTCTTCGCCGAGAACGCGGGCGGCTGGTTCAAGGACCCGTACAACCCGTCAGGGGTCAACGGCTCCGGTTTCGACCCGGTGATTCCGGTCCTTGAGGCGCTGGGCCACAGCCCGGAGGCGGCGAAGCAGTTCTTCTCGGCGGAGCCGACGTCGTACAACGTGGACGGGAGCGTCGGCGGCACGCTGGATCTCGGGAAGGGCAAGGACGGGAAGGGGATCGCGAGCTACCTCGACTTCTACACCAACGACGCGTACGCGTTCTTCCCCGACAGCGACGGTCATGGGCCGGACGCCGCGAAGAGGGCCGCGGACTACATGCCGGACGCGTTGGGGCATGCGCTGGAGGCGGCGACGCTCGGGCACGCCTGGGACGATCCGAAGCCGGAGCTGCACCGTGACGAGACCACGGCCAAGATCATGACTGATGTCGTGGCGAAGTACGGCGGGGACGCCGAGCTGCTCAAGAAGCATCAGTCGGCCATGGCGGACAGCCTGGGCAATATGGGCGCCGGGTATATCGACGACCTCAACTGGGCGCTGACCAAGAGCGATCCGAACAGTCCTTTCGAGCCGGCGGGTGACGGTGCCGCGCATGCGGAGTTCGGGACCAAGGCAGCGGTCAGATTCCTGAGCACCTTGGGGCAGCATCCTGACGCGTACGCCACGGTGTCCACAGCCGAGCGCCTCTATGCCACAAGTGTGTTGGAGGCGCAGGTCGATCCTGACGGCCGGATCGACGGAGCTCGTGCCCGGGAAGCAGTGCGCACCAGCGCCACGGTTCAAGGACTGCTGGACGAGGCCCGTGCCGGACAGGTCGAGGCCGAGGGCATGAAGCTTCATGAGGACTACGCGAAGGCTCAGGCGAAGAAGGCCGCCTGGGTGGAGTTCGGCACTGCCGCCGCCATCGCGGGCGGGGTCGCCTTCCTGCCGGCCACCGCTGCCGCTGCGGGAGCCACCGCGATCATCGTCCCGCTCGCGGTCGACGCCGGCTCCGGTGCCATGGAGACGCTGGGGGGCCAGGTCATCGGTGACTGGTCGGACAGGGCTGTCGACGATCACAAGGACACGACGGAAGACCAGATCCACGAGGACAGAAGGGTCATCTACGAAGCCGGTAGGTACAGTGCGGAATCGCCCATGGAGCGCTTCGTAGAGGTGCACCGCTCCCGTGTGAGTGACGACTTGAGGCAGGACCTCATCGAGTCCGTCGACGGTGGCTATTCGAAGGGCAACTCTCTTGCGGGTCAGAGCGGTAACGCCCCAGAGACCGGTTGATCACGTCCTGGAGACGGCGATGACTCATGTGAGGAAGACGATCAAGCCCATCGCCTCCGGGCTGGCCGCCTGCCTTCTGCTCACCGCCTGTGGCGGCGACAAAGAGCCGGAGGAGCAGCGTGTCACAGCCGCTCAGCAGTGCGACGACACGCTTTCCCCTGATGCCGGTCGTGCCCTTGAGGCGGTACTGAGGACCAAGAAGTTCGTACACGACCCGAGGGGCGGTCTGAACCGAAGCGGAGAGGAGTTGACCGCAGACTACGAGGAGAGGGGGCGAACGACGATGCATCCTCCCATGTGCAGGGTTGCAGTTCCCGGCAGCCTGGACCGGTTAGACATCGACTTCGGTCTGTACGACGTCGACGAACCCTTTGGAGACGTCCACCCTCGTGGGCTGCATGCGTACGACATGGGTAGGGAGGCGCAGTCCGGACCGAAGAAGGCATATCTCTTCGTCACCTGCATCAGCAGCCGATTCAATGGGTCCGAGCAGCGGCCCGCCCGAATCCGCGGCGAGCTCACCTTCACCCATTCCGAACTCCCCGACACCCCCGCCATCCGCCAGGCCAACCTCACCGTCCTCCACTCCGTCACCCTCGCCGTCGTCAAGCGGCTCGGCTGCGAGAACAACGCCGGGCTCCCCGACAAGCCCGTCTTCACGCCCAAGCCCGATTGACATCCCCCCGGTCGTACGACCATCGGGGCAGGCCGGATGCGACTCGCGACAGGGGCCATATCCGGGTTCGGCCCTTACTCTGGGGCGTATGAGTGCCCTCGAACCGCGCGACGCCGACGCCGACGCCGACGTCACCGCGCCGAACCCCGCCGCCGTGCTGTCCCACCCCACCGGCGGCGGGTCCCTGCTTGATCGGGGGCATCGGGCGCTCAGTGTCGGGATCGTGTCCGTCGTGCTGATGATCGCCTTCGAGGCGACCGCCGTCGGGACGGCGATGCCCGTCGCGGCGCGGGAGCTGGACGGGGTGCCGCTGTACGCGTTCGCGTTCTCCGCGTACTTCACGACCAGCCTGTTCGGGATGGTGCTGTCGGGGCAGTGGTCCGACCGGAGCGGGCCGCTCGGGCCGCTGACCGTCGGGATGAGCTGTTTCGCGGCCGGGCTGCTGCTGTCCGGGACGGCCGGGACCATGTGGCTGTTCATTCTCGGGCGGGCCGTGCAGGGACTGGGCGGCGGTCTGGTGATCGTCGCGTTGTACGTGGTGATCAGCCGGGCGTACGAGGAACATCTGCGGCCCGCGATCATGGCGGCGTTCGCCGCCAGCTGGATCGTGCCCTCGGTGGTCGGGCCGCTGGCCTCCGGGACGATCACCGAGCAGCTCGGCTGGCGCTGGGTCTTCGTCGGCATCCCGGTCCTCGTCGTGTTCCCGCTCGCCCTCGCGCTGCCCGCGATCCGCCGTACCGCCTCCGGGCCCGCCGACCCCGGGGCGCCCGTCGCGCCCTGGGACCGGCGGCGGATCCGGCTGGCGTTCGCGATATCGCTCGGCGCCGCGCTGCTCCAGTACGCCGGGCAGGAGCTGCGCTGGCTCTCGCTGCTGCCCGCCGCGGCAGGCGCCGTGCTCCTTGTGCCCGCCGTGCGCGGGCTGCTGCCGCGCGGCACCTACCGGGCCGCCCGCGGGCTGCCGTCCGTCGTGCTGCTCCGCGGTATCGCCGCCGGGTCGTTCATCGCCGCCGAGTCCTTCGTACCGCTCATGCTGGTCACCCAGCGTGGCCTCAGCCCCACCCTGGCCGGGTTCTCGCTCGCCCTCGGTGGTCTGACCTGGGCGCTCGGCTCCTGGGTGCAGTCCCGGCCACGCACCGAGCCGTACCGCGAGCGGCTCGTCGTCCTCGGCATGGTCCTGGTCGTCCTCGCCATCGCCGCCGTCCCGAGCGTCCTGATCGACGGCGTGCCGGTGTGGGTGGTCGCGGTCGCCTGGGGCTTCGGCTGCTTCGGCATGGGCATGGTGATCGCCTCCACCAGCGTGCTGCTGCTGAAGCTCTCCGCGCCCGAGGAGGCCGGGGCGAACTCCGCCGCCCTCCAGATCTCCGACGGCCTCTCCAACGTCCTCCTCCTCGCCGCCGGCGGAGCGGCCTTCGGCGCGCTCGGCGGCGGCGCGGTCGGCCGCGTCGTCGATGCCGCCGGTGCCGCCGCCGGCACCGGTACCGGCACCGGATCCCACCCCGCCGCCTTCGTCGCCGTCTTCCTGCCGATGGCCGGCGTCGCCGCGATCGGGGGCTGGGTCGCCACCCGGCTCGGGGAGGGGAGGGGCGGCGGAAAGGCGGTGGCTTCAGCGCCCGCCCGTGCCTAGGGTGCGGGCATGCGACAGCAGCCCGGCGCTCCGCGCGCCCGGGCTCCTGGAGTCCGCCGTGCATCGGCCCCGGGCCCGTATGTACGGCGAGAGCGCGTACCGCGACCTCTACGAGCAGGCTGCCGTACTCCTCCACGCCCTCGCCTCGAACCACCCCTTCGTCGACGGCAACAAGCGTGCCGCCTGGCTCTCGGCGGCCACCTTCCTCGCCGTCAACGGAGTCGATCTCGGCGAGCTCACCGGCGCCGGCCAGGACCGTGCCTACGAGCTGGTCGTGGACGTGGCCAGTGGCGAGATGGTGGACATAACCGACATTGCGGGGCGTTTGAGGGTGCTTTCGGGAGGGGTGTGAGGACTCTCTCACGGTGCCTCGACGCGGGCTTGTTCGTACGAGATCGCGTCGCCCGCACCGGTAAGGTGGCCCGGTTGTCATATCTGGACGAGCGTCTGGACGAGCGTCGAACCGTAACCGGAGATCGTGACTACCACCGCCACCTCCTCACATCACCTCTCTCCCGCCTTCCCCGGCCGCGCCCCCTGGGGCACCGCCAACAAGCTGCGAGCCTGGCAGCAGGGCGCGATGGAGAAGTACATCCAGGAGCAGCCCCGTGACTTCCTCGCGGTCGCCACGCCCGGCGCCGGCAAGACCACCTTCGCGCTGACCCTCGCGTCCTGGCTGCTGCACCACCACGTGGTGCAGCAGGTCACGGTCGTGGCCCCCACCGAGCACCTGAAGAAGCAGTGGGCGGCAGCCGCGGCGCGGATAGGGATCAAGCTGGACCCGGACTACAGCGCCGGGCCGCTCAGCAAGGAGTACGACGGGATCGCCATCACGTACGCCGGCGTCGGCGTACGGCCCATGCTCCACCGCAACCGCAGCGAACAGCGCAAGACCCTCGTCATCCTCGACGAGATCCACCACGCCGGAGACTCCAAGTCCTGGGGCGAGGCCTGCCTGGAGGCCTTCGAGCCGGCCACCCGCCGGCTCGCCCTCACCGGCACGCCCTTCCGCTCCGACACCAACCCGATCCCCTTCGTCGCGTACGAGGAGGGGAACGACGGCATCCGGCGCTCCGCGGCCGACTACACCTACGGCTACGGCAACGCCCTCAACGACAACGTCGTCCGGCCCGTCATCTTCCTCTCCTACAGCGGCAACATGCGCTGGCGCACCAAGGCCGGCGACGAGATCGCCGCGCGCCTCGGCGAGCCGATGACCAAGGACGCGATCTCGCAGGCCTGGCGCACCGCGCTCGACCCGCGCGGCGACTGGATGCCGAACGTGCTGCGCGCCGCCGACCAGCGGCTCACCGAGGTCCGCAAGTCCATCCCGGACGCCGGCGGTCTCGTCATCGCCTCCGACCAGGACTCCGCCCGCGCCTACGCCAAGCTGATCCGCGAGATCACCGGCACCAAGGCCACCGTCGTGCTCTCCGACGACGCGGGCGCCTCCGGCCGGATCGACGAGTTCAGCGAGAACACCGACCGCTGGATGGTCGCCGTCCGCATGGTGTCCGAGGGCGTCGACGTGCCGCGTCTCGCCGTCGGCGTGTACGCCACCACCATCTCCACACCGCTGTTCTTCGCGCAGGCCGTCGGGCGCTTCGTGCGATCCCGCAGGCGCGGCGAGACCGCGTCCGTGTTCCTTCCCACCATCCCCAGCCTCCTCGGCTTCGCCACCGAGATGGAGGTCGAGCGCGACCACGTGCTCGACAAGCCGAAGAAGGCGGGGGAGGACGAGGACCCGTACGCCGAGTCCGAGAAGGAGATGGCGGAGGCGGAGAAGCAGCAGGACGAGGACACCGGCGAGCAGGACATGCTGCCGTTCGAGGCGCTCGAGTCGGACGCCGTCTTCGACCGAGTCCTCTACAACGCCGCCGAGTTCGGCATGCAGGCCCACCCCGGCAGCGAGGAGGAGCAGGACTACCTCGGCATCCCCGGGCTCCTCGAACCCGACCAGGTGCAGCTCCTCCTCCAGAAGCGGCAGGCCCGGCAGATCGCGCACAGCCGCAAGAAGCCGGACAGCGAGGCCGACCTGCTGGAACTTCCCGCGGAGCGACGGCCCGTCGTTTCCCACAAGGAGCTCCTTGAGCTGCGGAAACAGCTCAACACGATGGTCGGTGCGTACGTTCACCAGAGCGGCAAGCCGCACGGCGTGATCCACACCGAGCTGCGGCGGGTCTGCGGCGGCCCGCCGAGCGCCGAGGCGACCGCCGGGCAGATCCGTGAGCGGATCAAGAAGGTGCAGGAGTGGGCCACCCGCATGCGGTGAGGTCCCTCTGAGGGATTCCTGAACCGTTCTTCCGAGACAGGTTCGAGGCCCGTACGCGAGCGGCGTACGGGCCTCCGCCGTGCCCGGGACCGGCCCCCACGGTCGGCCCCGTTCCGCCCCCACGCTACAAGCGTGTGACCGGTTCACTTGTCCGCCAAAGTCCCCTGTTCGGCCGACTTAGGTCCCGAACCGCCCGTATCCGGTCGCACGCGCCCGGATTCTGGACGAGGTCTTCCGCTGAGCGGAGCACGCCGCTACTGTCCCGGCTCAAGCAAACGCCCCGTGGCAGCGCCGCCGCGGAGCGCAGCCGGTGTAGCCCGTCCTGCCGGCGGCCTCTGACGTGCGTCGCCGATGGGACCGGTGTCGCAGCTTCCGTACGAGTCCGCTGTCACTCACTCCGAAGGAGAGGGCGTCGTGACCGCGGAGACCTCCCAGACGCTCGACCGGGGCCTTAGAGTCCTCAAACTGCTCGCCGACACCGACCACGGCCTGACCGTCACCGAGTTGTCCAACCGACTCGGTGTGAACCGGACCGTCGTCTACCGGCTGCTCGCCACCCTCGAGCAGCATGCCCTCGTCCGCCGGGACCTGGGCGGCCGCGCCCGCGTCGGGCTCGGCGTGCTGCGCCTGGGCCGCCAGGTGCACCCGCTGGTGCGTGAGGCCGCGCTGCCCGCGCTGCGCTCGCTCGCCGAGGACATAGGGGCGACGGCTCACCTCACCCTGGTCGACGGGGCCGAGGCGCTCGCCGTGGCCGTCGTCGAACCCACCTGGACCGACTACCACGTCGCCTACCGGGCCGGCTTCCGCCACCCGCTGGACCGCGGGGCCGCCGGCCGCGCGATCCTCGCCGCCCGCCGCGGCGAGCTCATCGAACCGGGCTTCACCCTCACCCACGGCGAGCTGGAGGCCGGCGCCAGCGGCGCCGCCGCCCCGCTGGTCGGCATCACCGGCATCGAGGGCAGCGTCGGCGTCGTCATGCTCGCGGACGCTGTCCCGGAGCGGGTCGGACCGAGGGTCGTGGACGCGGCCCGCGAAGTCGCCGACGCGCTGCGCTAGAGCGGGGCGCTCGGGCGCGCGGCAGCCAGGGCTGGGCCCGGGGGCGTACGGCCTCCTCGGTTGACGGCCCCAGAGGCGCGCGGCGCCCATGGGGCGTGGGCCTGCGGCTGGGTTCCTAGGGCTTCGCTCTGGGGGGAGCGGCGGGGCGGGGGCCGAGGATCAGGTCCGCCAGCGCTGTGCGCTCGTGGGTCACCGATCTGCCCGTGCGGGTCGTCGTCAGCAGGCCCGCCGCCCTCAGGGCGCCCGCGTGCTCCGAGGCCGTCGCGTTGCTCACCCGCAGGGCGCGGGCCAGCTCCGTCGTCGTCAGGGGTTCGCCGAGCAGGCGGAGGAGTTCCGCGCGGGTGCGGCCCAGGGCCGGGGCAAGGGGCTCGTCCGGCGGGTTCCTGCCGTCGTCCGGTACGGGCGGGAGGCCGGGGCCCGACGGGTAGCCGAGGGTCACGGGGTGGGGCGGGTGGTCGTGGAGGAGCGGGCCCGCCGGGTGGTGGAAGGTCGGCAGGAGAAGCAGGCCGCGGCCGGCGGGGTGCACCTCGCGGTCGGCGGCGGCCGGCCACTCCCACACGGTGCCGTCGAAACGGGTGCCGGGCGCCAGGGCCGTCAGGGCCGCGGCCAGGCCGTGCTCGGCGACCGCCAGGGCGTGCCGGGCGAACTCCTCGCGGTGCAGGTCCTGCACCAGCGGCCAGACCGGCGCCAGGACCGTCTCGTACGCGGCCCGCTGCGCCCGCCGCACCGCCCGCCAGGACCCGTCCTCGCCCGCGTGCAGGCCCCGGACCCAGCCCGGCACCCGCTGCCGCCCCGCCCCGTACACCCGCTCCAGCTCGGCGCGGACGGTCTCGGGGCGCGTGGCGCGGATCCGCTCGAAGCCCTCCTCCAGCGTGTCGCCGAGGACGTCGAGGAAGGCGGGCGGGCGGCCGCCCGGCACCAGGTCGGCGAGCGGGTCGGCGGCGGCCGGCAGGGAGCGCAGGACCCGGCCGCGCCAGCGGCCGAGGAGCAGCGGGTCCGGGCCGGGCGCGACGGCGGTCTTCAGGGCCGCGTGGAGTTCCTGGAGCGGGGCCGGGCGGGGCGCGAAACGCACCCGGGCGAGATCGTCCGCCGTCAGATGGATCCGCAGCACCGCACAACTCCCCGTTCTCCGCAAAGCTTTCGGGCAGGGCCTGAACCTTCGCCACGCGCCCCGCCCCGCTCCCAGGATGCTCGCATGACCTCTCGACGCACCCTCCTCAAAGGCGCCCTGCTCGCGGGCGCCGGAGCCGCCGCCACCCTGCTCCCCGTCCTCCCCGCCGCCGCCGACCCCGCCCTCTGCCTCCGGCTGCCCGCGCCGACCGGCCCGTACCCCGTCGGCCTGCGCACCGTCCACCTCACCGACCCGACCCGTGAAGACCCGTGGGTGGGCGGGGCGCGCGAGGTGATGCTCACCGTCCTGTACCCGGCCGCCGGGGTACGCGGCTGCCCGTGCGCCCCGCAGCTGACCCCGGCCGAGGCACGGAAGTTCGCCGAGCTGGCGCCATGGATCCACCAGGGGCTCCCGGCGGAGGGCACGGTGGACTGGGGCACCGTCCGCACCCACGGGCACATCGGCGCACCGCCGCTGCCGGGACGGCGGCCGGTACTCCTGTACAGCCCGGGCGGCGGGGACTCCCGTTCCCTGGGCAGCGGCCTTGCCGAGGACCTGGCGAGCCACGGCCGGACCGTGGTCCTCGTCGACCACCCCGGCGACGCGGGGGTGGTGGAACTGCCGACCGGACTGCGCACCACCGTCCTCATGGGGCCTCCGGACCCGGCGACCTTCCGCATCATGATCGACACACGCGTCGCCGACCTCCGCTTCGTCCTCGACCAGCTCCCCCGCCTGCTCCCGGAGGCCTCCGGTATCGGGATCTACGGGCACTCCGCCGGCGGCACGGCCGCCGTGTACGCCGCCGGCCACGATCCCCGCGTCCGCGCCGTCGCGAACCTGGAGGGCTACCTCGACCTCGACCTCGCCCCCGTGCCCGCCCCCGCCCGGCTCCTGCTCCTCTTCCGTACCGACGGCTTCGAGGGCGCCGCCCGGATCGACACCTCCTGGACCGGGGTCCCCGGCGAGCGCGCGCTGCTGCGGGACGCGAACCACTGGGCCTTCACCGACTTCGCGGCCCTGGTGCCCCGGCTGCAGGCCGCCGGCCTCGTCACGGACGAGACCCGGGCCGCCCTGGTGGGCACCGGTGACCCGGCCGGTACGGTCGCGGCGGTACGGCGCCGGGTGGGCGCCTTCTTCGCCCGCCGGCTGCCCTAGGGACTGTCCGGCGGGGCCGCGGGCCGCCGCCCAGTAGATTGGGGGCGTGCTCTCCCGTCTCGCCGGTCTCCCGCGCACCCGTGCCCTCGCGCTCTGCGCCCTGCCCGTCGCCGCGCTGTTCGCGGTCGCCGGGCTCGCGCCGCTGCCGTACGCCATCGCACAGCCCGGCACGACCGCCGACGTGCTCGGCAAGGACCAGGGGCGCGAGGTGATCACCATCTCCGGCGTCCCGGTCCGCCCGACCGACGGGCAGCTGCGGATGACGACGATCCTGGCGACCGGGCCGTCCGCCTCCAACGACCTGGCCGATGTCGCGGACGCCTGGTTCCGCACCGACCGGGCGGTGCTGCCGAAGTCCTCGGTCTATCCGACGGGCCAGTCCGACGAGGAGATCGAGCAGCACAACCTGGGGCAGATGAAGGAGTCGCAGGACGCGGCGACCCTCGCCGCCCTCGGCTATCTCAAGCTGGACCCGAAGCAGGTGAAGGTCACCCTCCACCTCGCCGACGTCGGCGGCCCGAGCGCCGGCCTGCTGTTCTCCCTCGGCATCGTCGACAAGATCGACGGGGACGGCGACGGCGGCGACCTGACCGGCGGCCGGACCGTCGCCGGCACCGGCACGATCGACCCCGACGGCACCGTCGGCGCGGTCGGCGGGGTGTCCCTGAAGACACAGGCCGCCGCCCGCGACGGCGCCACCGTCTTCCTCGTCCCCAAGGGCGAGTGCTCCGACGCCCAGGCCGAGCTGCCCAAGGGGCTGAAGCTGATCCCCGTGACCGCGCTCAGCGACGCGGTGTCGTCCCTGAGGGCGCTGGAACAGGGCCAGGAGTCGAAGGTCCCGAGCTGCTGACCGCGTCACCGCCGCCGCTGCCGGAGGCCTTGGCCGCCGTGGCCGCCGCCCTGGCCGCCGTCGTCCCCGCGGGGGCGTCCAGTTCGCGCCAGACCGGGAACAGCAGCGGCGACAGGGTCGCCAGGAAGAACGCCCCGCCCACCGTGAACAGCGCCGCCGTGATGCCCACGCTCTCGACCAGGAGGCCGGCGGCCAGACCGCCGAGCGGAGTGGTCAGCAGCACGGAGGCCGTACTGGCGCTGCCGACGCGGCTGCGCAGCTCCTCGGGCACCACCTCGTAGAAGGCGGTGGTGAGGATCGGGTTGAGCACCCCGGCACCGAGCCCGCCGAACACCGCCGCCACGACCATCGGCGGGACGGTGTGGGTGACCGCGGCCGTGAGGATCGGTGCGGTGGATATCAGGAAGCCGGCGGTGAAGACCGGCCGCCTCGGGAAGCGGTGCCCGACCGCGCCGTAGAGCAGCGCGCCGGCGAGGGCGCTGCCGCCGAAGACGGCGACCAGCAGGCCCTGTGCGGCCGCGCCGCCGAGCTCCTCGCGGGCGTGGATCGGCAGCAGCACCGAACTCCAGCTCAGGGCGAGCCCGTTGGTGACCATCACCATCAGGTCGACGGCGAGCAGCAGCCGGGTGCGCAGCAGGAAGGAGTAGCCCTCGCGCAGGTCGGAGCGGTAGGCGGTGAGGTTCAACGCCGGTGCGTCGCACAGGGGTTCGGCCGCCGGTATGCCGCGCAGGCCCGCCAGGACGAGCAGCGAGGAGGCCAGGAACGTGGCGGCGTCGACGTAGAGCACCGTGTCGGCGCCTATCGCCGCCACGAGCAGACCGCCGACGGCGGCGCCGGCCATCCGGGCACCGCGCGACACGGCGTCGTACAGGCTCGCGGCGCGGGTGAGCGGGGTGTCGGCGCGCTTCGCGAGGTCGGGGACGAGGACATGGCGGGCGGTCTCGCCCGGCGCGTGGAAGAGTCCGGTGACGCCCATCAGCGCGCACAGCATCCAGAACTGCAGCAGACCGGCCCGGTTGAGCAGCGGGATCGCGGCGAGCGCGAGCGCGCAGAACAGGTCGGAGGCGACGGAGACCCGGCGGCGTCCGATCCGGTCGATCACCGGACCGCCCGCGAGCGCGGAGACGACGACCGGCACGGCGGCGCAGAAGGCGACCAGACCGGCCTTGCCGGCGCTCCCGGTGGTCTCCAGGGCGAACCACGGGACGCCGATGAGGGTGAGCGAATTGCCGCTGATGGAGATGGCATTGGCCGACAGGACGGCGGCCAAGGGCGTGCGTGAGCGTGAGCGTGAGTCGGTGCGCGCGGGCACAGTGATTTCCCCCCGTTTGTTCGGTTGTCTTCGGCTGTCTTCGGCCTCGTGTCTCTTCGGCCTCGTGTCGGTTCGGTTCAGTTGGCGCCGTGCTGCGGGAAGGCGTGCAGGTGCATCCGTATCCGCTGGGCGTCGGGGGCGTCGCGGTCTCCGCTCTCGCGGTACTCGTCGATCAGCTCGTGGATCTTCGAGTTGAGCTCGTGGGCGCGCTCGGGCGAGAGGTGGAGCGTGAAGTCGCTCATGTCGGAGGAGTCCTGCCAGACCTCGTCCCACTGGTGGCGGGTGCCGAGGTAGGTGTTGAGCTCCTGGGTGTGGATGTTCGCGATCTCGTGGAAGTAGACCTCGACGGCGCCCTGGACCTCCGGGTCCGGGTTCTTGTGCAGCGACGCGTCGAAGTAGGTCCCCTGCACCGCCGCCTTCCACCAGCGCTCCCGGCCCTTGCCGAGCTCCGGGGCGTCCTCGACGAAGCCGTGGGCGGCCAGCTGGCGCAGGTGGTAGCTGGTGGCACCGCTCGACTCGCCGAGCCGCTCGGCGAGTTGGGAGGCGGTGGCCGGGCCCTGGTGGCGCAGGGCGCGCAGCATCTGTATGCGCAGCGGGTGCGCGAGGGCCCGCAGGGAGCGCGGGTCGAGGACGCGGCTCCCCGGCGCCATGAGCGGCTGGGCCGCGTTCTCGGTGTCGATCTCGGTCTCGTTCTCGGGCATGACACAACCGTAGAGTTGCAAAGAGATCTCTGCAAGCCTCTTTTGCAGAACTTCTTTGCAACTCGGCCGAGAGGGGATGCATGGAGCTGTCGGCGCCACTCCTCACGCGCCTCCGGGCCGGGACGGCCCGCGTCCTGTCCGCGACGGTCCGGCAGGAGGTCACCGCGAGGGCGGGTCCTCCGCGGCCTGTTCGACCAGCGGGATGATCCGCAGGGGGACCGGGTTCTCCATGACGATCGCCGTGGAGGCCCGGACGATGCCGTCGAAACCGACGACCCGGTCGATCACCCGCTGGAGATCGGCGTTGGAGCGGGCCACCAGCCGGCACAGCATGTCGCCGTGACCGGTGGTGGTGTGCAGTTCGAGGACCTCCGGGACGGTCGCCAAGTGGCCGCGCACGTCCGCGCCCTGGCCCTGTTTGATCTCCAGGGTCGCGAAGGCGGTGACCGGATAGCCGAGGGCGGCCGGGTCGACCTGGGGGCCGAAACCACGGATGACGCCATTCGACTGAAGCCGGTCGAGCCGGGCCTGCACGGTCCCGCGCGCCACTCCGAGCCGGCGCGAGGCCTCCAGGACGCCTATCCGCGGCTCCTGCGCGAGCAGCACGATGAGCCGCCCGTCCAGATGATCGATCGCCACGACGGCCTCCCAGTGGTCATCATGTACAAGTCGTCCGCTCATACTGACCGGTCGCTGTGCAGATTGACCAGCGGAACAAGAAACTATTGCGCACCTTGCGGTGTGGCGGGACGCTCCTCCCATGGCAGATTCCTCGATGACTATCGATCCCGACCCGACCACCGCGCGTGAGGCCGATCCCTTCCCGGTGAAGGGAATGGACGCGGTCGTCTTCGCCGTCGGCAACGCCAAGCAGGCCGCGCACTACTACTCCACGGCCTTCGGCATGAAGCTCGCCGCCTACTCCGGACCGGAGAACGGCAGCCGCGAGACCGCCAGTTACGTCCTCACCAACGGCTCCGCCCGTTTCGTGTTCACCTCCGTCATCAAGGCCACCACCGACTGGGGCCGCTTCCTCGACGCCCACGTCGCCGAGCACGGCGACGGCGTGATCGACCTGGCGCTCGAGGTGCCGGACGCGCGCGCCGCGTACGCGTACGCCGTGGAGCACGGCGCCACCGGGATCACCGAGCCGTACGAGGTGAAGGACGAGCACGGCACCGTCGTCCTCGCCGCCATCGCCACGTACGGCAAGACCCGCCACACCCTCGTCGACCGCTCCGGCTACGACGGCCCCTACCTGCCGGGTTACGTCGCCGCCGCGCCGATCGTCGAGCCGCCGGCCAAGCGCACCTTCCAGGCCATCGACCACTGCGTCGGCAATGTCGAGCTCGGCAAGATGAACGAGTGGGTCGGCTTCTACAACAAGGTCATGGGCTTCACGAACATGAAGGAGTTCGTGGGCGACGACATCGCGACCGAGTACTCGGCGCTGATGTCGAAGGTCGTCGCGGACGGCACCCTCAAGGTGAAGTTCCCGATCAACGAGCCGGCGATCGCGAAGAAGAAGTCGCAGATCGACGAGTACCTGGAGTTCTACGGCGGCGCGGGCGTGCAGCACGTCGCGCTGGCCACGAACGACATCGTCGAGACCGTCCGCTACATGCGCGCGCACGGTGTGCAGTTCCTCGACACGCCGGGGACGTACTACGACACCCTCGGCGAGTGGGTCGGCGACACGCGCGTCCCGATCGAGACGCTGCGCGAGCTGAGCATCCTCGCCGACCGCGACGAGGACGGCTACCTGCTGCAGATCTTCACCAAGCCGGTCCAGGACCGTCCGACCGTCTTCTTCGAGATCATCGAGCGGCACGGCTCGATGGGCTTCGGCAAGGGCAACTTCAAGGCGCTCTTCGAGGCGATCGAGCGGGAGCAGGAGCGCCGCGGCAACCTGTAGCCGCCGCTTCCCCCGATGTACGTGGGGCCCGGGCGAGTACGGGGGGCTCGCCCGGGCCGGCCCCGCGCCCGCCGCCCACCTCCGTGTGGGCATTCGTCCCGCTGGGGCGGGACGGGTGGGCACACGGGACGGCGCCCATGCGGGCGCGTTCCGCACCTGTGCCTGAACCCGCACCACCAGTGCGGCGCCCTACGGGTGGCCGTCCAGGCGCAGGGAGCCTAGGCCCGGCAAGGGGCGCCGTCCGTTGTGCCCACCCGTTCCGCCCCAGCGGAACGTATGCCCACAACGGGGGTGGCAGGGGCGCAGCCCATACGGGTGGGCACCGCCCTGGCAGAACGTATGCCCACAACGAATGGCAGGCCCGGCCTAGGAACGCTCCTTCGCCGGCCGGGCGTCCGCCGGCAGCTGCTCCGGGAAGTCGCCCAGCGCCGCCACCGCCTCCTTCGCGCGCGGCGCCAGCAGTGGCGAGAAGTGCGGGTTGGTGCGCAGGGCCTCCGCGAGGTGGCGGCGGGCGGGGCTCAGGTCGGTCAGGGCGCGTTCGATCTCGGCGCGATGGTAGGTGAAGAGGGCGCTGCGGAGGCCCTCGTCGGTGGCGCGTCTGGCGTACTCCAGGGCCTCCTTCGGCTCGCCCGCGCGATACAGCGCCCAGCCCAGCGCGTCCGCGACCCGCACCGAGCGGTGTCCGGCCGCCCAGGCCGCGCGCAGGCGCCGTACCGCCTCCGACGGGTTGCCGTGGTCGGCGTCGAGCAGGCCCAGCTCGACCTCGGCGTCCGGCCAGCGGCCCGCCCGCAGCCGCTCGTACAGCGCGCGCGCCTCCGCGTCCCGGCCAAGGGACTCCGCCAGCTCGCCCGCTTCGAGCAGATGGCCCGGCAGCGGAAGGCGCTCGATCGCCGCCCGCCAGTCCCGTACCGCCTCCTCCGTCCGCCCCAGAGCCGCCAGCGACCGGGCCCGCCCCGCCAGGGACGGCCCGTGATCCGGTACGAGCCCGAGCGCCGCGCCGTACTGCGCGAGCGCCTGCGCCGGCTCGCCCCGCTCCCACGCCAGGTCGCCGAGCCGGGAGAGCGCCGCCGCCTTGTCCGCGCCCGTCTCCGCGAGCGCCACCGCGTCGAGGGCCGCCGCGTCCGCGTCCTCGCGCCAGCCGCGGTCGCGGTACAGCTGCGCCGAGCGCGCGCTGACCACCGCCCCCGCGTGCAACTCGGCCAGCGTCTCCGTCGCCTTGCCGGCCGCCTTGTAGTCGCCGAGACCGTTGTACGCGTCGATGAGCACCGGGTACGCGGACCAGCGCTTCGGGTCCGCCTTGCGCACCCGCTCGCCCCACGCCTTGCCCGTCGCCCAGTCACCGCGCGCGTTCGCCAGGGCGCCCAGGCCCACCTGCGCGTCCAGGGCCCCGGCCGCGCGCTTCAGGGCGGCCTCCGCCCGCGGCAGGTCCGCCGGGTCCGCGCGCCGCAGCCCCCGCTCCGTGTACGCCGCGCCGAGCACCGCCCAGGACGCGCCGTCCCCGGGGTGGGCCCGCAGCCACTTCTCCCGGTCGCCGATCAGCGCCGCCAGATCCGGCAGCGCCGCCTGAGCCCCCGCGTTCGCCGCGTGCGCCGCCCGTTCGGCGGGACCGGGCGGGCGCGGCGGGCCGGCGCCGGTCAGCTCGGGCACGTACAGCAGCGCCGTCGCCGCGAGCACCGCGCCCACGCCCGAGGCGAGGACCGTCCGCGACACGTTCTCGGGTCTCATGGCGCACACTGTGCGCCCGTACGCCGCTGTACGAAGAGCACACGAGCCAAGGGCGACGGCGGGTTCACACCGTTGGCCCTCGGTGCCACGCTGGACGCATGGACGATCTTCACGAGCGGCTCCACACCCTGCACACCCTTCTGCGCGCCGGGCTCCCCCACGACTCGGTCCTCACCGACCCCGACGTCACCGCCTCCTACGCGCACGACATGGCGAGCTTCTGCTCGGCCGGCACCCCCGCGGCCGTCGTGCTCCCGCGCACCGTCGAACAGGTCCAGCACGTCATGCGCACCGCCACCGAACTGCGCGTCCCCGTCGTCCCGCAGGGCGCCCGCACGGGTCTGTCCGGCGCCGCCAACGCCGCCGAGGGCTGCATCGTGCTCTCGCTCGTCAAGATGGACCGCATCCTGGAGATCGATCCGGTCGACCGGATCGCCGTGGTGGAGCCGGGCGTCGTCAACGCCGTGCTCTCCCGGGCCGTCGCCGAACACGGCCTGTACTACCCGCCGGACCCCTCCAGCTGGGAGATGTGCACCATCGGCGGCAACATCGGCACCGCGTCCGGCGGCCTGTGCTGCGTGAAGTACGGGGTCACCGCCGAGTACGTGCTCGGGCTCGACGTCGTCCTCGCCGACGGGCGGCTGCTTCGCACCGGCCGGCGTACGGCGAAGGGGGTCGCCGGATACGACCTGACCCGGCTCTTCGTCGGCTCCGAGGGGACTCTCGGGATCGTCGTCGGCGCCGTGCTCGCCCTCAGGCCGCAGCCGCCGGCGCAGCTCGCGCTCGCGGCCGAGTTCCCCTCGGCGGAGGCCGCCTGCGAGGCCGTCTGCACGATCATGGAGCGCGGCCACACGCCGTCGCTGCTCGAACTGATGGACGGCACCACCGTCCGGGCCGTCAACCGCCTTGCGCACATGGGGCTTCCGGACACCACCGAGGCGCTGCTCCTGTGCGCCTTCGACACCCCTGACCCGGCCACGGATCTGGCCGCGGTGGCGGAGCTGTGCCGGGCCGCCGGGGCGACCGAGGTCGTACCGGCCGAGGACGCCGCCGAGTCCGAACTGCTCCTCCAGGCACGCCGGCTCTCGCTCACCGCCCTGGAGACCATCAAGTCCGCCACGATGATCGACGACGTGTGCGTGCCGCGCACCAAGCTGGCCGCGATGCTCACGGGCACGGCGGAGATCGCCGGGAAGTACGGGCTGACCATCGGGGTCTGCGCGCACGCCGGCGACGGCAACACCCATCCCGTCGTCTGCTTCGACCACGCCGACGAGGACGAGTCGCGCCGGGCGCGCGAGTCCTTCGACGAGATCATGGCGCTCGGGCTCGCGCTCGGCGGCACGATCACCGGGGAGCACGGGGTGGGCGTACTGAAGAAGGAGTGGCTGGCGCGGGAGCTCGGGCCGGTGGGCGTGGAGCTGCAGCGCGGGATCAAGGAGACCTTCGACCCGCTGGGGCTACTGAACCCGGGCAAGCTGTTCTGACGCGTGTTCCGAGCCGTTCGCTCTCTCCGTTCTATCGGGGTTCTGTTCGGGGTTCTGTTCGAGGTCCCGTACGGGGTTCTGTGTGGGGGGCTGTACGAGCTTCGGTACGGGTTTCGGCGCGTCCGCGCTCACAGCTCCGCGTCGCCGGACTCGTCCGACGGCCACGGGTCGCGCAGCCACAGCTCGTCCGCCACCACGGTGGTGGCGAGGAGTTCGGCCAGGCCGTCGTCGATGCCGAGCTGCTCGCTCTCGGTGCCCGGCGGGACGGCGCGCAGGGTGCGCTCCAGCCATGCGGACACCTGCGCGGACGGCGCCTCCAGGAGCGCGTCGCCGTCGGGGGAGGACAGCGCCATCAGGATGACGCTGCGGCCGTCGACCTTCGTCGGCCAGATGCGCACGTCCCCGTGGCCGCACGGCCGGAACACGCCCTCGACGAGGAGTTCGCGGGCGAACGTCCAGTTGACGGGGTGCTCGGAGCCGATGTGGAAGGTGATGTGGACGGCGTAGGGGTCGTCCACCCGGTAGGCGAGCCGGGCCGGGACCGGCACCGAGCGCTCCGGGGACAGGACCAGCTTCAGCTCCAGCTCGCGCTCGACCACGTTGTTCTCGGTGTTCTGCATGGCGTGACGCCTCTCTCTCGTGTCGTTCTCGGGGGTCTCCCGTACGGGCCCGCGGTGGGCCTGCACAGGGGGAGAGAGGGGTCGGGCCGGTTCATTACGCGACTTCGGGAAATTTTCTGAGGAATTTTTTCCGGGCTTCTGGGTAAGGGCCCGAGGCTCACGGTGAGTGACGAAAATCGGGGCCTGTCGCTCGAAGGCGGGCTTTCTGGTGGGCTCCTTGTCACGGAGGCGGTGTTCTTCGTTACTGTCCTCCCTGGGGCGTGGCGCGGTCGGCGAGGACACACCGTGCTGCCCGGGCGGATCAACGGCGTTGTGACTGAACGGAGTCGGGGCAGTGGCTACTCCTCCTGGAGCCGGCGGCGAGGTACCGCAGGCGGGCTACTACCCGGACCCGTCCATTCCCGGGTACATCCGCTTCTGGAACGGCGGTGCCTGGGTGCCCGGTACGAGCCGGCCCGCGCCCAAGGACGGTGACGCGCCCCCGGCAGCGCCGGTCTCCGTCGCCCCGCAGGTCGCCCCGAGCCCGGCCCCGGCGCCGCGGCTTCCCGAGGTCCCTGCGGTTCCGGCGGTCGAGGAGACCGGTCCGGTCTTCCTGGACGACGAGCCGGAGCCCGCCGCGGCCGCTCCCCAGGAGCCCGCCTCGGCCTGGCAGGCCACCACCTCCCTGCAGACCGGCTTCGGCGGCGAGCGTGACCAGAAGGTGTCCTGGGGTGTCCAGGACGAGCCTCGGTCCGCCGCCACCCCGGCCACCCCGGCCCCCGCCTCCGCCGTCCCTTCCGCCGACCCGCGCGCCGCGGCCGCCTGGCCGGCGGCAGGCGCCAAGGCCGACCACCCCGGCGGCTCCGGCGGGGTCTCGATGCGCCGCGACCCGGCGACGGCCGCCGCGCCCGTGGAGGACGCGGCCCCCGCCCCGGCCCCCGCCCCCGCATGGCCGGAGCCCGCCGCGGCCGACCCGCAGCCGGTCGTCCCCGAACAGCGCCCCGCCGCCCCGGCTCCCGCGCCGACCCCCGCCCCCGTCGCCCCGGCCGCCCGCCTCGGCGGCATGCCGGTCACCCCTGCGCCCACCGCTGCGCCCACCCCTGCTCCTGGCCCGGCCCCGGCTCCCGCCACCTGGTCCCCGCAGCCCGCGCACCCCGCCGTCCCCACCCCCACCCCCACCCCGATGCCGACACCCCCGGCCCCGACCCCCGTTCCGGGTCCGGCGGCGCAGGACCCGCAGCAGCCCGTCGCACCGTGGAAGCCGCCCGTCGAGGACGTGTTCACGGCCGCGGCACGGGAGCAGGCGGCGGCGCGGCCGGCCGGGCTCGGCAGGCGGCTGCTCGCCCGCCTGGTGGACGGGGCGGTGCTCGGGGCGCTGGTCGGCGCCGCGTCGTACCCCTTCGTGACGGCCGCGATCGAGCACATCGACGAGAAGATCGAGGCGGCCCGGCAGTCCGGCGTCACCGTGCAGGTCTGGCTGGTCGACGGCACGACCTCGGTGCAGTTCGGCATCGTGCTCGCCGCGTTCCTCGTCCTCGGCACGCTGTACGAGGTGCTGCCGACCGCCAAGTGGGGCCGCACGCTCGGCAAGAAGCTGTGCGGCATCGAGGTCCGCGACATCGAGGGGCACCAGCCGCCCACCTTCGGCGCCGCACTGCGCCGCTGGCTGGTCTACGGCGTGCTCGGGCTGCTCGGCATCGGCCTGCTCAACGTCGTCTGGTGCGTCTTCGACCGTCCGTGGCGCCAGTGCTGGCACGACAAGGCGGCCGGCACCTTCGTCGCCCGGTAGGGCCAGCCCGGATTGCGGGGGTCCGGTGCCCGGGATGCACTGCCCCCATGAGCAACGACCAGCCGCCGCCGCCCCCGGGTCAGCCGCCGCCCGACGACGATCCGTTCCGCAAGCGGCCCCCGGAGGAGCCGCCGAAGGAGCCGCCGTCGGGGAGCCCGTACGACCGGATGCCCCCGCCGCCCCCCTCGTACGGCGGCGGCGGTGGCGGCGATGATCCGTACGGAGGCGGCGGTGGCGGGCCCTACGGAGGGGGTCCGTACGGCGGCGGTGGCGGGCCCTACGGAGGGACCGATCCGCTCTCCGGGATGCCCCCGCTCGCCGAGTCCGGCAAGCGCATCGGCGCCCGGATCATCGACTGGCTGATCATCGCCGTGCCGCTCGCGGTCATCGGCATCCCGTTCCGCGTCTACGACCGGGCCACGGGCAACGGCAACAACTGGGACGACACCGTCAACAGCCTCAACGGCGGCGGGCAGCTGGTCTTCCAGCTCATCTCGATCGTCGCCTTCGTGGCGTACGACACCGTGATGACCGCCAAGAACGGCCAGACCCTCGGCAAGAAGTGGATGAAGCTGCGGGTCGCGATGCTCAACGACGGCTCCACGCCACCGATGAACGCCGCCCTCATCCGCGCCGTCGTGCTCTGGCTGCCCACGCTGATCTGCTGCGCCTGCCTCTGGCCGCTGCTCCTGCTGATCCTCATCCTCGTGGACAAGCCGTACAAGCAGGGTCTTCACGACAAGGCGGCGAAGACGGTGGTGGTGTCCGTCCCGCAGTAGCAGGACAAGTGGTTACGAACCGACCCGGGTGTCCGCACCCGCGCCCACGGGCGCGGCGGGCACCCGGATCGCTGTTTCCCCGGCCACGTCGACGGCAGCCGACGCAGGGGTCTTGACGTGCCGCGCCCGTACCGGCATCGTCACCGCAACCAGCACGCCGAGCATCAGGCCCGCGGCACAGACCACCGCGATGCCGAGTGCCGAGTCGGTGCCGGAGAGCAGCAGCAGGGCGACGGTCGAGAGTACGACGGTGGCCGAACCGGTGGCGTACTGTGCGGCGTTCGGTCGCTGCATGGCGGTTACCGTCCCTCGGGGGCGCTGGGCGAGTGCGACTCTACGACGTGGATGCCCGGCCGCAGGGGAAGTAAGCGTGACCTAACCCACAGCGCCGATGCACGAGGGGCGCAGGGGCGCACACGCGCGTCGCATATGCGGCCGACGGAAGCCTGTTCGGGGGAACTTCGTTCGATGTTCGACTATCGGAAATCCGATCCCACATAGTGCAGTTGACCTGCCCAAGTCAAGATCTGGCTTTTCTGCTTCAACTCCGGTCGAATGTCGTCACTTGTGACGCGTCACCCGTCCGGCGGACACCCCACCATCGATCTGCCGTGCGAGGTGCGCCGGGGAGGACAAAAACAAGTGAACAACAGACGACGGGCGTTGCGCGCGTCCGCGATCGTGGTGGCCCTCGCCGCCACTGCCGCGACCGCCTCGACCTTCACCGCGTGGGCGGACACGACCACCCCCGCGCAGGCCGCCACCGCGGCCCGGGCGAACGCCGCCGACAAGATCGACAAGACCACGGTCGACCACGACCTGGCCGGTCCGTACAGCGAGCAGCAGGCCAAGCAGCGCCAGGCCGCCATCGAGCAGGTGCTCAACGGCGAGACCAAGGTCGAGAGCCGCAACGGCTCCAAGGTGGTCAAGCTCGACAACAAGAAGTACGTCGAGCTGGCCCGCGAGAAGACCGACAAGATCTTCACCATCCTCGTCGAGTTCGGCGACCAGGTGGACAACACCACCCTGGTCGACCGCAAGGACGACGACACCACCGAGCTGAAGCCGAAGTACGGCGGCCGGCCCGGCCCGCTGCACAACTCCATAGCCCAGCCCGACCGCGCGACGGACAACTCCACGGCCTGGCAGGCGGACTACAACCAGCAGCACTTCCAGGACCTGTACTTCGGCACCGGCAAGGACGCCACGGGCCGGCCGAAGAACTCCCTGAAGACCTACTACGAGAAGACCTCGTCCGGCCGCTACTCGGTCGACGGCCAGGTCGCCGACTGGGTCAAGGTCCCGTACAACGAGGCCCGTTACGGCTCCAACTACTGCGGCCAGACCAACTGCGCCAACGTGTGGGACACCGTGCGCGACGGCCTCGTGGCCTGGAACGCCGACCAGAAGGCGAAGGGCAGGACCGACGCCGAGATCAAGGCGACGCTGGCGCAGTACGATCAGTGGGACCGCTACGACTTCGACGGCGACGGCAACTTCAACGAGCCCGACGGCTACATCGACCACTTCCAGATCGTCCACGCGGGCGAGGACGAGTCGGCCGGCGGCGGCGTCGAGGGCAAGGACGCGCTCTGGGCGCACCGCTGGTACGCGTACGGCACGGACGCGGGCAAGACCGGCCCGGCGAACAACAAGTCCGGTGGCACGCAGATCGGCGACTCGGGCATCTGGGTCGGCGACTACACGATGCAGCCGGAGAACGGCGGCCTCGGCGTCTTCGCCCACGAGTACGGCCACGACCTCGGTCTGCCGGACCACTACGACACCGCGGGCGGCGAGAACTCGACCGGCTTCTGGACCCTGATGTCCTCCGGTTCCTGGCTCGGCACCGGCAAGGACTCGATCGGCGACCTCCCCGGCGACATGAACGCCTGGGACAAGCTCCAGCTCGGCTGGCTGAACTACGCCAAGGTCAACGACTGGCAGCGCGGCACCAAGACCACCCACAAGCTGGGCGTCTCCGAGTACAACACCAAGCTGCCGCAGGCGCTCCTCGTCGAGCTGCCGAAGAAGGCCGTCACCACCGACATCGTCGCTCCGGCCGAGGGCGCCACCCAGTGGTGGAGCAACATGGGTGACGACCTCAAGAACACCCTGACCCGCTCCGTCGACCTGACCGGCAAGACCTCGGCCTCCCTGGAGCTCCAGGGCTGGTACGACATCGAGCTGGACTACGACTACCTCTACACCGAGGTGTCGACGGACGGCGGCGCCAACTGGCACGCCGTGGACGGCACCGCCGACGGCGTGGCCATCCCGAAGGACGCCTCCGGCGCCCCGGCGCTGACCGACGTCTCCGGCGCGCACAAGAAGCTCGTCTACAACCTGGACGCGTACGCGGGCAAGAAGTTCGACCTCCGCTTCCGCTACCAGACGGACGGCGGCGCGGGCGGCAAGGGCTTCACGGCCGACGCCATCACGCTGACCGCCGACGGTGCCGCCGTCTTCTCGGACAACGCCGAGAACGGTGACAACGGCTGGGTCGCCAAGGGCTTCTCGCGGGTCGGCAAGGGCTTCACGAAGGAGTACGAGCAGTACTACATCGCGGAGAACCGCCAGTACGTCTCGTACGACAAGACCCTCAAGACCGGCCCGTACAACTTCGGTTGGACCGGCGACAAGGCGAGCTGGGTCGAGCACTACGCGTACCAGAACGGTCTGCTGATCTGGAAGTGGGACCTGTCCCAGAAGGACAACAACACCTCCCAGCACCCGGGCCAGGGCCTCGTCCTCCCGATCGACTCGCACCCGAGCCCGCTGAAGTGGCGTGACGGCAGCCTGATGCGCAACCGCGTCCAGGCCTACGACTCGCCGTTCACCATCGCCCGTACCGACGGCTTCCAGCTGCACAGCAAGGACGTGGCGACGTGGGTCCCGTCGCAGGCCGGCAACCCGGTCTTCGACGACAAGAAGGGCGTGTACTGGTTCGCCGAGAACCCGCGCGCCGGTGTCCAGGTAACTGACACCAACACCAAGATCCAGGTCGTGAAGGAGCCGAAGGACGGCCAGACCGTCACGGTCCAGGTCGGCCCCTCGGTGAAGTAACAGCGAATTCTCCTGCGTCTTCGCAGGTCAGAGCATGATCGGCCGTCGCCCTCTAGCGGGCGGCGGCCGATCGTGTTTAGGTGCGTCTACGGCTCACAGCCGTCCGACCTTATTGACACCTCACTGACAGTAGTTCCACGGGGGAGTGGTTCCGTATGCCCAACGGAGGGTTCTGCAGACTGCCGGGAGGCAGCGTCGTCGTCGCCATCGGACTGCCCAGCCCGGCCGGCGACGGGGCCACCGTCCGCTTCCTGGTGCACGCGGCGAACCGGGCCCGCGCCCTGACCCGGCTGCGGAACCTGGGCCTGCGCGCCGTCTACCTCCGCGGCAACACCGAGCCGCCCACGCCGGACGAGATCACGGCCGTGCTCCACCACCCGGAAGGGATGCTGTGGCGCACCACGGCCCAGGAGCTGTGGCACCCGATACGGTCCCTGCCGAAGGAGCCCGCGGCCTAGGGCCTGTCCGGCGGATCAGGGTCGGGCAGGCCCTAGTACTTCCGTCGGTTACGGGGCGACGACCGGCTCGCCGGTCAGCGCCACGCCCGCCGCGCGCAGCTCCTCCAGGGCCCGGTCGGTGGTCTCCCGCGCGACCCCGGCCGTCAGGTCGAGCAGCACCTGGGTGCGGAAGCCCTCGCGGGCCGCGTCCAGGGCGGTCGCCCGCACGCAGTGGTCGGTCGCGATGCCGACCACGTCCACCTCGGTGACCTTGCGGGCACGCAGCCACTCGGCGAGCGTGCTGCCGTTCTCGTCCCGGCCCTCGAAGCCGCTGTACGCGGCCTCGTAGGCGCCCTTGTCGAAGACCGCCTCGATCGCGCCGCTGGCGACGGCGGGCGCGAAGTTCGGGTGGAACCCGACCCCCTCGGTCCCGGCCACGCAGTGCCGGGGCCAGGACAGCACGTAGTCCGGGTGCTCGGAGAAGTGCGCCCCCGGGTCCACATGGTGGTCCCGGGTGGCCACCACATGCTGGTACGCCCCGCCGCCCGCCGCCCCGATCAGCTCGGTCACGGCCGCGGCGACATCGGCCCCCCCGGCCACCGCGAGGCTGCCGCCCTCGCAGAAGTCGTTCTGAACGTCCACAACGATCAATGCGCGGTGCATGGCGGGTGTCCTTGCTGAGGAAGAGGGGGCCGGGCGGGTCGGATTCGAGCCTAGAGACTTCCCGGCCCGGGTGGGAGGGGAAAGCCGGAGGTGCCGGGGGAGCGGCCCGCGGCCCCCAGTCTCCGGGCGGACTACACGTACTCCGTCGGCAGCACCGGCTCGCCGCGTGACAGCTGGATCGCCGACATCGGGAGGGCGGCGCGGGCCGTGATGTGGCGGGCGCGGGCCGCCTCCAGGGGCTCGCGGGCGACCACGTCGCCGCCCTTGACCAGCTCGACGAGCAGCTGCCGGCCGACCAGCTCCGGCGGGACCGGGCCGGTGCCGACGACCTCGGCCTCGGCGACCCCGGCGGCGTCCGTGCGGCGGGCCGCCCACTTGCGGCCGCCGATGGAGGCCTTGCCGCCCACCGACTTCTTCGCCACCGGCGTCAGCGGCGCCTTCGGGTCGGCCGAGGCGGCCCGGGCGACCAGCTTGTAGACCATGGAGCAGGTCGGGTGGCCGCTGCCGGTGACGAGCTGGGTGCCCACCCCGTACGCGTCGACCGGCGCCGCCGCGAGCGAGGCGATGGCGTACTCGTCGAGGTCCGAGGTGACCACGATCTTCGTCTCCGTCGCGCCCAGCTCGTCCAGCTGCGCCCGCACCCGGTGCGCCACGAGCAGCAGGTCGCCCGAGTCGATGCGTACGGCGCCGAGCCCGGGCCCGGCCACCTCGACGGCGGTACGGACGGCCTCGGCGACGTCGTACGTGTCGACGAGCAGCGTGGTGCCGCTGCCCAGCGACTCGACCTGGGCCCGGAACGCGTCCCGCTCCGTGTCGTGCAGGAGCGTGAAGGCGTGGGCGGAGGTGCCCACGGTCGGGATGCCGTAGCGGAAGCCCGCGGCCAGGTCCGAGGTGGCCTCGAACCCGCCCACGTACGCGGCCCGGGACGAGGCCACCGCGGCCAGCTCGTGGGTGCGCCGGGCGCCCATCTCGATGAGCCGGCGGCCGCCCGCGGCGGCCGACATCCGGGAGGCAGCGGCCGCGATCGCCGAGTCGTGGTTGAGGATCGAGAGGATCACCGTCTCCAGGAGCACGCACTCGGCGAAGGAGCCCTCCACGCGCAGGACCGGCGAGCCCGGGAAGTACACCTCGCCCTCGGGGTAGCCCCAGATGTCGCCGGAGAAGCGGTAGCGGGCGAGCCACTCCAGGGTCGGCTCGTCCACGATGCCCTGCTCGCGCAGGAAGCCGAGCACGCCCGGGTCGAAGCGGAAGTTCTCGACGGCGTCCAGGACCCGGCCGATGCCCCCGACCACGCCGTAGCGCCGCCCCTCGGGCAGCCGGCGGGTGAAGACCTCGAAGACGGACCGGCGGTCCGCGGTGCCGGCCCTGAGGGCCGCCTGGAGCATGGTCAGCTCGTACTGGTCGGTGAAGAGCGCGGTCGACGGCACGTCCACCGGGAGCCCAAGGTCCGCAGCGTTCATATGAGGAATGCTAGCGGGTATTCGTCAGTTTGACGAATACCCTTGAGTGCCCTCGCCCGGTGGGGAGGCCCGTTTGTGCGACGGGCCGGTAAGGGTGGCAGCATGGGACAAGTGAGCGTTGCGCCTATCGAGATCGAGCAGACCAAGCCGGCCGAGGAGATCTCCGTCGTCGTCGAACCCGACGTGCCGTGGGTGACCCTCGTCCACAATGACCCGGTCAACCTGATGAGCTATGTCACCTACGTCTTCCAGGCGTACTTCGGCTACTCCAAGGACAAGGCGCACAAGCTGATGCTCGACGTGCACAACAAGGGCCGCGCGGTGGTCTCCAGCGGCACCCGCGAGGAGATGGAACGCGACGTGCAGGCGATGCACGGCTACGGCCTGTGGGCCACCCTCTCCCAGGACCGCGGCTGATGGCGGGGCGTTTCGAGGCCCTCCCGGGCGGCGGCGCGGCCGTCGCGCTCGACGAGGTCGAGATCTCCATCCTGCGCTCCCTCGCCGTCCAGCTCATGGAGCTGATCGGCCCCGGCGACGAGCCCGCCGAGGACGCGGACCCGCTCGCCGCGCTGTTCGCCGAGGGCCCCAGCGAGCCGCCCGCCGACCCGGCGCTCCGCCGGCTCTTCCCCGACGCGTACGGCGACGACACCGACGAGCTGCGGCAGGCCGCCGCCGACTTCCGCCGCTTCACCGAGAACGACCTGCGGGCCCGCAAGCGCGAGGACGCGCACACGGTCGTGCGTAGCCTCGACGCGCTGAGCACCGACGCGGCGGGGGAGGGCGGCGGGATCCTCAAGCTCACCGCCGACGAGTCCCGCGCCTGGCTCGGCGCGCTCAACGACCTCCGGCTGACCATCGGCACCCGCCTCGACGTCACGGACGACGAGGAGAGCGAGGAGCTGTACCGGCTGCCGGACGACGATCCGCGCAAGCCGATGGTCATGGCGTACCTGTGGCTGGGCGCCCTGCAGGAGTCCCTCGTCGAGACCCTGCTGCCGTAGGGCTGCCGCAGGGCTGCCGTAGGGCCGCGGCAGGGCTGCCGTAAGGCTGCCGGCGGGGCCGTTGTTACTCGCGCGTCCGCTCAGCGGACGCTCAAATCCGGATAACGAATACGTTATCCAACTGCCCCCCTTGCTCTCTTGAGTCCCTTTTGCCCGCTCTTTCGAGTGGTGTGGGTCACATGCGTGGCGGTCGACCACGGTGAACCCCGTGATAAATCTTCACGACCACCCGGGGACGCCACCCCTGTCCCCGGGGGCGCTTGGACCGGCTGACCGCCGGTGGCACTCCATCCATATCCGGGGGGATCAGGACCTGATCCGCAGCACAGTCGGCCCAGCGGCCGCCGCGCGGATCAGCATGGAGAAAGGCGCACCACCATGACCTCAGTGCAGGTCGACCAGCAGCACGACGGCAATGAGGCCGCGGACACCGCGCCCGGCGAGGGCTATCACCGGGCACTCGGCGCACGTCAGATCCAGATGATCGCGATCGGCGGCGCCATCGGTACCGGCCTCTTCCTGGGCGCGGGCAAGGGCATCTCCATCGCGGGGCCCAGCCTGATCCTCGCGTACGCCATCGCGGGCCTCGTCATCTTCTTCATCATGCGGGCGCTCGGCGAGCTCCTCATGTACCGCCCGGTGTCGGGCTCCTTCTCGGAGTACGCCCGTGAGTTCATCGGCCCCTTCGCGGGCTTCGTGACCGGCTGGACGTACTGGCTCTTCTGGGTCGTCACCGGCATCACCGAAGTCACCGCCGCGGCCACCTACATGACGTACTGGTGGGACATCCCGCAGTGGCTGTCCGCCCTCGTCTTCACCGTCATCCTCTACGCCGCCAACCTGATCTCCGTGAAGCTCTTCGGCGAGCTCGAGTTCTGGTTCTCGATGGTCAAGGTCACCGCCATCGTCGGCATGATCCTGATCTGCGCCGGCATCCTCACCCTCGGCTTCTCCGACGCCGGTGACACCGCGACCGTGACCCACCTGTGGGACCTCGGCGGCTTCTTCGCCGGCGAGCACGGCATCGGCTCGACCCTGATGACCCTGCAGATGGTCATGTTCGCCTTCCTCGCCGTCGAGCTGGTCGGCGTCACCGCGGGCGAGTCCAAGGACCCGAAGACGGTCCTGCCGAAGGCCATCAACACCGTGCCGTGGCGCATCGCCGTCTTCTACGTCGGCGCGCTGATCATGATCCTGTCGGTCGTCCCGTGGACCGAGTTCCAGCCGGGCGTCTCCCCGTTCGTCGCCGCCTTCGAGAAGATGGGCCTCGGCATCGGCGCCGCCATCGTCAACTTCGTGGTGCTCACCGCCGCCCTGTCGTCCTGCAACTCGGGCATGTACTCCACCGGCCGCATGCTGCGCGACCTCGCGCTCAACGGCCAGGGCCCGAAGGTCTTCACGAAGCTGACCCGCAGCGGCACCCCGCTCGTCGGCACCACCGTCTCGGCCGCGCTGATGATGGTCGGCGTCTGGATCAACTACCAGTGGCCCGGCGAGGCGTTCAACTACGTCGTCTCCTTCGCCACCATCTCCGGCATGTGGGCCTGGATCGTGATCCTCCACTGCCACATCCGCTACCGCCTCAAGGCCGACCGCGGCGAGCTGCCCCAGTCCTCCTTCAAGGCCCCCGGCGGCATCTGGTTCAGTGTCTTCTCGCTCTCCTTCATCGGCATGGTCATCGTGACCATGGGCATGGACAAGGACAACCGCGTGGCGCTGTACGGCGCCCCGGTGTGGGGCCTGATCCTGGCCGTGTCCTACCTGGTGCTCAAGGCCCGCAACCCCGAGGGCGCCGCCTTCACGAAGCAGCCCGTCTCCAAGTAGGGCTGACACCTCTGACCTGCAAGGTCTCAGCATCCGGGCCGTCCCGTACCGCACCTCGGTACAGGACGGCCCGTCTGCTTATCCTGTCGGCATGCTGACCATCACCCGAGCCCTGTACGACCAGATCGTGGAACACTCCCGCGCGGACCACCCCGACGAGGCCTGCGGCGTGGTCGCGGGACCGGTCGGCGAGGGCCGCCCCGAGCGCTTCATCCCGATGCTGAACGCGGCGCGCTCGCCCACCTTCTACGAGTTCGACTCCGCCGACCTGCTCAAGCTCTACCGCGAGATGGACGACCGGGACGAGGAGCCGGTGATCATCTACCACTCGCACACGGCGACGGAGGCCTACCCGTCCCGTACCGACATCTCGTACGCCAACGAGCCGCAGGCGCACTACGTCCTCGTCTCCACCGCCGACACCGACGGCGCGGGCCCGTTCCAGTTCCGCTCGTACACGATCGTCGACGGCGTGGTGGAGGAGGAAGAGGTCAAGGTCGTCGAGGCATACGAGTAGGGGTATACGGCGCGAGCCCCTGCCGAGGGTCCGGCAGGCGAACGTGATCAGTCCGTCATGTGAGATCACATTCCGGAACCCGGACCGGGAATCGATACGATGAGCGCATGGTTATCCACGACGTGAGCGAAGAGACGCCGGGCACCCCGCTGCTCGTGGCGCGGCTGCACGTCGACCTGTGCCGCCTCGCCAGCGCGATGTGTCCACCGCGCGCCGAGTTCTGAGCGACCACCGCACGGCCCGAGCGCACCCCTTCCGCACCACCGCACCACCCCCATGCGCGGGGGGCCCAGACGCGCGCCCACCACGCCACATCGCCCGCCGCCACCTCGCCCTCCGAAGGAGCCCCTGCCATGGCCATCGAGGTCCGCATCCCGACCATCCTCCGCACCTACACCGACGGCGCCAAGGCCGTCGAGGGCAAGGGCGAGACCCTCGCCGACCTCTTCGCCGACCTGGAGACCCGCCACACCGGCATCGAGGCCCGCATCGTCGACGACGGCAAGCTGCGCCGCTTCGTCAACGTCTACCTGAACGACGAGGACGTGCGCTTCCTGGAGGGCATCGAGACCAAGCTCGCCGACGGCGACAACGTGACGATCCTGCCGGCCGTCGCCGGCGGCATGGTCTGAGCGGACGGAGCCTGATGCGCTACGACTCCCCGCTGGCGGCGGTCGGCAACACGCCCCTCGTCCGGCTGCCGCGCCTGTCCCCCTCGGACGACGTCCGGATCTGGGCCAAGCTGGAGGACCGCAACCCCACCGGCTCGGTCAAGGACCGCCCCGCGCTGTACATGGTCGAGCAGGCCGAGAAGGACGGCCGGCTCACCCCCGGCTGCACCATCCTCGAACCCACCAGCGGCAACACCGGCATCTCGCTCGCCATGGCGGCCAAGCTCAAGGGCTACCGCATCGTGTGCGTGATGCCGGAGAACACCAGCGAGGAGCGCCGCCAGCTGCTCACCATGTGGGGCGCGGAGATCATCTCCTCGCCCGCCGCCGGCGGCTCCAACACCGCCGTACGGGTCGCCAAGGAGCTCGCCGGGCAGCACCCGGACTGGGTGATGCTCTACCAGTACGGCAACCCGGACAACGCGGGCGCCCACTACGCCACCACCGGCCCCGAGATCCTCGCCGACCTGCCCTCCATCACGCACTTCGTGGCGGGCCTGGGCACCACCGGCACCCTCATGGGCGTCGGCCGCTACCTGCGCGAGCACAAGCCCGACGTCAAGATCGTGGCCGCCGAGCCGCGCTACGACGACCTGGTCTACGGCCTGCGCAACCTGGACGAGGGCTTCGTGCCCGAGCTGTACGACGCCTCCGTGCTCACCACCCGCTTCTCCGTCGGCTCCGCCGACGCGGTCACCCGCACCCGCGAACTCCTCCAGCAGGAGGGCATCTTCGCGGGCGTCTCGACGGGCGCGGCGCTGCACGCGGCGATCGGCGTCGGCAGGAAGGCGCTCAAGGCCGGCGAGAGCGCCGACATCGTCTTCCTCGTCGCCGACGGCGGCTGGAAGTACCTGTCGACCGGCCTCTACACGGCCGCGACGACGGAAGAGGCGATCGCGACGGTCCAGGACCAGCTCTGGGCGTAGCAGCACCCGCCCCGTGTGGGCGATCGTCCCGCAGGGCGGGACGGGTGGGCACACGGGACGGCGCGCTTGGCGGCGCCTCCGCTCCTTGTGCCTGGACCCGCACCCGCACCCGTAACCGCGCCCCGCGCTAACGCGCCAGATGGCGGACCTGGTCCCACACGACCGGGTCCGCCGTTCCCACTCTCCGGCGGAACTCCCACACCGGCACGTCCCGCAGCTCGTCCGTCTCCAGGAAGCTCGGCCGCCCCTGCGCGTCGCCCACCGAACCCGGCGGCAGCGCGATCACACCCGGCCGCTCGTCGTGGTACTTGCTGGTGATCTTGGCGACCAGGGCGCAGTCCCCGCGCAGCGCGAGCACCAGACAAGGCCGGTCCTTCGACCCGGGCCCGTCCTCGAAGGGCACGTCCGCCCACCAGATCTCACCCGCCCGCGGCAGCCGTTCCGGCGCCGGCCGCCCGCGCGGCGGCGCCGTCCGCTTCGGCCGTCCCGGCCGGGCCGGCGGGCGCGTACGGCCCGCGGGCCGCCGGCCGCCACCAGCCGACCGGCGCCGGCCGTCGGCCAGCGCCACGACGAGCGCGAGCACCACCACCGCGACGAGCGCGGGCCACCACGACGTGTCCATACCTCAAGACGGTACCGTCGCGCACGCCGCGCCGCCGCGATGCCCCGCCATCCATCCGAACCGGTGACAGCGCCCGTGAGTTCGCCCACAACGGACCGCCACGGAGGAGCGACGGGCGGCCACGCGCCGTACTCTCGACAGACCGCACGACCTCCCCGCCAGCGCGCTTTCCGCACCCGTCCACGGAGGTTCACGCTCCATGAAGCTCACTGTCGTCGGCTGCTCAGGGTCGTTCCCGTCCGCGGAATCGGCCTGTTCGAGCTACCTCGTAGAGGCCGACGGCTTCCGGCTGCTCCTCGACATGGGCAACGGCGCCCTCGGCGAGCTGCAGCGCCACATCGGTCTGTACGACCTCGACGCGATCTTCCTCAGCCATCTGCACGCCGACCACTGCATCGACATGTGCGGCTATTTCGTCGCCCGCTACTACCGGCACGACGGCGGCCGCTGCCCCGCCATCCCGGTGTACGCCCCCGAGGGCGCGGAGCAGCGGCTGACCACGGCGTACGCGGACACCCCGACGCCCGGCGCGATGGGCGAGGTCTTCGACTTCCGCACGCTGGCCTCCGGCAGCTTCGAGATCGGCCCCTTCCAGGTGCGTACGGAGAAGGTGAGCCACCCGGTCGAGGCGTACGCGATCCGGGTCGAGCACGCCGGCCGCGTCCTCACCTACTCGGGTGACACCGGCGTCTGCGACGCCCTCGACGAGCTGGCCGCGGACGCCGACCTCTTCCTCTGCGAGGCCTCCTTCACCCACGGCAAGGAGGACATCCCGGCCCTCCACCTCAACGGCCGCGAGGCCGGCGCCCACGCCACCCGCGCCGCCGCCCGCCGCCTGGTCCTCACCCACATCCCCCCGTGGACGGACGGCGAGCAGAACCTGGCGGACGCCCGCGAGGTGTACGGCGGCCCGGCGGAACTGGCGCGCGCGGGCGCGGTGTACGAGATCTGAGAGCCGAGATCTGAGATCCGAGATCTCAAGTCCGAGAACGGGAAGTCCCCCGAAACCGACCGGTTTCGGGGGACTTCCCGTTGTACGGGGTGAGGCTCAGGCCAGGCTCACGCCTTGGTGAGGTCCTCGACCTCCTCCTCGGGCTCGCGGCCCGGGGTGGGGAGGTTGAACTTGGTGATCGCGAAGCGGAACACCACGTAGTAGATCGCTCCGAAGACGAGGCCGATGGGGATCATGAGCCACGGCTTGGTGGAGATGCCCCAGTTGATCAGCACGTCGGTGAGGCCGGCGGAGAAGCTGAAGCCCATGTGGATGCCCAGGGCCCAGGTCACGGCCATGGAGATCGCGGTCAGCACGGCGTGGATCGCGTACAGGACCGGCGCGATGAACATGAACGAGAACTCGATCGGCTCGGTCACACCGGTGACGAACGAGGTCAGCGCGAGGGACATCATCATGCCCATCACGACCTTGCGGCGCTCCGGACGGGCGGAGTGCGCGATGGCCAGGGCGGCGGCCGGGAGACCGAACATCATGATCGGGAAGAAGCCCGTCATGAACATACCGGCGCTCGGGTCCTGGGCGAAGAAGCGCGGCAGGTCGCCGTGGACGACCTCGCCGGCGGCGTTGGTGAAGTCACCGATCTGGAACCACGCCACGGAGTTGACGAACTGGTGCATGCCGATCGGGATGAGCGCGCGGTTGATGAGACCGAACAGGCCCGCGCCACCGGCGCCGAGGCCGGTCATCCACTCGCCGAAGCTGGTGATGACGTTACCGATGGGCTCCCAGCCGAGGGCCACGAGGATACCGGCGACGGTGCCGACGGCGGCGGTGATGATCGGGACGAGCCGGCGCCCGTTGAAGAAGCCGAGCCAGTCGACGAGCTTCGTGCGGTGGAAGCGCTGCCAGAGAACAGCGCTCAGGAGGCCGAGGACGATGCCGCCGAGGACACCGGGGTTCTGGAACGACGCGGCGGTGGCCGCCTCCGTGCCCTTCTGCCAGAAGCCGCCGCCGAGGCCGGTCGCGGTGTAGGTCGCGCCCTCGTGGCCCTCGGTGATCGGGAACTGGTGGATCACGGCGTAGTAGGTGAGGAAGCCGACCACGGCCGCCAGGGCGGTCGAGCCGTCGGCCTTCTTGGCGAAGCCGATCGCCACACCGATGCAGAACAGGAGCGGCAGCCCGAAGGAGCTGTCGAGGATGGCGCCGCCGGCGCCGGCGAAGACCTTTGCGACGTCGGCCGGCAGGTGCAGCTTCTCCTGCACGTCAGCCTGGCCGAGTCGGAGCAGCAGACCCGCGGCCGGCAGCACGGCGATCGGCAGCTGCAGGCTGCGACCGACCTTCTGCAGGCCCTGGAACAGGCCGGATCCGCGCTTCTTCGCGGGAGCGGCGGCCTGGGCGGTGGCCGTACTCATCAACTTCCTCCAGTTGGGCAAGGCGCCGCCAGAGGACAGTGAAAGGGGGCGACGGCGGCGTCTCGTGGAACGCGGTGTTTGGCCGCGTGGTCTACACCAATGAGTGGTGTAGACCAGTTGTAGCACGTGAGACTTAGATAAGGAACCTGTGAATTCTGTGCGCTCGGCCAGAGACGGACAGTGACGACAAAAGGCCCCCGGACCAGAGGTCCGAGGGCCTGTAAGGAGGGGGCTCACGCCTTCGTGATGTCCCGCTCCATCTCCTCCTCCAGCTCCTCCGGCTCGCGCCCCGGGGTGGGGAGGTTGAACTTGGTGATCGCGAAGCGGAAGATCACGTAATAGACGACGGCGAAGCACAGGCCGATCGGAATGATCAGCCACGGCTTGGTCGCCAGATTCCAGTTGATCACGTAGTCGATCAGACCGGCCGAGAAGCTGAAGCCGTCCTTCACGCCGAGCGCCCAGCTCACCGCCATCGACACACCCGTGAGCACCGCGTGGATCGCGTACAGCACCGGCGCGATGAAGAGGAACGAGTACTCGATCGGCTCGGTGATGCCGGTGACGAACGAGGTCAGGGCGACCGACAGCATCATGCCGCCGATCTCCTTGCGCCGGTGCGGCTTGGCGCAGTGGGTGATCGCGAGCGCGGCCGCCGGCAGCGCGAACATCATGATCGGGAAGAAGCCGGTGGTGAACTGACCGGCGTTCGGGTCGCCCGCGAGGAACATCGTGATGTCACCGTGCACCACCGTGCCGTCCGGCTTCGTGTACGAGCCGAACTGGAACCAGATGGGCACGTTCAGGAACTGGTGCAGGCCGATCACGAGCAGCGCGCGGTTCGCGACACCGAAGATGCCCGAGCCCCACGAGCCGAGCCCGACCAGCCAGTCGCTGAAGTTCTCCAGGCCGTCGCCGATCGGCGGCCAGATCCACAGGCTCAGCGAGGCGACGGCGATCCCGACGAAGGCCATGATGATCGGGACGAGCCGGCGGCCGTTGAAGAAGCCGAGCCAGTCGACCAGCTTGGTGCGGTGGAAGCGCTGCCAGAGATAGGCCGCGAGCAGACCCATGATGATGCCGCCGAAGACACCCGGGTTCTGGTACGTGTAGCCGACGAACGCCTCGTCCGGCGCGATGCAGCCGCCGCCGATGTCCCTCGTGCCCGCCGGACAGTCCTTCGGGAACTGCCGCAGCACGTTGTAGTAGACGAGGAAGCCGACCACCGCGGCGAGCGCCGTCGAGCCGTCCGCCTTCTTCGCCATGCCGATCGCGACACCGATGCAGAACAGCAGCGGCAGACCGAGGCTGCCGTCGAGCAGCGCACCGCCCGCGCCCGCCATCACCTTCGCGACGTTGTCCCAGCCGAGCCCGTCGGCGCCGAACACGTCCGGCTGCCCGAGCCGGTTGATGATGCCGGCCGCCGGCAGCACCGCGATGGGCAGCTGAAGGCTGCGGCCCATCTTCTGCAGCCCCTGGAAGAAGCGACTCCCCATCGACTTCTTCGGTGCGGCGGCGGCACTCGCGCTACTCGCGCTACTCATCGGCGACCTCCCGGGGTGCTGCGGATGCATACTGGTGTAGACCAGTTGCGGTAGGGTCCCGGAGGTCGCTCAGGGCAGCCCGCCGGTGATCGTCATCATTCGGCAGAACGGCGGCATCCGCTCGCGAGGTTGGGCCAACCGTGGGTTACCGTGACAAAGCGGACCATCAGCTGTGGACCGTCGGTGCGCAGAACGGACAGGGAGATACATATGGCCAGCAAGGCTGAGAAGATCGTCGCCGGCCTCGGCGGCATCGACAACATCGAAGAGGTCGAAGGCTGCATCACCCGCCTCCGCACCGAGGTCGTCGACCCGTCCCTCGTCGACGACGCCGCACTGAAGGCCGCCGGCGCCCACGGCGTCGTGAAGATGGGCACCGCGATCCAGGTCGTCATCGGCACGGACGCGGACCCGATCGCCGCGGACATCGAAGACATGATGTGAGCAGCTGACGCCGGTGGCTGACACCAGCAGCTGGGGAAGGGCCCGTTCCGGCAGGGGAACGGGCCCTCCTTGCATACGGCTACGCTCGTGCCATGTCTCGTATCGACGGCCGTACACCCCAACAGCTCCGCCCCGTCACCATCGAACGCGGGTGGAGCAAGCACGCCGAGGGCTCCGTCCTCATCTCCTTCGGCGACACCAAGGTCTTCTGCACCGCCTCCGTCACCGAAGGCGTCCCCCGCTGGCGCAAGGGTAGCGGCGAAGGCTGGGTCACCGGCGAGTACTCCATGCTCCCGCGCTCCACCAACACCCGCGGCGACCGCGAATCCGTCCGCGGCAAGATCGGCGGCCGCACCCACGAGATCTCCCGCCTCATCGGCCGCTCCCTGCGCGCCGTCATCGACTACAAGGCGCTCGGCGAGAACACCATCGTCCTCGACTGCGACGTCCTCCAGGCCGACGGCGGCACCCGCACCGCCGCCATCACCGGCGCCTACGTCGCCCTCGCCGACGCCGTCACCTGGGCCCAGAACAAGAAGCTGGTCAAGGCCGGCCGCAAGCCCCTCACCGGCACCGTCTCCGCCGTCTCCGTCGGCATCGTCGGCGGCGTCCCCCTCCTCGACCTCTGCTACGAGGAGGACGTGCGCGCCGACACCGACATGAACGTCGTCTGCACCGGCGACGGCCGCTTCGTCGAGGTCCAGGGCACCGCCGAGGCCGAGCCCTTCGACCGCGAGGAGCTCAACGCCCTGCTCGACCTCGCGTCCGGCGGCTGCGCCGAACTCGCCGAGCTCCAGCGCAAGGCCCTCGAAGGAACTCTGTAGGACGCCACCGCGTCCTTTACGACACGGGCGCACGGGTCGAAACCGTGCGCCCCGTCCACGTCTGTACGTACGTAGGGGGAGGACCCGAACGTGAAGCGCCGCCGCACCATAGCCCTCGCCGTCGCCACGGCCGCCTTCGCAGTCACCGGACTGACCGGCTGCGGAGCACTCGACAAGGCCGCGGACTGCATCAAGACGGCCGATGCCATCGCGACCTCCGTCGACAAGCTCTCGCAGGCCGTCAACAGCGCCTCCAACGACCCGACGCAGATCGAGGAGGCCCTGAACAGCATCGACACGGAGCTGGGCAACCTCAAGAACACGACGGACAACGCGGACCTGTCGAAGGCCGTCGACGACCTCACCAAGGGCGTCGAGTCCGTCCGCACGGCGGTGAAGAACGGCGACACCACGCCGGACATCAAGCCGATCACCGACGCGGCCACCGAGGTCGGCAAGGTCTGCACGCCCGGATAATCAGACGTATGACCCGTCTGATCCTCGCCACCCGCAACGCGGGCAAGATCACCGAACTCCACGCGATCCTCGCCGACGCAGGCCTCGACCTCGAACTCGTCGGCGCGGACGCGTACCCGGAGATCCCCGACACCAAGGAAACCGGCGTCACCTTCGCCGAGAACGCCCTCCTCAAGGCCCACGCCCTCGCCCAGGCCACCGGCCTCCCCGCCGTCGCCGACGACTCCGGCCTCTGTGTCGACGTCCTGGGCGGCGCCCCCGGCATCTTCTCCGCCCGCTGGTCCGGCACCCACGGCAACGACCGCGCCAACCTGGACCTCCTCCTGGCCCAGCTCGCCGACATCGACGACACCCACCGCGGCGCCCACTTCGCCTGCGCGGCCGCCCTGGCCCTCCCGGACGGCACGGAGCGGGTCGTCGAGGGCCGCATGCCGGGCGTCCTGCGCCACGCCCCCACCGGCACGAACGGCTTCGGCTACGACCCGATCCTCCAGCCGGACGGCTACGACGTGACCTGCGCGGAGCTGTCACCGGCCCAGAAGAACGCGATCAGCCACCGCGGCAAGGCATTCCGGGCCCTGGTGCCTGTCGTCAGGGAACTTCTGTCGTAGGCGTCTGAAGTTCCTGGGTGTCTGAGGTTCTGAAGTGCGGCCGGGGGGACTCGAACCCCCACGGGTGTTACCCCACTGGGACCTAAACCCAGCGTGACTGCCAATTCCACCACGGCCGCCTGCTGCCCGGTCATGCTACTGGCCGGGCAGTTCTGCTCATAGATCGCGGGTCAGGCCTCGATCTTCAGGTCCTTGATGATCTTGGCGACGTGGCCCGTGGCCTTCACGTTGTAGAGGGCGCGCTCGACCTTGCCCTCCTCGTCCACGATGACCGTCGAGCGGATGACGCCCGTCACCGTCTTGCCGTAGAGCTTCTTCTCGCCGAAGGCGCCGTACGCCTCCAGGACGGTCTTGTCCGGGTCGCCGACCAGGGTGACCTTGAGGTTCTCCTTCTCGCGGAACTTCGCCAACTTCTCCGGCTTGTCGGGGGAGACGCCGATGACGTCGTAGCCCGCGCCCGCCAGCAGGTCCAGGTTGTCCGTGAAGTCGCAGGCCTGCTTGGTGCAGCCGGGCGTCAGCGCGGCCGGGTAGAAGTAGACGATGACCTTGCGGCCCAGGTGGTCCGCGAGGGAGACCTCGTTGCCGTCCGCGTCGGGGAGGGTGAAGGCGGGGGCGGTGTCGCCGGGCTGCAGTCGCTCGCTCATGGCTGGCTCTCCTCGGGAAAACTCGCTTACGGGATGAGAGCCTAATGGGGGTGGGGGACAACCCACGGCGCGGGAAGCTGACAGACTGTCTGTCAACGACCGGAAACACGACCATGAACCACCACTACGGAGGCAGTGCGGTGACGGACGCCAGGACCCCTGCGCAGATCGAGGCGGACATCCTCCGCCGGCGCGAGCAGCTCGCCGTCACTCTCGACGAGATCGGCATTCGGATGCACCCGAAGACGATCATCGGCGATGCGAAGGCGAAGGTCGCCGCCCAGGTCGACCACACCGCCGGCCGCGCGTTCGTGGCCGTCAACCGGGTCGTCTCGGACGTGAAGGCCCGTTTCACCGACGAGGACGGCGCGCCGCGCCTGGAGCGTGTGGTGCCGGTGGCGCTCGTCGCCGTCGCCCTCGTCGGGCTGCTTGCCGCGTCCTCCCGCAAGAGCGGCAAGAGCAAGCGGTGATTCCGGGCGAAGACCCGTCCGGCGTACGGCCGACACGCCCGGGCAGGTAGGTTCGAACCGTGAGCGAGAACACCCACGACAAGCTGCCCATCCGGATGCTCCACGACCGCGTCCTGGTCCGGACCGACACCCCCGAGGGGGAGCGGCGTTCGGGCGGCGGCATCCTGATTCCGGCGACCGCGGCCGTCGGCCGCCGTCTGGCCTGGGCCGAGGTCGTCGCGGTCGGGCAGAACGTCCGCACCGTGGAGATCGGCGACCGGGTCCTGTACGACCCCGAGGACCGCGCCGAGGTCGAGGTGCGGGGCGTGGCGTACGTCCTGATGCGCGAGCGCGATCTGCACGCGGTCGCCGCCGACCGTTTCCAGGGCGCCACCGACTCGACCGGCCTGTACCTCTGAACTGAACGCGCGAAGGGCCTGGTGACCGTCGTCACCAGGCCCTTTGCCTGTTCTTTGCTACGCTGAGGTCACCCCGACGAGACGCGCCGTACCGGGTCCACGACAAGACGACGCACCGCCCCTGTATCCGTCTCGCGGAGGTTCGTCGTCATGGCCTGGGTCCTTCTCGTCCTCGCCGGTCTGCTCGAAGTCGGCTGGTCCATCGGTATGAAGTACACCGACGGTTTCACCCGCCTGTGGCCGAGCGTCTTCACGGTCGCCGGGATCGTCGCCTCGATGCTGCTGCTCGCCCAGGCCACCAGGACCCTCCCCATCGGTACGGCCTACGGCGTCTGGGTCGGCATCGGCGCGGCCGGTGCGGCGGTGCTCGGCATGGTGGTGCTCGGTGAGCCGGCGACCGCCGCCCGGATCTTCTTCGCCTGTCTGCTGCTCGTGGCGGTGGTCGGCCTCAAGGCGACATCGGGCCACTGAGGCCACCGAGGCCACTGACCGGCCCACCGGTGTCACCGGGTGAGGGCGCCACGGGTGCCACGGTCGGCGGCCCGGGCTCGGGCAGCGGCGGCCCGGCCTGACCGGTCTGCCCGGCCGGCTGGGCCGGTTCCACCGGCTGCACCGGTTGCGGCGCCTGCGGTGCCGGCCGGGCAGGCGGCTCCGCTCGTACGGGCTCCTCCCGGCGCGGCTCCTGCCGTACGGGCGCCGCGCCCCGATCCCGTACCGCGTTCGACTGCTTCGGCGCCTTCCCGCGGGGACGCTGCGGCCCCTCGTAACCCTCGTCGTGCACGTCACCGGGGTGGTCCGGCGTCGGCGGCTCCAGCGGCAGCTCCTCCGCGCCCTCCATCAGCCGCAGGTCGAACTCCTTCGCCGGCACCCCGGCGAGCGCGTCGCGCGTGAACCGGCCCCAGATCTCCGCGGGCGCCCCGCCCCCGTTGATCCGGGGCAGTCCGAGCGCCCCGTACATCGGCAGCTGCCGCCCCGTCTCGGGGTCCTGGCCCATCATCGCGACCACGGTGGCGAGCTCGGGGGTGTAGCCGGCGAACCAGGCCGCCTTGTCGTCCTCCGCCGTGCCCGTCTTGCCCGCCGCAGGCCGTCCGGCGGCCAGGGCGGCCGTGCCGGAGCCGTTGCGGACGACGCTGCGCAGCACGGAGGTGGTGGTGTCGGCGGCCTCGCGGGACAGCGCCTGCCGACCGTCGGTGTCCCGCAGCTCCAGCTCCTCGCCGTCCCGGGAGACCTTCTCGACCAGCGTGTACGTGCTGTGCCGGCCGTGGTTCGCGAGCGTCGCGTACGCCTGCGTGAGGTCGAGGACGCTGGCGGTGGCGGGGCCGAGCGCGATCGAGGGGGAGGCGGTGAGGTCGGGCGTACGGGCGGGGAGGCCGAGGGACACGGCGGTGTCGCGCACCCGGGCGGGGCCGACGTCGACCGCCATCTGGGCGTACACGGCGTTGACGGAGCGGTCGGTGGCGGTGCGGACGCTGATGGGGCCGTAGCTCTCCTCGTCCTCGTTGGCGGGGCCGTAGGGGGCCCCGTCGGTGCCGTTGGTGCCGTTGGTGCCGTCGGGCCCGTTCCAGCCCTGCACCGGGCGCCGGTTGTCGCCGTCGTAGACCGTGTTGGGGGTGATCCGCTCGCCCTCCTGGGTCTGCGCGCCGTGCTGGAGCGCCGAGGCGAGCACGAAGGGCTTGAAGGTGGAGCCGACCTGGTAGTCGCGGCGGGTGGCGTTGTTGACGAACTGGCGGGTGTAGTCGATGCCGCCGTAGAGCGCCACGACCCGGCCGGTACCCGGTTCGATGGCGGCGCCCCCGACCCGTACGTAACGGTCGGTGGGATTGCGCCCCGGGTCCAGTCTCGCCGTCACGTGCTCGTCGACGGCCTTCACGAAGGCGTCCTGCTTGGCGCGTTCCAGGGTCGTGGTGATCCGGAAGCCGCCGGCGGCGAGGGTCTTCTCGTCGACGAGGCCGTGCTCGGTGAGGTACTGCTCGACGGCCTGCACCAGATAGCCGCGCTGCCCGGACAGGCCGGCGGAGGCGCGGGCGGGCTGCGGGGCGGGGAAGACGGCGGTGGCGCGGGCGGTGCGGGTGAGCCAGCCCTCGGAGACCATGCCGTCGAGGACGTAGTGCCAGCGGGCGAGGACGCGGTCGCGGTTCTCGGGGTGTGTGGCGACGTCGTACGCGTTGGGGGAGTTGAGGAGGGAGGCGAGGTACGCGCCTTCGGCGGTGTCGAGGTCCTTGGCGTCCTTGCCGTAGTAGGCGCGGGCGGCGGCCTGGATCCCGTACGCGTTGCGTCCGAAGTAACTGGTGTTGAGGTAGCCCTCGAGGATCTCGTCCTTGCTCTTCTCGCGGCCGAGCTTGAGCGCGATGAAGAACTCCTTGGCCTTGCGGGTGAGGGTCTGCTCCTGGCCCAGGTAGTAGTTCTTGACGTACTGCTGGGTGATGGTGGAGCCGGACTGGCGGCCCTTGCCGGTGAGGGTGTTCCAGGTGGCGCGGACCATCGCGCGCGGGTCGACGGCCGGGGAGGAGTGGAAGTCGCGGTCCTCGGCGGCGAGCACGGCGTGCTGGACGGGGAGCGGGACGCGGGCGAGGCTCACGTTCTCGCGGTCGACCTCGCCGTCGCGGGCGAGCTGGGTGCCGTCGCGGTAGAGGAAGAGGTTGGACTGGGCGACGGCGGTGGCGTTGGCGGCCGGTACGTCCACGAGGAGGTAGCCGGCGACGAACGCGCCGAGGAGGAGCAGCGCGCCGAGGGCGGCGAGGGCGAGCAGGCGCCGGAGGAGGCGGCGGAGGCGGCGGGGACGGGCCTGGCGGGGGCGCGGGCCTGGCGGGAGGGTGGGGTCGCGGGGTTCCCACGCTTCCGGTCCGGCGGCTTCGGACGGCAGGGCCCCGGTCGTATCGGAGGACAAACCGGATGAAGGGGACATAAGACAGCATCCTGCCTCCGTGGTGTTCGATGGGCGGGGAAGACGGGTCGACGGGGCCCCGGGATTCCCCCGAAGGCCGGGTGGGGGTTGATGCGGGCGGGTGCGACCGGGTGCGACCGGGGCGGGGGTGGGAACTCGGTGTGCGCCTTGGGAGTCAGTGAGGTAGGGAGGTGAGGTGATGGTGATGGTGCGATGGTGAGCTTCACGTACACGGCGGCGGACGCGGAGAAGAGCCGGGGCGTCCGCCGGATGAAGGCGCTCGCCACCGGCCTCCTCGCCCTTGTCGCGACGATCTATGCCCTGGCCACCTGGGCGAAGTCCTCGGACGCGGGCGCGTGGGCGGGCTATGTGGCGGCCGCGGCGGAGGCCGGCATGGTCGGCGCGCTCGCGGACTGGTTCGCGGTGACGGCGCTGTTCCGGCGCCCGCTGGGACTGCCGATCCCGCACACCGCGATCATCCCGACGAAGAAGGACCAGCTGGGCGCCTCGCTCGGCTCCTTCGTGGGCGAGAACTTCCTCTCCGCCGATGTCGTACGGGGCAGGCTGCGCGGCTTCGGCATCGCGCGCCGTCTCGGCGCGTGGCTGGCGGACCCGGCGCACGCGGACCGCGTCACGTCGGAACTGGCGGCGGCCCTGCGGGGCGCGCTGACGGTGCTGCGGGACTCGGACGTGCAGGCGGTCGTGGGGGAGGCGATCACGCGGCGCGCGGAGGCGGCGGAGATCGGCCCCGGCCTCGGCAAGACCCTGGAGCGGATGGTCGCGGACGGCTCCCACCACCGGGCCGTGGACCTCGTGTGCGCGCGGGGCCACGACTGGCTGATCACGCACCGGGACTCGGTGATGGAGGCGATCGAGGGCGGCGCGCCGGGCTGGACCCCGCGCTTCGTGGACCGCAGGATCGGCGACCGCGTCTACAAGGAGCTGCTCCGCTTCGTGACGGAGATGCGCGACATGCCGGGCCACCCGGCGCGCGGCGCGATCGACCGCTTCCTGACGGACTTCGCGGCCGACCTCCAGGGCGACACGGATACGAGGGCGCGGGTGGAGCGCCTGAAGTCGGAGCTGCTGGCCCGCCCGGAGGTCCAGGACGTCATCGCCTCGGCCTGGGCGTCGGTACGCGCCCTGCTCCTGGCGGCGGCGGAGGACGACCAGAGCCAGCTGCGCCGCCGCGCCCGCGCGTCCCTGATCTCCCTGGGGGCGCGTCTGTCGACCGACACCCGTCTCCAGGAGAAGGTCGAGGGCTGGGTGGAGGACGCGGCGGCGTACGTCGTCACCACCTACCGCGCCGAGATCACGTCGCTGATCACGGACACGGTCGCCGGCTGGGACGCCACCCAGACCTCGAAGAAGATCGAGGCCAACATCGGCCGCGACCTCCAGTTCATCCGCATCAACGGCACGGTGGTGGGCGCGCTGGCGGGCCTGCTGATCTACACGGTCAGCCACGCGCTGGGCGGCTGAGCGCCTGCTGGGGGCCCATGGGGCTTACTGGGTCTACAGGGCGCTCCGGGTGACGGCGTAAGCGGCCCCGGCCATGACCCCGGCGACGGAGAACACCGAGGGCCAGGCCCCGATCTTCTTGGCGAGCGGGTGGGACCCGGCGAACGCGGCCAGATACCCGGCCGTCAGCCCGGCCGCCGCCTTCCCCCCGGCCACCTGCTGCCACTCCCGCGCCGCCACCCCACCGGCCACGGCCAGCACGACCCCACCGAGCGGCCGCTTCTTGGTCCACCGGGCCACGGCATACCCGCCGACGAGCCCGGCGGCGGCGATGGCGGGGGAGAGGTTACGGGCGCTGGGCATGACGGGTTCCTGTCGGTCGGCGCGGTCTGTCTCGTACTCGTACTCGTACTCGTACTCGTACTCGTACTCGTACGAGAAGCTGGTCCTACGAGCCTAACGAGAGGCCCTACGGCTCCGGTTCCTGCAGGGGCTCCTGGCGCGGCCGGGTGCACCCCCCGGCACCGGAGGCGGGCAGACTACGCACATGCAGCTCCCCACCGAAGCCGTAGCCGCTGCCGTGCTGCTCGATGTCGTGAGGATCTCCGCACTCCCGGCGAAGCGGGGCACCCCGTATCCCGGCAGGGTGGGTGCCCACTGGATCGGGAGCGAGGCGGCCGACGCCCTGGCCTTGATCGAGAGCCTGCCCGGCAGCGAGCAGCACCGCTGCGGTTTCTCGCCGGGCTGGAGTGTCCGGGCGTACGCGGACGCTTTCGACCTGGCGCTGTTCGAGGCGGCGTTCTGCTTCCGATGCGATGAGGTCCGCATGCACGGCCCCGCCGTGCCCTCCGCACTGTCCACACAGTTCTTCGACGCGGACTCCCCGCAGGCCCGCGCCCTCCTGGCACTCTTCCGCGAGGCGGCCCCGTAGCCCCGTCAGGGGCCACGGTCAGTCGTGACAGGGCCGCCATGAGCTCCGGCCTCTTCAGGCGGCATGCCTTTGGTCCGGCCGGCTGATCCGGCGCTTGGCTCACGAGGCCGGGCGCGGTTCCCGCGCCCGCAGCCTGCGTGCGAGCAGGCCGAGCAGCACGGCGTTGACCAGCCCGGACAGGGCCACCCCGATGGAGAAGACCAACGGGCTCAACCAGCCGATCGAGGAGTAGTACTCAACGGGCGACGACACCGCCATCGCGAGGATGCTGAACGGCGCCGTGGCCATGAGCGGCCAGATGCCGGCGAATCCGGGATCCGGCAGCACGAACGCGGCGCACAGGAAGAAGCCCAGCGCCACCGCGACGACGGCGAGGTATCCACGCGCGAGCCAATTGTCCACCGCGGGCGCCAGCAAGGCCCGAACCCTCTGCGGGCGGGTGGCCGCAGGGTCCGTCGTGTCTGTTCCCTTCCGCTCAGCCGGGTCCGCGACGTGCGGGAGGGGCTCACGCGCGTCGGCCGATGTGGCGGTCGCGGTCCGCGCGGCGAGGGCGCCGAGCACGGCAGCGTTCACGAGGGCGCACAGCATGAGCCATACGGCGAAGACCGCGACCGCCGTCACGTCGGCAGCCCCGTCGACCTCGGCGCCGGGGTCGAGAGGGAGGAACACGCACAGGAAGGAGAGGGGCGCCGTCAGCAGCAGAGAGCTCCCTGCGAAGGCGCTCTCCGGGAAGAGGAACATGACTGTGAACGAGACGGCGAATACCGCCAGATAGCCCCGGGCGACCCAGTTGCCCGAAGCGAGCGCAAGGAGTCGGCGCAGGCGCGGGACGCGGCGGGGGTGGGACGCAGTCGGCATCGGTTGCTTCCTCGGGTCGGTCCGTTGGTGATCTCCACGGTGGACCACGGGTACCGCTCAGGCATGAGCACGGGTACTCACCGGCAGGGCCGCAGAATCCTCACCCGTCTGCGCAAGACCCTCACTCTGCGGTCATCGCCTCTCAACAGGCCCGCGCATTCCGTTCGTCGGCCCGGCATCGCCCGCAGGCCAGCACACCATGAAAGCCTCATCAACCGGTGAGGCCCCGACGCCGCCCTCTCAAAGGCGCTCCCTGTGGTCTCGTCGCTCCCCGACGGGCTTCGCTCATCCTTGACCGCCGGCCTCGCTGGCGGGGCCGCTTCCGGCGGGGCGGCGACCAGCGGGGGATGAGTCTCAACCGGACGGCGGCGGTTGGCCGCTGAGCCGGGCCAAACTGCCCCATTCCACGACTGCGCACCCCCTACAAGGGATGGAACCTCCGGCCTCGGCCGCGAACCAAGCCCCCACCCACCGGCCCGCTACCCGCCCTGCGGCGGGGATGGCGAGGGGCCCGAAGGGTCAGGTTCCTGTGTGGGTTTCTGGTGCGGCCGCCCTCACTCCGAGTGTGGCCCCCGGAGTCCCCGCGTCAAGGGCGCCTTCGGCGTCGCGATGCGATGGGCTTCGCCCACCCTTGACCCGGTGCCACCGGGGTCCTTTTCACACTCGGAGGGCGGCCGGGGGCGGGGCCGCGCGGGCAGGTCCGGGCAGCCCGTCCCGCCGTGGGCGGCCGGAAGGCGGTGGGCGGGAGCCCGGTTCGCGGTTGCTGCCTGAGGACCCTTTCCCCGCCGGGGAGGGGTGCGCCGAAGTGAAATGGGGTGGCTGGGGCCCGGCTCAGCGACTCATGGCGGACTTAGGGTCGGGGCGCATGCCCCGCTGGTCACTGCTTGTGGGGGGAACAGCCCCGGGCGAAGGACGCGGCGCGTCAGTCTTCGAGCGACCTGGACAGGGCCTCGGTGACCATCCGGGTGGCGAAGTCGGGGTCGTCGGTGAGACGGTTGATGTGCTCCGCGAGCAGGAGGACTGTGGCTTCCAGGGGAGTCAGCTCGTCCTCGGTCCAGTCTCCGTACTGCTTTCGCCATAGGTTGGGGCTGAGGCCGGTGCCTGCGGCGACGAGGAGGCCGGCCATGGTGGGGATGGCCTCGGGTCGGACGCTCTTGGGCATCATGCGCATCGTGCTCACGAGGTTGGGTACCACGTACTCGATGACGTCCCTGTCGTGGTCCTCGTAGGCCATTCGCAGCCACTGCATGAACATGTAGACGAGCGTGCAAGCGCCGTCGAGCACGTCATCGGCTCCCCCGGGGCCCAGAGAACCGATGAACTGGGCGGCCAGCGACCGAAGTTCAGGGTCGGTCCTGTCCTTTCCGTTGTGGATGGCTGTGAGCTGAGAGTCGATCATCATGAGCGCGGCGCCCACATCGCCGACGGGAGCATGCTGGGGGTCACAGGGTGACGGCACAGGGAGTCCTCCTCGCGTGACCGCGTTGAGTGATGCAGCGTGTCCGTACGGTAGCCGGTGGTGGGTCGGAGGGTCGGGGAATCCCGCCAATCGCTCCCCGGGCCAACTGCGGACGCCCTCCAAGCGCGGACCGTGATGACGCGCGAGTGGCCCTTCGCTGACTCGACGACGCACCTTCCAGCGCACGTCCCTCGTGAACGACGATGGCGGCGACGACACCTGGCCGTTGTTCCGCGTCGTGCTGGGGTTTGCGCCACCCGCTGGCCGTGACCAGCGGGGCCTGCGCCCCGGCCGGAGGACGGCCATTGGCCGCCGGACGTGGATTGGGCACCCCATTCCACTTCCGCGCACCCCCATCGAGGGATTGGTCCCACTCGCCCCCGCCACAAACCGAGCGCCCACCCACCAGACCGCAGGGCATCCAAGCGCGCAGCGATACCCGGTCTCACCACCCACCGGCCCGCCACTCGCCCACGGCGGGACGGGCTACCCGGTCCCCCGCGCGGCCGCACCAGAAACCCACTTGGCGGGTGCGTGGCTGGCGCTCGGCTGGCGGCCGGGACGGGAAGTTCGCCTGGACCATGAGGGCGCGTAGGCCGTGGCTGTGGTGCCTGTTGCCGACCGGGCGGCGAGAGGCCGTCATTCGGCTGCGATTTTTTCATGCCTCGATGGTCGCGGCAGGGGGAGGGAGCGCCGCCTGTCGACCTCACCCTCGATCGTCCGAACGACTTCCGGCCAAGGCACTTTCATCGGGCTTGAAAGTTCCCAGAAGGCATAAGCGGAGCGCACCAGAGCGCTCACGCCCAAGTGGGCGACCCGGGAGTCGATCGTCCCGATGACTCTTCTGGTGATCCCTCCGGCTCCGCGCGCTGCTGGGAGTATCCCCTGTCCGATGAGGAGCGTGGCTGTGCGGGCCGCATCCAAGGTTGGACCGGGTGCCAGTCGGCTGATGGGGCCGTAGACGAGCCCGCACCAGTCAGCACGTGTGCGTGCCCAGGCCAGTCGTTCCAGCCCGGTGCCGAGGTCGACGGCCAAGCGGTCAGGTCGGGCGGTGTTCCACAGGAGAACGATGTCACCGAGGGGCATGTCGAGGTGGCGGAAACGCAGGGTGATTCCTTCGACCTCGCGTCGACGCCATGGAACCGGCGTGCCGTAGATGCTCAGGTGGCGGGCGTGGAAGCCGAGTTTGGAGAGGACGGTGAGCCAGCCGTCGAGGACCGCGCCGTACTCGGCCATGCTTTCTATGGGTTGGACGCGGGAGATGTTGACGAAGGAGGTCAGAAAGCCGTCCTTCAACTCACCTGCCGAGTCCCGTTCCCCTGTGAAGCGGACCACCGGCTGGGGGATGAATCCGCGCCGGTGAGTTCGGGGCCGGCCGTCTTTGAGGAGTGGGTCCAGTGCCTGGACGGCAGAGATAGTCAGCTCAGTCTCGCGTCCCCACCGCAGCGGGAGGCAGGCCTCGCGCGGAGCACCGACCCGCGCGAAGCCGAGCTCCAAGGAGTTGAGCAGCTCCCGCCACGTGGGTGGTCTGCGCGGCGGCTGGTAGGGAGTTCCGCGATGCGGGTGAAGGATCTCGATGTGAGGGCCATCGATGGTGAGCTCCCAGTGAGGGCCTAACGCGGCGCGCAGTACGTCAGGCATCCGCTGGGCCAGTTCACCTCCGGCGAAGCCAGTCGCCTGGGTCAGCACGGCCGGGTCGCCATCGCCTGGAAGTGGCGCACGGGGTTGAAACGCTGCATGCCTACGGCTTGGACGCGGCGGTGGTTGAGGCCTTCCGCCTGCTCGATAGCGCCAGCGAGCTTCTGCGCCGCGGTCTCATCGTCCTCCTCCGGGTCGGCCACGGCGACCGCGCCCGTCTCGTCGCATAGCGCGGCCTGGGCGCATGTTCCGTCCCGCCAGGTCAGGGCGGCCATGGGCGTGCCGGCGCGGAGGGATTCTCCGAAGACGGCGGCGCCGGCTTCCACGTACGACCGGGCATACGTGTAGACGAAGGCGGATGCCTCGGCGATGGCGGCGGTCTTGGCAGGGCCGCCGAGTTCGCCGACCCACTTCACGTGATCGGCGGTGAGGAGGCGCTCGTGGCGACGGACGTATGTCTCGTCGAAGACAGGACCGACGATCCGGATGCGACGGCCGAGGATCTGCGCCGCGCGGGCGGCGATGTGTGGCGCCTTGTCCTCGTCGATCCGGCCGAGCCAGACGAGGTCGGTGCCGGCGACGGCCGGCGGTTCCTTCTCGTCGAGGCCGAGGTGGACGGCGAGCTCTGGGATCGGCTGGTGCTCCGCGTACCGCTCTGTCATCTCGGGCGAGTAGCAGTAGAGCCGCGACCGTCGGCCGTCGAAGGCGGCGGGGCTGTGCTGGAAGACAGGCGAGTGCTGGAAGGTGGCGACGTCGCAGTCCAGCTGGCCCCAGGTGCGCGTCCAGGCAGGAAGCGACGGGTACTCGTGGCCGACGACCAGGAGGCCGTACCTGCTGTCGCGCAGCTCGCGCTCGGCAAGCGTTCCAGGGGCGAGGTCCTCCAGGCGGACCGGCTTGCGGACCCAGTCGTGTTCCAGGTCCGTGAGCCAGCCCGGCCCGAGGAGGTGCACATCGGCGCCTGCGGCCCGGGCGCCTACGGCGACCGCCCACAGCCATCGTTCGATCCCGCCGTATCCGGCGGGTGGAAAGGCGTAGCTACCAGGGAAGTCGCAGACGCCGACGAGCACGTTATGCCTCCGGTGTTCCGTCCGCCGAGATACGGCGGAAGCCGAGGTACGGGAAGAGGGATTCGGGCAGGACGATCGAGCCGTCCTGCTGCTGGCACTGCTCAAGGAGAGCGGCCAGGGTGCGGCCGACGGGCAGACCGGAGCCGTTGAGGGTGGCGACGAGCTTGGGCTTGCCGTCCTCGCCTCGGGTCCGGATGTTGGCCCGGCGGGCTTGGAAGGTACCGAAGTTGGAGACCGAGGAGATCTCGCGGTACGTCTTCTGGCTCGGGATCCAGACCTCGATGTCGTACGTGAGCTGGGCGGAGAAGCCCGTGTCGCCGGCCGGCAGCTTGATGACCCGGTAGGCGAGGCCGAGTTCCTTGAGGCATGCCTCGGCGTGGCCGACCATCGTCTCCAGCTCGGCGTCCGCCGTGTCCGGGTCGACAATCTTGACCATCTCGACCTTGGCGAACTGATGCTGGCGGATCAGACCGCGGGTGTCGCGGCCGTATGAGCCGGCCTCCGAGCGGAAACACGGGGTGTGGGCGGTCATGGCCAGCGGCAGCTCGGCCGGCGGGATGATCTCGTCGGCGTAGAGGTTGGTCAGCGGGACCTCGGCCGTCGGGATCAGGAACAGGTCGCGGTCGGCCACGCCCGTCTTGAACAGGTCTTCCTCGAACTTCGGCAGCTGCCCGGTGCCGGTCATCGTCTTGCGGGTGACGAGGAAGGGCACGGAGTGCTCGACGTACCCGTGTCGGCGCGTGTGGATGTCGAGGAAGAGCGTGGCCAGGGCGCGCTCCAGGGCCGCGCCGGCCCCGCGCGACACCGCGAAGCGCGAGCCGGACAGCTTCGTCGCCCGGGCGAAGTCGAGGATGCCGGTGGCCTCGCCGAGGTCGACGTGGTCCTTCGGCTCGAACGTGAACGTGGGGGGCGTGCCGACGCGCCGTACCTCGATGGCGAACTCCTCGGAGTCACCGTCCGGGGCCGAGTCGTCCGGCAGGTTCGGGATGCTCAGGAGCAGGTCACGGAGCCGGCTCTCGATCCCTTCCTGTCCGGCCTCGATGTCGCGGATCTGGTCCTTGAGCTCGCGGGCGCGCTCCTTCAGCTTGCCGATGTCCCCGCCCTGCTTCGCGGTCTGCTGGACCTCACTCGCCACCCGCTTGGACTCCGCCCGCAGCTCGTCGGCCGAGCGGATGTTCTGGTTGCGCCGGGACTGGAGGGACTCCAGTTCGGACAGGTCCAGGGAGTAGCCGCGACGAGCGAGCCGACGAACAGCTTCGGCACCCATGTCGATCAGGGCGCGGGCGTCATGCATGAGGAAGATCCTTCTTATCCAGCGAATGGGATGGGGATACCGATTCGACGGTAGCAACCGCCGACCCCTCGCTGATCTGGAATACGGCCGTGGCATTGAGGCGGATGCGCTTGGCCAGGACGCCGTTGACGAGGTAGCGCTTGCCGTGGTTCGTCTGGCCGTGGCGAACGATGTACGTCGTCATCGGGCCCGCCCAGTTCCGGACGTCCCCGCTCCGAATGCCATCAGAGAGGACAGCCCCGCCGCGATCTTCGGCCTCGCCGGGTCGTCGATCTCCGTGTAGTAGAGAAGCCCGTCGAGCGCGAGTGCCCGACACCAGGGCGTGATCTCCGGTACGGGGACGCGGGAGATCCGTGCGGCCGTGGCGAGCCGATCGGCCATCCCTCGTTCGAGGTCGTAGTAGACGCTCCAGAAGGCCCAGTCGAAGACCGCGTCACCCTCCACAGGGTGGGGATCGATCAGACAAGGACGCTGCTCCACGTCGAAGATCACGTTCTCCGCGTACAGGTCGGCATGCAGGACCGTCGTCCGGGTGGGGACTTCACGCAGGTCGGCGAGCTCGTGGCACACCTCCCTCGCGAGTCCTCCGTGGGAGCCGAGGTCGAGGACGCGCATCCGCCGGTAGATGCGCGGCAGGACGACCTCGTGAAGGAAGTCATCCAGGCTGGGCACACCCGGTCCGGGCATCCGCCGGCCGAGCGTGTGAAGCGTGTGGATCGCGGCGGCCACCGCCTGCGTCTCGCGCACGGGGCGGACATCGCCCCCGGGCTGCCCGCCGACAAGCGCAAGGGCAGCCACCGACAGATCATCCGCGGTGTGGACCACGTTCGCGGTCGGACCTCCGGTCCACACCCGCAACGCGGCCGTCTCGTGGCGGTAGCGGGTGGGCTCCACCCACGCCTTCAGCACCAAGCGGCTCCCGCCAGGCGCCACGGCGAGCGCGACCGCCGAAGCGTGGCCTGCGTCGTGGTAGCTCCTCAGCGAGAGGTTCCACCGCCTGGCCGCCTCGGCCAGGCGGCCAGGGGCCGCGTCCAGCCACTCCTCGACCGAGGGGCCGTAGTGCGCGAGCAACCGCTCCCGACACCCCGACGGCACATCTCCAAGCGTTCGCCGGGCCATCAGCTCAGCACGATCCCGTCGGAGACCAGCTCGTCCGTAAGGGCGGGGAACCCCTCCAGGGCCTCGGCGACGAGCGCCTGGACCTTGTCGGACTCGGCGTCCGGGGAGGACAGCCGGATCAGGATGCGCCACGGCTGGTCGAGACGCTGACCGGTGGTGCTGACCAGGTGGACCTCGGCGTGGCCGTCGGTTGCCTCGTGCAGCCGTTGGGCCAGCCGCTGAGCGGCGATGTTGTAGAGCTTGCCGACGTGGTAGACGGGGTTCTTGCCATTGGCGCCTTCCAGGTTCATCGGCCGCAGGGGCGTGATGAGCCCGTTGACTCGGTTACCGCGACCGACGACGCCCTCGTCTCCGGACTCGATCGAGCTGCCGGTGTACGTGAGGTACAGCTCGTCATTCTCCGGTACGTCGCGGGCGTTGAGCCGGAACCGGACCTCGGCGCCCGGAAGCCTGATTCCGGCGAGCCGGTAGCACTCGGCAAGGACGCACTCGGCGTTCCGGATGTACTCGTCACGGCTGCTGACATGGCGCGACTTCTGCGGCACGCACAGGACGACGTCGGCCTGGTCGCCGTCCCAGTAGCCCATGAGCTTGACGTCGGAGCCGCACCAGGCGTGGGAGAGCGTGAACTCACTCTGCCCGGAGAAATGGTTCACCAGCTCGCGGACAAAGGACTCGAAGACGTTCTCCGGTGCCCATCCGGTCCCGAGCGAGGTGTCGTTCGACAGCCGGACCCGCCGCTCGCGCAGGTCGTCGATGGAGCGGGGGCTGAACCACCGCGTCCTGTCCGGCACCTTGTCCCCCGTGAGGACAGCACCAGGGCTGGAATTGCTGGTGATGTTGAAGGTGATGTCCAGGTGGTCTGAGGCATCGGGAAGACGGCGGGCGAAGAACGCGCGCACCTCGGCCTCCACGATCTCTTCCACGGGGATCCGCTCGCCCCCGCACATGGGCGCAGCCCGCCCGTTGACCAGGACGCGTACTGGGGCGGTCATCCGGCCGGCGCCGTACCGGACCTCGCTCGCGCCCCCGAGGAGGCCGAGCTTGTCGAAATTGTGGTGCAGCACCGCGCCGAAGCGTTCGACGGTGTAGCGGCTGTACGCAAGCGACAGCCCCTCGGCGAGGTGGTCGGCGAGGGTGTCGGGGTGACCGAGCCCCTTCCGTTCGACGATCGTGGTCGCACCGGGCTTGGGGATGCCTGTCTCAATGGACAGGTGACCACCCTCGATCGTGATGGTTTTGCGCATGACTAATTCCGATCTCTCGGCATGAGAAAGACGGGTGGGACGGATGAACGTCAGTGGTCAAAGCCGGTTGCCGCGGGCTGAGTTGCTCACATCGCCCGCGGTTCTCCCGGTCTGCTGCGACAGTAGCCAGGGCGCCCCAGAGCACCCCGGAAAATCCTTCCGGGGTCCACTTCGGCCACGAGGTGATGATCAGGACATGCGTGGGATGACACAGAACCTGACCATTGGGGAGCGCGTTGCCTGGTATCGGCGTCGGCGAGGTCTCTCTCAAGAGGTCCTGGCCGGCCTTGTCGGCCGTACAACGGACTGGCTGAGCAAGGCGGAGAACAACAGGATCGAGCTTGATCGCCTTTCGGTGATCGCGTCACTCGCCGAGGCGCTCGACGTCTCCCTCGGAGACCTGCTCGCCGAGTCGAGCCTCATCGAGTGGTCGGCCGACAGCGGTCGACGGACCGTTCCTGCGCTGCGCGAAGCACTCATGGACTACAAACAGCTCGCCCCTTTACTGAGCTTCACAGCCGACGATGAGCCACCCGCCCTGCTGGACCTTCGAGGCAACGTGCGCGACGTGCTCGATGCGTACCAAGCATCTCGCTACGGCTTTGCCACCCGGCGTCTCCCCCATGTCCTGGCCGATGCCCTCGCCGCATCCCGCGCCTACTCGGGGCACGAGGCGGAGGAAGCCCACGCCCTGCTTGCTCTCGCCTACCACGGTGCCGCCATGGTGCTGGGCAAGATAGGAGAGCCCGAGCTGGCATGGATCGCCGCGGACCGAGGCCTGGCAGCAGCGCAGTGCAGCGGCCGCAGGGAGGTCACGGGATCGCTCTTCCGAGCGGTCACGCACTGTCTCCTGGCCACCGGGCGCTTCACAGCGGCGGTCCAGCTGGTGAACGACGCGGCAACCGTCATGCAGCCCGAGTCGGCCGACGCCGATGACGAGTACCTCTCGGTGTACGGCACGCTGTTTCTCGCCGGTGCGATGGCTGCCGCGCGGGCAGAGGACAGGGCGACCACGCAGACCTTCCTCCGCGAGGCGGACGAGGTTGCGCAACGACTCGGCGCCGACGCCAATCACTTGTGGACGGCTTTCGGCCCGACCAATGTGGCTATCCACTGCGTGGCCACCGCCGGCGAACTCGGTGACGTTCAGATCGCCGCAGACCTGGGCTCACGGATCGACACGAGCGCCCTGCCCATGGAACGGCGCGCACGACACAGCCTCGAAGTCGCCAAGGCGCTGAGCTCCTGGAACCGCACCGATGAAGCCCTGGCCGTTCTGCTGGAAGCCGAACAGGCCGCCCCTGAGCAGGTGCGCCACCACTACCTGAGCCGGGAACTGGTCATCGGCTGGATTCGTGGCACGAGGGGCCGGCCTTCCCATCCCGTGGCAGATCTGGCTCGCAGACTGGGCGTCGTTGCGGGCAGCTAGAGTCCGAACCGTGAGCGAGAACGAGCACGAAGCGAAGATGGCCCGCCCCCGCATGGCAGCCGGCGCTCTCTTCTTCGACGAATCCGATCGAGTCCTCCTCGTCGAACCGTCATACAAGGACTACCACGACATTCCAGGGGGCTACGTCGAGGCGGGGGAGTCCCCGAGACAAGCCTGTGTTCGTGAGGTCCAGGAGGAACTCGGCATCGCACCGCACATCGGCCGCCTGCTCGTCGTCGACTGGGCGCCGAACCCCGGAGAGGGAGACAAGATCCTCTACCTCTTCGACGGCGGCCGCCTGAGCGCGGGCGACCGCCGGCAGATCGTCCTGCAAGCAGACGAGCTCCGGGGCTACGACTTCCACGACGTCGACCGGGTGCCGGAGCTCACCATCCCCCGCCTCGCACGGCGCATCGCCGCCGGTATCCAGGCTCGGACGGACAGCCAGACTGCCTACTTGGAGCACGGGAAGTCGCCAGAAGCGGGGGCGTGATCGAACGTCGGCGGCCCGGCGGTCTTCCTCCTCGCGGCCGGGGTTGATCGGCCTTCCCGAGAACGAAACGGCCAGCAGGGGTCGTGCCCTTCTGGAGAGTCTGCAGCAGAGCTTTGGTCAGCACCTCACCGCGCTGAGCGACCAGGCGTGAGCCGAAGCGAGGAGACTCTCTCGACGAAGACGCTCCAAGCGTCTTCCTGTACGGCCAGCACCGGCCCATCCGGCCGCTTTGAATCCCGCACCAACGCGCCGGTGTCGGTGCGCGCGCACTCCACACATTCAGTTGTATTTGCGCCGCTGTACGACGACTTGAACCAGGCGTCGGTGGCGGTGAGGGAATGCGGCGAGGCCACTACAGCTCCTTGCTGATGCGACGGATCAGGGATGACGAAGTCTCCATGTCCAACGCTTGCGCCCGCAGGTACTCGAACGCAAGTCTGTATCGGTCGAGTTCTGCCTCGGTTTCCATGAACAGCGAACCGGTGTGCAGGTCGATGTACACGACGTCGAGCGAAGGCTCTGTGCCGCCCAGGATGACGAAGCTTCCCAGTGCTGCGCCGTGTGCTCCCTTGGAGAAGGGCAGTACTTGCAGGGTGACGTGAGGCGATTCGTTCTCGACGAGCAGCCGTTCCAGCTGAGCTCTCATGATCTCGGGAGATCCGACGACCCGGCGGAGGACCGACTCATCGAGGATCGCCCAGAGGTGCGGAGGCTGGGAGCGGGTGAGGATCTCCTGCCTCTTCATGCGGATGTCGACGAGCCGGTCAACCTCCTGCTGTCCGAGGCGCAGCTCATTGGCCTGCTGGAGTGCGGTGCTGTACTCGCGCGTCTGGAGGAGCCCAGGGACGTAGACACAGGAGAAGTGGTCCTCACGGGCCGCTTCGTCCTCCAGCGTGAGCAGCAGGTTCATGCTCTCCGGGATGCTGTCGGCGAACGAGTTCCACCAGCCTTGTTGTTTGGCGTCTCTAGCGAGGCCGACGACGGCGTTCCGTTCGGCGTCGGTGACGCCGTACTCCCGGCACAAGGCATCGACGATGGGCCACTTCACCGGGCCGGCCTGAGTCTCGTAGCGGCTCACCGTTGCCTTGGACACCCCGACGCGGCCGCCGGCGTCTTCGAGGGTCATGCCCGCGCGCTCTCGCAACTTGCGCATGGTCGTGCCGAGGTGGCGGCGCCGAGTGGTTGTCCGTGACTGCAAGGGGTCGTCCTTCGCTTCGCTGCGAGAGCCCGCCTTCGGGCCCGATCAGGCTATGCAGCCGACCTGCCGACGACGGCGGAATCACCCGATCGAGTCTCGTGAGAAGTTTCATGGTGAGAGTTCTCGCTGCCATACTCGATCCACCGAGATCACGCAGCGTCGCCGTACGGATGCGGTGTGCGTAGCGCTGCGCTGATCGGGGAGGGAGTCTCGTATGGCTTTCAGTGGGTACAGCGAGTCCGGGCTTCGTTGCGTCATGCCCTTCGAGGCATTGCCGGGTGAGGTGCGACTGCTGCGCAGGACAGTTCGCTCCACGCTCGGGCAGTGGGGTGCTCAACACGCGGTGGACGAGGCCGAGCTCGTCGTGACCGAGCTGGCGACCAATGTGATCAAGCATGTGGGGGAGGGGGCTCCGGCCACCCTTGTTCTGGAAGCGAAGGACGGCCGGCTCCGCGTGGAGCTGCACGACATGAGCCCCGTACTGCCTCCGATGGAAGGCGGCAGGCCCAAGGCGTGCGACGCCGAGTGCGGCCGAGGCCTGCACCTGCTGGCCTCGATGTCGACCAGCTGGGGCTCGCTTCCCATGGAGCGCGGCAAGGCCGTGTGGTGTGAGCTATCGCTGATGGCCGACGCCGTCTGCACGCGCGCCGGCCGTGCGGCCGCGATGCTGGAGACCTATCGAGGGCTGGTGGGGGCGCGCGGCGCGGTCGGCGGTGTCCGGTCCAGAGTGAACCAGGAGGCTGCCGTCACGCTGATTGCTGACCTGTTGGTCTGGTTCTCCTTGCAGGGGAGCGACCCGGACGATGCCCTGGCTCGCGCGCAGCTGCTCTACGAGTCTGGAGAGGCCGCTGCGTGACTGACTCGCGATGCTGTCCCTGAGTGCTCGTTCGCCTATCCAGCTGGGCCTCCTTCCTGATATCCGCGCCACAATGGCCACATGAGAGCACTGGAGACGACGCCCGAGACGAGCTCCCGCATGAGCGGGCAGCGCAGTCGGGATACCGGTGTGGAAAAGGCTCTGCGCAGCGCGCTGCACCGTGCTGGGCTTCGCTACCGAGTTCATCGGCGTCCCCTGAAGGGCGTGCGGCGTGAGGCGGACATCGTCTTCGGGCCTGCCAAAGTGGCCGTGTTCGTCGACGGCTGCTTTTGGCACGGCTGCCCGGAGCATGCGACGTGGCCTAAACGGAACGCTCAGTTCTGGCGGGAGAAGATTGAGAAGAACCGGGCTCGGGATGCGAATACCGATGCTCGGTTGGTGGACGCGGGCTGGCTGCCGGTGAGGGTCTGGGAACACGAAAGTGCGGACGAAGCCGCCGAGCGGGTGGCTGCGGTCGTGGCGGAACGGCGCGACTCGCTGAAGGCTCGGAAGAGGGGTGTGTGAAGTCCGCGTGGAGCCTTTTAAGACGCTCGCCAACAGCTAGTCGATGAAGGGCACTCTGTCAAATATGCGGTGATAATCTGTCCGCCGACAGGCGTGTGATGGGTGTTCCTCGGGCGTCTGGTGTGCGCAACGCAGGGGCGACCACCCGGGGGGAATCGCATGACCGCACCGCAAGGCGAGGAGTTCGGCATCTGGCTGGAATGTCAGCTCACGCGAGCCGACATGGAGCAGGCCGACCTTGCGCAGCGCCTCAATCTAACGCGGGCGGCTGTCTCCGCCTGGATCCACGGCCGTTCCGAACCGCGTGAGGAGATGAAGCGCGCCATCGCTGCCGTCTTTGACTTCGACCCTGACACCGCCCATGACCGGCCTACTGACATCACCTCGTCCAGGACACGTCGATGGCACCATCGACCGGCACACACCGACGGCGGCCGCGAGTACGGCAACGCCGCGGCCTTCGCGTTCGACGCCGACCTGTCCGTCCTCGCCCGCGAGGCCACACAGAACTCGCTCGACGAGCGCCTTGACCACACGGTGCCAGTTCGAGTGCGCTACGTCCTCCACGAGCTCACAGGTGAACACCTTGACGCCTTCCTGGCCGCTATGCGCTGGGACGAACTCCGTCGGCACTACGAGGCCGCGGCTCAGGGCGGGCAAAAGGTCTCCCGTGGCCTTCAGGCCGCGCTCGACGACCTGGACGAGCAGCGCTCGCTGCTGCTCCTCCGCGTCGAGGACTACAACGCCGCAGGTCTCACCGGTCCGGAGTACCAGGACGGCCGTTACGCCGCGGTCGTACGCCGCCAGCTTGACAGCCACAAGCAGGCCGGCGGTCGTGCCGGAGGCTCGTACGGACTGGGCAAGGCGACCTTGTGGGCCACCAGCCGTCTCGGGCTCGTCCTCGTCAACTCCACCCTGTCCGAGCCGCACGAGGGACATGCCGAGCGCCGCGTGATCGGGCGGGTCGACCTGCCCTGGCACGAGCTCGATGGGGACGCCTATGCCGGGCCGGCCTGGTTTGGCCAGACCGAGACCGAGCCCCACCACGAGGGGGTGTCCCGGTCCTGGTGGGCCAGCGAGTCGGAAGTTCACTCACTCCACCTAGACCGGGCGGGCAACGCTCCGGGAACCTCCTTTCTCGTCGTCGGCGCGCACGATGCATCGGGGGACGCCGAGACGCTCCAGGAGATGCACGACAAGCTTGTCCGATCGCTCGCCGACGGATTCTGGGCATCCATGATCGGGGGAAAGGCAGCCGCGGCGCTGATGGAGGCGAGCGTCACCACCCTTCGCGATGGTCAGGTCCTCATTTCAGAGGAACGCGTTGACCCCCATGCCCACCACCCCGCCCTCGGGCGTGCCTTCCAGGCATACCTCGACGGTGGGACCGTTCCCGTACTAACTGCCAGCGACCAGGTTGCCCTGGTCGAGGTACCGCTCGTCGTCTCCCCCCTCAAGGGACGCGGCCGCGCCCGGGACAAGGGCCGGGAGCACCAAGCGCTGCTCCTGCTCACCGCGGCCGGGGAACGCGACGAGCGTCACAGCAGGGTCGTCTGCATGCGGGGCAATCGGATGACCATCACCGAGCAGCGCCCGCGTGAGCTCCCGCTCGGCACCGCGCCGTTCCAGGCCGTGTTGCTCGCCGGCTTCGCCACAGGAAGGGAAGGCGAGGACGTCGAACTCGCGGAGGCCTTCTTGCGCGCCTCCGAGCCACCTGAGCACGATCGCTGGGACCGCACGGAGGAGCTCACCACTCTGTACGAGCGCGGCGCGCTCACTCGGCTGAAGGAGTTCCGGGCTGAGATCGACAAGGCGGTACGGGGGCTGGTTGCCCGCCGTGATGTAGCCCGTACTGGCGGCCCCGCGGTGCTGCGGGAACTGCTAAGACTGGACGGTGCCGGCGGTGGTGGGCGGCGTGCGCAGGGTTTCCCGGTCGTCCGAAGCGTGCAGGCACGTGTCGAGGACGGGGGTGCCTGGCATGTCACCGTCGGCCTCAAGCTTCCCGAGGCCGAGGACCCCTGGGTACTCACGCCCGTGGCCAAGTTCGACGTACGGTCCGGGGGCCGCCCAGCAGTCGGCTGGGCCGAACTGACTCCCTCCGATAACTGTCGTTTGGAGAACGGCGATCTCGTCGTCGACCCCGGAGTGCGGACCGCCGTGTTCACTGGAGTGACCGACCCTGCTACCCATCCCGTCCGGGGTGGTCTCGCCCGACTCGTAGTCGACGTCCAGAAGGCCCGTGGAGGATCGGCGTGAAGCCCGTCTACCCGTACACGACACTGTTCGGCGACATCGATCTCGACGTGGTCGCCATTACGGTCGACGGTACCGCACCGCTCCCGTACTCCCATGTGTCCAAGCCCGAGCGAACAGTGGCTCTCCATCAGTCTGGCCGGGAGAGTTGGGAGTACTGCACGCTCCGCTTGCAGGCCACGCTTCCCGAGGCAGAGCTCGCTGATGGTGCGTGGACGGATCCTGTCTGCCTTGCAGCTCTCACGGAGAAGGCGACAAACGCACGGACCACGGCACGGCTGAGAAGGTCCGCCGACGGCGTCTGGAGCGGGACGATCGACCTGCACCGGAGCCGTCATCTCAACCGTGCCGTGCTCGGCCTGACCGTGGCCGCCACCGTCGATGGAGTCGCCGGCCGGGTGATCGGTACCACTGAACAAGACTGGTATCTCGATCTCAAAGGCGCTCGCCCGGTGCGTCAGCGCGAGATCGAGATCGTCGAGGAGGATTTCCGCGAGGGGGCCTTGGAGTGGTTGCGACCCTATAAGGACTCCCCCTGGATCGTGGAGACCACCGGCGAGGTGCCGACAGTTTTTCTCAACACCGCTTCGGTGGATGGACTTGTCGACCTACTCGGCGGGAACGGGGGAAACACGGCAGAGAAGCTTCTGCGCGAGATGACCGCCAGCCGGATTGCACAGGATGCGTGGACCGCTATGTTCCACACCGCCGTCGCCGATCTGGACGTCGATGAGGACGGAACCCCGGTGATGCCCACCGGCTGGCGCGAGGCCGTGCTCCGGATGATGCTTCCCGACGTACTGCCGGGCCGCCCGCTCACCGACGCTCTGTACGACATCGAGGAACGTCGCACCAAGGGGTTCGGTTGGTCCGAACTCCAGACTGACATCCAATACGCGGCGGGCAAGCGAAGTCGAATCGCAAGGAAGTTGACGGAAGCGGTGCGCGCCGTCGACCGCGCGGACAGGAGCGAAGCACGATGACCCCGCTGGCCCCCGCCGACCTGCCTCCCGTGCTCGCGCTTCTGCCGGACGCGGCGGTCGCCAAGTACCTCGGCCGCGGCATCCAGTCTGGTCGGGAACTCCCCCCGCAGGTAGCGCTCACCCGCGCCAGCGTGGCGTACGACGACCGGACCGCCGAGCGGCGGCGTACCGCGCCGGTCCGCGAACTCCTCGACGAGGCCATGCGGCGCTTCGCCGCCGACCGGTATTCGGCCGATGCCTGGCTTGCACCCAGGCTGCATGCCACGCTTCGGATGACCCGCGCCGAGGCCGCCGACAGCCGTGTCTGGAACCACCTCGCCATGGTCGTCGCCCCGGACTACGTCGTCTGGCGCCACAAGGGGGCCGATAGCGTGGAGGGCCCGGGTATCGCCACGGCCGCCCGCTTCAGCGGAGCGCATTACACACAGACGTTCTCCCGCCTCTGGTGGGCCGCCGAGCTCTTCCGGGACGGCGACGACTACGACCCCGTCGTTATTGCGTGCAAGATCCAGGACGTCCTCAATACCACGATGCGATTGGACGTCGTCGACCACCGCCCCACGGCCCAGGCCGTGATCCGGGTGGTCTGCGGCCTCCTCGACTCGGGCGTCGCCCGCCCAGGTGACCACGTCAATGCCTTCTCGTCAGCCGTGAACGCCGCCGGCAGCACGCTGATGTACGACGTCCTGGCCCCGGATACCGACCCTGACGTCGACGAGTTGTACGACTGGATTGAGGCTGGCACGGACGCGGCAGTGGACTGGGATCATCTTCCGGAAGGCCCATGTGACGGCCGCGTCGAAGCCGCCGCCGTCGACACGCTGCTCCCCCTGTTCGAGAAGCTGCGAGTCGAGGCCCCGTTGCGACGGAGGAAGCCCGCCAAGACCGATCCGGAGGAGGCAGTGCCCCTGCCCGCTCCCAGGACGGCCTCCGGGGTCAGTCTGGCCAAGCCCTCGGACGCCGTCTGAGTTCCATCTCGTGATCAGCGTGCGTACTCGTCGGCCGGGCCGATGGCCGCCTGCAGGACCGCCTTGCCCAGCAGAGGTGGGATCGCGTTGCCGATTTGCTGGGCGATCGCCCGACCGGACCACGGATAGTCGGCCGGGAAGGTCTGCAGGATCCCGGCCTCGGCGTCCGAGAAGCGGGGCAGCTCCTTGCCGTCCTCGCCGACGACGCGGTTACGGGACACCTTGCCGGTGACCGTGAAAGCAGGCTCGTCGGAGGACCGACGGCCGCGGGTCTTGGGGTCACCGCCAGTGCCGTAGTTCGAGATCACCTCGAAGCGCATAGGCCGGTCGAGAACATTCGACATGGGCACCCAGGCGTTCAGAGCGCGGTCGCCCTGATCACGAGGTACGCCCTTGCGGTACATGCGGTGGGTGGGCGCCGGCAGTTCGGCCATGGCGTTGAGGCGGGCCACGAGGATGGCGCGACGCCGTGTCTGGGGAACCCCGAACTGTTCCGTGTGCAGCACCCGGGGCTCAGCCACCCAGTACCCGTTCGCGGACAGGACCTTCGCGTACTCCCTCCAGACAGGGAGGACCGCGGGCACCTGTTCCAGAATGATCGCCTCGTAGGGCCGTCCGTCACGAAAGGCTTCCAAAGCCCATCGCAACGGCTCGAGGACGAGGCCGGTGCGGTCGTCCTCGAGTACGGCAAGCTTGGACCGGACGTCCTCACCGTCAGCCATCCGCTGGACGAACTCGATCACCTCGTCCAGTGCACGGCGGCCTGCGCCGCTGCCCGCGACCGTGAAGGTCTGGCACGGCGGTCCGCCCGCGAGCACCGTCGCATTCGGGAACTTGTGCGGACCGAAATCGCGCACGTCTCCCTGCAGGGTGGCGAGCTTGGCAGCGGTCCGAGTGTCGCAGGCATCTTGGTCGAACTCGATGCCCGTGACCTCGTACCCGAGCTCACGCGCCGCCACGTCGAGCCCGCCCGGTCCGGCGAACAGATCGACAATCTCAGGGCGTGGCACGTGTTCTCCAGAAGGTGATGTGTTCGTCGGGGACCGGGAGACCCAGCAGCGCTACAGATTACCCGGAGCGACCTCTCGGGCAGATACGCTGTCGATGGTCGCTTGTCATTGGTGCGAGCCTGCCGGAATCCGCGCGCTCTGGTCAGGACTGCAAAGCCGCTTTAATCGCCTTGCCGAGTGCTCTGCCCACTGGGGGAGGTGTGGCGTGGCCCACTTGCCGGTACTGCGCGGTCTTCCGACCGGCGAAGGACCACTCAAGCGGGAATCCTTGAAGCATGGCGGCCTGGCGCACGGTGAGCGGCATCATCCCTGCGCGCCCGCGAGACGGATCCCAAACGAAGCCGGGACCGGGCACGTCGTCTGCCACCGTTCCGCCGTCCACGCCCATCCGCGCCCACGCACGCTTGGTACCCGTCGGCCCCAGATCCGCGCCGCCGCGGTTCCAGGAACCCCCGACCAGGGTCGGAGCCGGTCGGTCGGCTTGGGCAGCCCAGGCCGACGCTTGGGCCCAGCCTCGGGTGGCCATGGACGGGCCGAGCACCTCCCCGACCGTCCGGTGGCGCGTGATCGACGCCGTGGGCGGAGCGAACGACCCGAGGCGTCCGTCACTGAAGGCGACCACGACACCCTGTTTCCGATCCTGCGCCACGCCGAAATCGACGGCGTTGAGCACGAACCAGTGGACGTCGTAGCCGAGGTGGACGAGCTCCTCGGTGATGTACTTCCGGATCGGTCCGTAGACCGGCTTCGTGACGAGATCGGGAACATTCTCGAGCAGCAGGGCTCGAGGCCGGACGCCGTGCATGAGCATGATCGTGGCCCTGAGGATTTCCAGCTCGTCGTCCCTTTCGGCGCGGCGCACGGAGGCGGTGGCCTTGACACGGGGAAGGCCTGCCGCCAGCAGGTCCACGTCGTACGTCTGCTGGTAGTCGACCGGGTCGAAATCGAGGAGGTCGAGATCCAGGACGTTCCAGGCGGGCCTGTTCGCACGGAGCGTGTCGCAGGTGACCGTCCTGTTGTCGAGGAGGAGAACCGGGTCGAAGCCCGCCTGTTCCAGACCGAGAGTGAGGCCTCCGGCGCCAGCACACACAGTGACGCTTCGCAGGCGGGTTGTCGTGGTGGTCATCGGTTCTCCGCCGATCTCCCTTCGTCCTGCCACCTCAGTCGGCCGCCACGCCTGGGGTGGTGTCGATGATCGCGACGCCTTCCCGAGAGGAGTCGATCGTGGTGAACCGGAGCACGCGGCCGTCGTTGCTGCGGGCCGAGGCTGGGGCAACGAAGCCGAAGGCCATCACGACCCGGCTGGGATCGAGCGCATCCCCCTCCACAAGGGCGGCTCGGTGCTCGGGCTCGACGATCGGGTACAGGACGATCACGCCGCGCCGCGGGGCGACCAGGTTCTCGACAGCGGTGTCGCCGGAGTCGGGAAGCCCGCCGGCGATGCGCGTGGCCGCCGCGCGGTGCTTGAGGTCGCTGATAGCGCCGAAGAGCGGGTCACGGCGACGGTCACGGGCGAAGTAGGAGTACGTGTGGCCTCCGGCGCCGAGCCTGATCCGTCGTCCCGACTGGGCATGCTGGGGCGCGAGCACGATCCAGTCGTCCACCTGGGCGCTCTCGGTGATCTCCCGCAGATAGTCCAGGTGCGGGGCGAACTGTGACGGAGCCCCCCAGCGCACGGCCGTCACGGTCTCGAGCAGCTCGCGCGCGCTGATGTGTCCCGTGAGAGCCGCGAAACGGTGGGTGGGACCCCGGTCGGAGAAGTGGTAGGCAAGTTGCGTCGGATCAGCGGACAGCGAGTCGAGGACGCGCGTCCATAGGTCAGTGTTGTAGCGGAGGTCAGCGGACTTCTTCGGGTATGCCGTCGGCTCCTGCCATTGACCGGGGGAACGGAGCGTGACGAGACGTGAGTTGTACATCTTGCTCGGGCTGGTCGGCTTCAGCCACGGGATGTGCTGCGAGACCAGGGGTGGCACCTTGTCCGGGGTGATCTGTGGACTCCCGTCGACGATCACCGAGTATTGGGCCAGCTCCGCCCGGAACGCTTCCTCGTCCCGGCAGATCGCCTCGAAGCCTTCGTAAAGGTCTATCTCCTTCTTGCCCGTCGTCTCCTGGCGGCCCAAATAGAGCCGTACCAGGTCGCGGTAGCCCTCGCGGAAGCCGAACCAACGTCCCATCTGCATGAGAGTGGAGGCGTTGCCCGCGCGGCGGCGGAAGTACGAGACGGTCAGTCCTTCGACGGTGAAACCTCGGGACAGCTTCTGCCCGCCGATAAGGATCTTCCAAATGGAGCGCTTGTCGAAGTCCGCCTCACCGGTGGCCAGGTCCTTGTCGCCGTTGACCACGATGATCGGCTTGTCGTCACCGCCGATCCGGATTGCTGCGGGGCCGATGTAGGGCGCGAGTTGCTCAAACGAGGCGGGCACGGCCTGGCCGTCGGCACGGACCGCGGAGACCAGCGCGATGTCGTTGTCGAACAGGTCGCGCAGCCGCTCGCGGCCGGCAGCCCCGAGATAGCCGGCGTTCCACCACAGTCTGGTGACCCGGCCCAACAGCTCTCGATGGTCGTCCTGGCGCACGGATTCGTGGATCAACATGGTGTGGTGCTGGAAGTAGCGATCGCCGAGACCACCCTTGTCCTCGCGGTACAGCTTCATCGCGGCGGTCAGTACGAACATGTCCATGGCGCGCTGGAGGCACGTGTCGTCTTCGTCATCCTCCACCACGATGGAGCGGACGTGCGCCTTCTCGTTGGAGTTCGCGTACGTCCGTTCCTCATCGGACAAGTCGTCGTCGAGGTCGTGGAAGTCGCGGGCTCCCATGTACCCGTCCGGGCGCGGCAGGGAGATGATGAAGTCCTTCGGGAAGATGTCCTCGGTGTCGCTCGGGTCGATGAAGACGTTGGCGAACGGGGTTGCCGTGTAGCCCACGTATTGGGCGCGCGGCAGCATGCGCAGCAACTCCGAGATCTTCTTGTTGATCGCCGTCCGCTCGGAATTCGGCTTGGCCAGGTCGGAAGTGTTCACCGACGCTTCATCGGACTCATCGTCCACGATCAGGACCGGGATCTCGGAGAGCGGCGTCTGGATCTTCCCCAGATCCTTGACCAGTTTGGTCAGCACCTGCTTGTTCTTCTTCACCACCATCAGGCGGGCCGCTGCCCGGTGCAGATTGAGTGGGTCGTACAGCGGACGTCCAGGTTCCTGCTTGTCGGATTCGAGCGCTGCGATGCCCTGCTGGAGGCTCTGGTAGTCGACGTCACGGGTCGTCATCCGATGGATGTCGAAGGCGCCGAGGGAGGAGGGCATTGCGCCGAAGGTGGCGAACTTGCCCTGACTCCAAGCGGGGTCATCGGCGTAGTCGGACTCGAACTCGCTGGCGCCGCGCATGATGTTCTCGCGGCCGACGAGTTCCATGTCCAGCCGGCGCTGGGTCTGCGCCCGCAGCATGTTGAGCGTTCCGCCCAGGACGATCACCAGTCGGTAACCCGCGTCGATCGCCTTGGCGATGACGCCGGCGAAGTTGGCGGTCTTCCCGGACTGCACGTAACCGACCACCAGGCCCTTCGACTGGTACGGCTTGGACGCCGTCGGGTTCGCCAGCCGCTCCACCACACGGTCGGTCGCTTCGTCGAGGCCGGCGACGACGTCCTCGGGCCACCCCTTGTCCACCAGCAGCTTGCGGTACGCGGGCCAGTACCAGGGGCGCCCTTGGAGAGACTGCGGGGTGTACCAGGGAGTGTGCTTTTTGCTGATCACGACCGCACCGGCCGCCTTGGAAACAGGGATGAGGGCATCCAGTCGCTTGCCGGTCTCGTCGCCGAGGCCGAGCAGTGCGTAGACGTCGGCTCGCCGCTCGTCCGTACGCGGGGGGTGTGCCGACCACGCGACGTTCTCGTTGTAGTCCCAGCGAGTGAGCTGCTTACGCCACATCTCGACCAACTGGTCGGTGGAACGTGCGTCGCTGAGCACCGAGAGGAAGTCTGCCTCGGAGGCGTAGGCCATGGCTTCGGGCCCAAGATCCTCGGCCTGGTATTCCAGAGCGCGGACGAGCCGCTTCGGCTTTCCGGAGCTCATGTCGCCGAGTGCGCGGGCATGAAGGTCGAGACGGATGCCGGCTGCTGTGTCGGGGCTGGTCATCGGCGGTTCCTCGGCGGTTGGGGCGGTGTGACGGGGAGGCGAAGGGCGGTTCACGGAAGGCGAAGGCCGGACAGATCCACAGGGGGGTCCGGGGTGGGCGCGAGCCCGGTGACATCGGTTTCATAGCGTATGGCCGAGATCCGGTCGAGCGCGGCGGCAGCCAGAATTGCGGGGGTGAGTCGAGGTACGGACTCGACCGCCAGGACCAGGGCCTCGTCCCGGGGGGTCCAGCGTTCGTCGTCCTCACGCTCGACCGACCACCCGGACCGTTCAAGTGCGGAATCAAGCCGCAGCAGGGCAGCAGGGGCGTGCTCCGTCACGGCGGCGCGTACCGCGTGCACCGACTCGGCGAGCGTGCGACCACCTAGACCACCCCGCGTCAGACGAAGAGAGGCGAACCACAGCGGCCTGTCGGGAGCGGGCTCGAGTTGGCCGAGGCCGTGGACGACATGGCGTCGCCGCTCTGTCGTAGTGGTCTTCACTTCCAGATCGAAGCACCGGAGGGCGAAATCGTGTTCTTCGCCGTATGGACCGGTCCATGCCTCGACGGCGGTCGACCAGCCGTACGACTCGGCGAGCCGAGCAAGCGTCGACAGTTCGCCGAGCAGGCCGATCCGACGTTCCACGCTCACCACCTGCCGGCGGTTGAGCAGCGAAGTCCAGCCGTTCACGGTCTCGGTGAAGGCTCGATCGAGAGAACGGTTCTTCGTGACGATCCGATCGGCCACGGCGAGCAACATGTCGTGGAAGTCGCGCATCAACGCCACTTGGGTGGTCCGTATTCGGGCCATGCGTACCCCCTTCTCCACGGACACCTGATCGATGCGGACCGCAGGCAGCGACGAACGGGGTGGCTGTTGGTTCCGGCCGAGCTCCACGAACAGGGCGATGTCCCTGCCGCCGTCCCCGATCTCGTACGACACGACGGGGTGCCCGTCGTCCGCGGAGAGGCGGTAGCTCGCACCGAGCCCCTCCCCCAGGTAGTGCTCGACGGTCGACCAGGCGAGCGACGATCCGGCACCCGTGTCAGTCATGGTCCGCCATCCGGTTCAGCTCGGCCCGGGCTGCTGAGATCAGCACAGACTGCCACAACTGCAGATTGTCCTTCTCACGGCTGCCGCTGTACTCCTTCTCGAAGACCTGGTGGAGTAGCAGATACATGAGCGATTTGAGAACCGGGGCGTCGTTCAGCCCGCCCCGGCGCCCGCCCAGGATCGCGGCCCGGTAGTGCTGATTGAGGATGATCGTGCGGGACTCCCGGTCGATCTCGAAGAACACGCTGTTGTCGATCTTCTGCCAGAGGACGGCGATCGGCTCCTCGCCGGGAAGGAGCGGCAATTCGTCCTCGATCGCCTCCCGCACGGAGCTCTCGAAGCCCTTTCCCGCTGCGATCACCGGCTTGCGAGTGGTGGCCGTCCGCTTGCGGGCGGCGCGGTACGTAGCGTCGGCGTCGGCCACGTACTGGGCGAAGGCACGCCCGCCGGCGTCCATTGCGGACTCCAGGGCCGTCACGAACTCCGGGGAGGTGTCGACTCCGTCCTTCTTCACCGTCAGGCGGAACACCTCTGAGGCGACCGCATCGTCAGGGAGATCGATGGCGACGCGTGCGAGTGCGAGATGCTGTTCCGGCTGACGAAAGTTGTTCCAGCCACCGGCCTGGACCAGTCGATTGTGCCGGTAGAAGTAGAAGCCCTGTCGGTCGATCCCCGTGCCCACCGCCTTGAACTCGTCGGTGTTCGACTTCGGTGGCCAGATGTGCGCGTTCAGTGTGACGGGTCCAACGGAGGGAACGTCGGCGACGAACTCGCGTGCATAGTCGGCGTGTCCGGTGACCGGGTAGGCGAACGGGTCCAGTGGCTGGACGCCGAAGTTCATGTACTCGGTGCCGGTTGAGACGTCCTCGACGGCGATGGTGATGTTGAAGTCGTCGAGTGCCAGGAAACGGTGCAGGTGTAGTCCGAGATGAAGCCCCAGCTTGTTGATCGTCCGGTGCAGGTACCGATCGGTCTGGCCACCGCCGGTCCGCGGGAAGTTCTTGACCCCATCCCAACGGATAATCGTCCCCTGCCAGACGATCGGACAGTCGTAGTAGCGGTCGATCAGCTGCTGGGCGTACTCCGGCGCGACGATGTCGCACTCGTAGCCGGTGACGGCGCGTTCCATCGTCCACCGGCGCCCGGCCGGGGCCGCGGCCCGCGTGCGACGTACCTTGCTGACGACGGTGACGGCGCTCGCATGGCTGAGCGAGGCGGACTTCAGACCCGTGCCGAACATGCCCAGGGCCCGAGAGTCGTAGTCGCGACGACCGCCGACGGTCATTGCGATGTCCAGCTCCTGCTCGTCCATGCCCTTGCCGTCGTCGACTATGAGCAGGCTGACGAGCCTGTCCCCGTCCCGGAGGAAGTGGATCACGACGTCCTTGGCGCCAGCGTCGATGGAGTTGTCGACCAGGTCGGCGATCGCTGCCTCGAAACCGTAGCCCTGACTGCTGAGGGCCTCCATGTAGCGGGCATCCGGGGGCAGATGCTTGCTACCGGTGGTGGGTACCTCGAACTGCCAGTCAGTCGTCATGTCTCGCCTTGGAATATGCGTGCCGCACTTGATCAGACGACCCTAGTAGACGGCACTGACATCGCCACCGGAGGTAGTGGCCTTTCCCTTGATCGCTACTCCGCCCGGTGGCACTCGCCGTACGTGAGGGGAGACCCGCACCAGCACGGCGCCGTGCGGAGAGGCGGCCACGTCGATGCGCGGCCGCGGGCCGCCAGGGTTGTGGCGTATTGGGGGAGGAGGGCGGGGTTGGCGGGGGTGGAGGATTCGGAGGCCGCGAAGGCTTCGTACGAGGGGACCGTGGCCGGGACGATGCCGAGGTTGGGGGTGCCGGACTGGGCGAGTTCGCGGAGGGAGGCCTCGATGTCGGTGAGGTGGGCGCGGTAGGTGGGGTACTCGGCCTCCAGCTCCGGGTAGGCGGCCAGGAGCTCGTCGAGTTCCGGTTCCGGCCAGTGGAGGACCGCGACGGGGAAGGGGCGGGAGAGGGCCGTGCGGTAGGAGCCTAGTTCGGAGCGGAGGCGGGTGATCTCGGCGCGGAGCTCGGCCGGGTCCGAGGAGCCGAGGGACCACAGGCGCTTCGGGTCGTGCAGTTCGTCCAGCGGGACCTCCGCCGTGTGCAGGCGGTCCGCCAGGGTGTCCCACGAGTCATGGGGGAGGGCCAGCATCCTGCGCACTCGGTGGCGGGATGAGAGGAGAGACTGCAGGGCGTACGAGATGTCCTCCGCCGCGGCCGGTACCAGCATCCCGGCCGCCTCCGTGAACGTCGCCTCCGCCTCCTCCAGCTCGTCGTGGGCCTCCAGCGTCTCCGCGACGATCTCCCACGGCGCCGGCTCCTCCGGGCGGGCCCGCCGGACGCCCGTGATGATCGCCCGGGCCTCCGCCTCATGGCCGTACTCCCACAGGTTCGATGCCTTCAGCGACCTGATCAGGAGGGGGTTCGCCGGGGCCGGGGCGGCGAGCAGCTCGTCGTACAGGGCCGTCGCCCGCTCCCGCTCGCCCGCCAGCTCCAGGTGGGCGGCCGCGCGCAGCAGCAGGGGTTCGCGGTCCTCCGGGTACTGCCCCGCGGTGCGGAGCAGACGCTCGGCTTCGGTGGTGTGGTCGGCAGGCGTGTCGGGGCGCATGTCGACCACCGTACTGCTGTACGGCCCTGGAGAGTTGGCGCCTCAGCGCTTATCGTGCCCGCCGTGCGAGGGAGGATGCGCGGCCGGGTTCCGGTCGTCGTACAGACATCACGGCGCCCGGACAGGGGCCGTGCGCTCCGGGTCGTCGCCGAAGTGCTCGTCACCTGCGGTGTCGTCGTGCTGCTGTTCGTCGTCCACCAGCTCTGGTGGACCAACCAGCAGGCCCACGCCCAGGCCGTCCAGCAAGTACGCAAGCTCGAACGGCAGTGGGGCTCCTCACCTCCGCCGGAAACCCCGGGCTCAGTCCCGTCGTCACCTTCGGCCCCGGCGCCCACGGTCCCCGCCTACGCCGTCCTCCGCATCCCCAGGCTCGGCCTCACCGTCCCCGTCGCCCCCGGCGTCGGCCGCCGCGCCGTCCTCGACCGCGGCTACGCCGGGCACTACCCCGGCACCGGCGCCCCCGGGCGCCCCGGCAACTTCGCCCTCGCCGGGCACCGCAACACCCACGGCGAGCCCTTCCGGTACATCAACCGGCTCCGGCCCGGCGACACCCTCACCGTCCGCACCCGCGACGGGACCTTCACCTACCGCGTCGACCGCGTCCTGCCGGCCACCTCGCCCCGCGACACCGGCGTCATCGCGCCCGTGCCCCGGTCCCTCTACCACCCGGAGTACGGCTACGAGCAGGCCGGCAGTTATCTCACCCTCACCACCTGCACGCCCGAGTTCACCTCCACCTACCGGCTCGTCGTCTGGGCCACGCTCGTCACCACCGCACCCGCCACCGCCAGCGCCGCCGACACCAGCACCGCCACGTCCGGGCCCGCCGTCGCGAGCGCCAGCGCCAGGGCGACGCCCGCCGCCGAGCCGATGTAGCGGGCGGTGTTGTTGGCGCCGGAGCCCATCGCCGCCCGCTCCTGCGGTACGGAGTCCACGGCGAGGCGCGGCAGGGCGGCGTTCAGGAGGCCGCTGCCCACGCCCGCCACCACGAGGCCGGGCAGCAGGCGGAGGACGGAGGCACCCTCCAGCGCGCCGAACAGCGCGAGCACCCCTGCCGCCGACAGGACGAAGCCAAGGACCAGTTGGTACGTGGCCGAGATCCGGCCCGCGAGCCGCCGCACCTGCAGCGCCACCACGAACGCCGTGCCCGACCACAGCAAGAACAGCCACGCCGTCGTCAGCGGCGCCAAGCCCGCGCCGCCGTGCTGGAGCAGCGCCGGCAGCACGCTGAAGAAGCCGATCACGGCAAGGCCCGTGAACAGCGCGCCCGCCGTCGCCGCCCGGAACGCCGGGCGTCCGAACAGCGCCAGGTCGATCATCGGCGCCCGGACGCGCCGCTCGACGCTCACGAAGAGCACGGTCAGCACGGCCGCCGCGAGCAGCAGCAGGCCCACGGAGGGGCGCAGCCAGCCGTCCCGGCCGAGCGTGAGCGCCGTGAGTACGGCCGCCAGGGCCAGGCCCAGGGTCAGCGCGCCCGCGAGGTCCGCCCGGCGGCCGGTCCTCGGCGCGCGCGACTCGGTCAGGGCCCGGACCCCGAACGCGGCCACCACCAGCGTGCCCGCCGCGAGCACTCCGTACGTGAGCCGCCAGGCGGCGAGCCCGCCCGGGCCGCCCAGCTCCCCCAGACCGCTCAGCCCGCCCGCGAGCAGCGGCCCGAGCGCGATCCCCGCGCTCACGAACGCGCCCCACACCCCCGTCGCCCGGATCCTCGCCGCCCCGCCCGGGTGGGCGTGCGCGATCAGGCCGAGGCTCGCGGCGAGCACGGCGGCGCTCGCCGCGCCCTGGGCGATCCGGGCGAGCGTGAAGGTGAGCGTGGAACCGGCCAGCCCGCCCAGCGCGGTGGTGAGGCCGAGGCCGAGGGTGCCGAGCAGGAAGACCCGGCGCCGCCCGTGCGCGTCGGCCAGGCTGCCGGCGACGAGGAGGAGGACGGCGAGGCCGAGCGGGGCGCCGTTGAGCAGCCAGGCCTGCGCGGAGGCCGGCGTCCCGAAGGCCGACGCCATCGCGGGCAGCGTCAGCATCGGCGCCGTGTAGATCATCAGCGTGAGCGCGGTGGCGGCGCTGGTGACGGCGAGGGTCGCGCCGGGGCGGGCGGACCGCTCCCGCGGAGCGAGCCCGGAAGGGGCGCCGCGGGCACTGCGAGCACGGCCGACGTCGGTGGGGGCGTGGGTGGGGGTGGCCTTCGGCATGCCTGGACCTCGGCTTCAGGGGGAAGGGGCGGATTCGCTGGGAGGGCGGATTCACTGGAGGGCGGAGAGTCGGGGTGGTTGGTTCGTTCAATGAACCTTCATGCGGTTCGCTCACCGTACCAGCAAGAGTTCAATGAATGAACCCGCCCGCTACACTTGTCCCCATGGCCCTCGGCAAGGACTACGCGACCCAGCAGTGCTCCATCGCCCGCGCCCTCGAAGTGATCGGCGAGCGCTGGACCCTCCTCGTCGTGCGCGACGCCTTCTACGGCGTGCGCCGCTACAGCGACTTCCTCACCCACCTCGGCGCCCCGCGCGCCGTCCTCGCCGCCCGCCTCCAGGCCCTCGTCGAGGCCGGCGTCCTCGACAAGCGCCGCTACCAGGAGTCCCCGCCGCGCGACGAGTACGTGCTCACCGAGCGCGGCATCGCCCTGTGGCCCGTCCTGCGCTCCCTCGGGCGCTGGGGGCGCGACCTGCCCGAGACCCTCCCCATGCGCCACTTCCACCACGTCGACTGCGGCACCGAACTCGGCGCGTACGGCGAGTGCCCGGTCTGCCGGATCCCCGTCCACCCCGCCGACGTCGAGATGCGGCCCGGCGCCGGACTCGACCCGGACCCCACCGACCCGGTCAGCCGCGCCCTCCTCGGGCCCCGCCGCCTCCTCGTGCCGCTGGAGGTCGGTCCGGCGCCGCGGGAGGTCGGTCCTGCGTAACGGCCGATCCTGTATAACGGCAGTACGGCGAGTCGGACGCTTGCCGAAGCGTGTGCGGAAGGAGGAAGGCATGGCCCGCGGGCCTCTGTTGCGCGTCCTCGCGCCGCTCCTCTTCCTCCTCGCCCTCGCCGACCTGCTGCTCTCCGACGGCGTCGGCGGCGGCGCCGGTGCCGGCCTCTCGGCCGCCTTCGCCGTGGCCGCCGGCGCGTTCGTCTGCGCCCTGATCGGCGGCGGCCGTACGGCGCTTCCCGTACCGCCCACCCGCGTACGCACCGCCCTGCGCGACCGCGCCCGGCGCACCGCCTTCCTGCCCCAACGCGACCCCGACGCCCCCGGGCGCCGCAGGCCCAGGGCACCCGGCCGTCCCCTCCTGACGGCCGCGTAGAGGCGCGAGCAGAGAGGCGCAAGAGGCGCAGCGGGCAGGGCCCCTTCCGGGCCCCGGCCCCGGCCCCCTGCCCGCACTCCGACCCGTACCCCCCTCCACGCGGTTCCGTCCTGCCGAAGCTCCTGATTTCTCCCGGCACGCGACGAGACCCCACGGAGGGCTCCCCATGTCCGTTTTCGCCAGCCTGGTCGAGCAGCTCGCCGACCTGCTCCAGCCGCTGTTCTCCGGCGCCGCCACCGCCGCCGCCATCGTCCTCTTCACGATGGCCGTACGCCTGGCCGTCCACCCCCTCTCCCGGGCCGCCGCGCGCGGCCAGAAGGCCCGCACCAGGCTCGCCCCGCAACTCGCCGAGCTGCGCAAGAAGCACGCCAAGAACCCAGAGCGGCTGCAGAAGGCGATCATGGAGCTGCACGCCGAGGAGAAGGTCTCGCCCTTCGCCGGCTGCCTGCCGAGCCTGCTCCAGGCGCCCGCCTTCTTCCTGATGTACCACCTCTTCTCCAGCGGGCGGATGGCCGGGCACAGCCTGCTCGCCGCGCCGCTCGGCGGGCGCTACACCGACGCCCTCGGCGACGGCGGCGTGTTCGGCCCGGCCGGGCTCGTCTACCTCGCGCTCTTCGCGATCGTCGGCGCCGTCGCCACGTACACCTACCTCCGTACGAAGAAGCAGCAGGCCCTCAACCCGGTCCAGCCGATCGCCGACGACCAGCCCGGCGCCGGCGCCATGGCCGCCATGACCAAGTACCTGCCGCTGCTCTCCTTCGCGACCCTCATCTCGGTCGCCGTCGTGCCGCTGGCCGCCGCGCTCTACATCGTGACCAGCACCACCTGGACCGCCGTCGAGCGCGCCTTCCTCTACCGCGACATGCCCGCGGCGGGAGCCCTGGCGGCGGCCGCCTGAGCCGTCAGGCGCTCGCGGGGTTACCCGTACGTAAGGGTCCAGGGTGTGAACCGGGGCTTGCAGACCGCCCCGAACTCTTGGAGGATCGACCAATCCTCCGATGGCCGCACTCCATCGGCCGGGGTACCCAAGGCCCGCCTCCCCGGGCCACCTCGACCACCTCGACCACCTCGACCCGAGGCTCGACCAGAGGAGAAGAGACATGAAGCTGCTGCGTGTCGGCCCGGCCGGGGCCGAGCGGCCCGCCCTGCTCGACGAGAACGGGACGCTGCGCGACCTGACCGGCGTCGTCGACGACATCGACGGGCGCCTGCTCGCCGACGGCTCCGCGCTCGACCGGATCCGCGCCGCGCTCGGCGCGGGCGTGCTGCCCCCGCTCGACCCGGCCGGGCTGCGGATCGGCCCGCCGGTCGGCCGGATCGGCAAGGTCGTGTGCATCGGGCTCAACTACCACGGGCACGCGGCGGAGGTCGGGGCCGCGATCCCGGCGGAGCCGGTCGTCTTCCTGAAGGCCGCCGACACCGTCGTCGGGCCGGACGACACCGTGCTCGTACCGCGCGGCTCGGTGAAGACCGACTGGGAGGTCGAGCTCGCGGTCGTCATCGGCCGCACCGCCCGCTACCTGGAGACCGACGAGCAGGCGCTGGCGCACGTCGCCGGGTACGCGGTCGCCCACGACGTCTCCGAGCGCGAGTTCCAGATCGAGCGCGGCGGCACCTGGGACAAGGGCAAGAACTGCGAGACCTTCAACCCGCTCGGCCCGTGGCTCGTCACCGCCGACGAGGTCCCGGACCCGCAGGCCCTCGGCCTGCGGCTGTGGGTCAACGGCGAGCTGCGGCAGGACGGCCACACCTCCGACCAGATCTTCCCGGTCGCCCAGGTGGTGCGGTACGTCAGCCGGTTCATGACCCTCCACCCGGGCGACGTCATCAACACCGGCACACCGGCGGGCGTCGCGATGGGGCAGCCCGAGCCCAAGCCGTATCTGCGCGCCGGCGACGTCGTCGAGCTGGAGGTCGACGGCCTTGGGCGGCAGCGGCAGGAGCTGAAGGACGCGTAGCGGTACGAGTCGGGGTGCGGCTCGGGGTGCGGGTGCGGGGCGGGGTGCGGGTCGGTACCGACCCGCACCCGTACGCGCTCCTGCCCGTACGCGCTCCTGCCCGTACGCGCGCCTACTCGGCGCCGTACGCCGCGAGCAGCCGCTCCAGGCCGAGGACGACCAGCGCGTGGTCCTCGGCCTGCGGCAGGCCCGAGACCGTGACCGAGCCGATGACCCCGGCGCCCTCGACGGCGATCGGGAAGGACCCGCCGTGCGCGGCGTAGACGTCCGGGTCGAGCCGCGAGGAGGCCTCGAACGTCGTGCCCTTGGCACGGAAACGGGCGCCGACGAGGAACGAGCTCACGCCGTACCGCTCGACGACCCGCCGCTTCCGGTCGATCCAGGCGTCGTTGTCGGCGCTCGACCCGGGCAACGCGCAGTGGAACAGCTGCTGCGCCCCGCGCCGTACGTCGATCGCGACCGGCGCGCGCCGCTCCCTCGCCAGCTCGGCCAGGATCGTGCCGAGCGTCCAGGCGTCCTCGTACGTGAAACGGGGCAGGACCAGTGCCGCCTCCTGCGCCGTCAGCTCCTCCACACTGGTCACAGGGTCACCGCCACGCCCTCGCGGGCGGACTTCTTCGCCGCCTCCAGGACGTCGAGCGCGGCGGCTGCCTCGTGGGCCGTCACCGGGTTCGCGCCGGTGCCGCGCAGGGCGGCGGCGACGGCCGCGTAGTACGCGGGATAGTCACCCGGCAGGGTCTCGACGGGGGCGCCGCCGCCGGTGAGCGGGGACTCTCCGGCGCCGAGCCGGCCCCACAGCGCCTCGGGTTCGAGGCCCCACGGGGCGTCGGGCCCGGGCCGCAGGCCCTCGCGGAGCGCCGCCTCCTGCGGGTCGAGGCCGTACTTCACGTAACCCGCCTTCTGGCCGAGTACGCGGAAGCGGGGGCCGAGCTGGGCGGTGGTGGCGCTCATCCAGAGGTGCGAGTGCACGCCGTTGGCGTGGGTGATCGCGATGAAGGTGTCGTCGTCGGCCTGGGCGCCGGGGCGGCGCACGTCGGACTCGGCGTACACGCGGACGGCCGGGCCGAAGAGGACCAGGGCCTGGTCGACGACGTGGCTGCCGAGGTCGTACAGCAGCCCGCCGATCTCCTCGGGCGCGCCGGACTCGCGCCAGCCGCCCTTGAGCTGGGGACGCCACCGCTCGAAGCGGGACTCGAAGCGCTGGATCTCGCCGAGGGGGCTTGTGCCGTCGGCGAGCAGGGCCTGGATGGTGCGGAAGTCGTTGTCCCAGCGGCGGTTCTGGAAGACGGAGAGCAGCAGCCCGCGCTCGTCGGCGAGCGCGGCGAGGGTGCGCGCCTCGGCGGCGGTGGCGGCGAGCGGCTTGTCGACGACCACCGGCAGACCGGCCTCCAGGGCGGCGGTGGCGACCGGGACGTGGGTCTTGTTGGGGGAGGCGACCACGACGAGGTCGAGGTCCTCCGCCCGGGAGATCAGCTCGTCCGGGGAGGCCACGACCCGCACGCCGGGGTGCTCGGCGCGGGCCTGGGCGGCACGCTCGGGGTTGCCGGTGGTGACCGTGTCGAGGACGAGGTCGGGGGAGGTGGCGATCAGCGGGGCGTGGAAGACCGAGCCGGCCAGGCCGTAGCCGACGAGGCCGACGCGGAGTGGGGTGCGGGGGGAACGCGGGGCGGGGGAGCTCATGGAATCCACTTTGGCAACGCTGTTGCCGAAGTGCAAGCGACCGGCACAATGGACACGTGAACTGGGACAAGGGCAGTGGCGGTGGAGCCGGTGGGAGTGGAGTCAATCTGCCGGCGCTGCGCAGCCACAACGCGGCGCTGGTGCTGGACCTGCTGCGCACCGCCGGCGAGGGCGGCGTCAGCCGCCTGGAGCTGGCGGAGCGGACCGGCCTCACCCCGCAGGCCGTCAGCAAGATCACCGCTCGGCTGCGGGCGGAGGGCCTGGCGGCGGAGGCGGGGCGACGCGCGTCCACGGGCGGCAAGCCGGCGACCGTGCTGCGGCTCGTCCCCTCGGCGGCGTACGCCATCGGGCTCCACCTCGACCGCGACGAGCTGACGGCCGTCCTGCTGGACCTGGCGGGCGAGCGGGTCGCGGCGCGCCGCGCGCCGCTGGACCTGGGCGCGGGCGCGGAGGCGGTCCTGGCGGCGGCCCAAGCGGAGGTTGCGGCGCTGCTGGGGGCCGGGGCTGGCGGTGGGCGTGGGCCCGCCGTCGGCGACGGCACGCCTGCGGCGCCGGGGTGCCTCCCCGGGGCCGGTGCCGAGGGTGTCCCGCCGACCGCACCGGGCGGCGCGCCCGCGGCGGCCGGGCGGCTCCCCGGGCCCGACAGCGGGCGCGGTTCCGTGTCCCCCGTCGGCGACGGTGGTACGCCCCCGGCCGCAGGGCGGCTCCCCCGGCCCGATGGCGCGGGTGTTCCCGAGGCCGCCGCCGAGGGCGGCCCGTACCCCGCCCGTCTACCCGTCCTCGGGGTCGGGGTCGCCATGCCTGGGCCCCTGGATCACCGGGCCGGGACGCCCGGGCGGGTCACCGGGTTTCCCGAGTGGGACGGGTACCCGCTGCGGGAGGAGCTGGCGCGGCGGCTCGGGTTGCCCGTCGTGCTCGACAAGGACACGAACGCCGCCGCCCTCGGCCTCGCCCTGCGCCCCGGCGGGCGCGGCTCCTTCGCCTACGTGCACCTGGGTACGGGCCTGGGCGCGGGCCTCGTCCTCGGCGGGGCGGTGCTGCGTGGCGGGCGCACCGGTGCGGGGGAGCTGGGCCACCAGACCGTCCAGCTCGACGGGCCGCGCTGCGAGTGCGGTGGGCGCGGCTGCCTGGAGGTCCTGTGCCTGGCCGCCCTGGCCCGCGGCGACCTGCCGGAGGCCGCCCGCATCCTCGGCACCGGCGCCGCCAACCTGGTCCGGCTCCTCGACATCGACCGCGTCCTCCTCGGCGGCCGCGCCGTCCTCGCCGCCCCTGCCCCCTTCGCCGCCGGCACCCGCGAGGTCCTCGCCGGCCTCGCCCTCCCGGTCGCCGTCGAGATCGCGACGGCCCCGACGACGGTCGCGGACGGCGCGGCCCACCTGATCCTGGCGCCGGTCTTCGGGAAGTAGGGCCCGGTTGCTCACCCGACCCACCACCGGTCCGAAAATACGCTGATCGGGCGGAATGGTCGCCCCGTCCGGCCCGACCCGCCGCGTCGGTACCTCACCCGCTCCACCCCCCATGGCAGCGTCGCGGGCGATCCGTACGTCCGCGAGCAGCAAAGGCTTCGGCATGACGCGACCGAGCAGTACCGCACTCGCCCTCGCCGCCCTGGGCACGGCGGCCGGGCTGTCGGTGGCGGCGCCCGCGCCCGCGGCACCTGCGGCACCCGCGCCGGTGGCGCCCGCCTGCGGGGCGGTGGGGGGCAAGGAGTTTCCGCTGGCCACCCGCATCCACGGCGGGCCGGTGGAGTATCCGGCGGGCGGGGAGCTGCGGACCTGGAGTCTGGACCTCACCAACACCACGGCCGCCCCGTGCCGTGACGTGCACCCGATCCTGGTGCTCACCGACCGGGACCGGGTGCTGCGGCCCGGGCAGATCCGGGCCGAGTTCTACGACGCGGAGGCGCGGATCTGGCGGCCGGTGGCGTTCGAGAGCACCGACCAGGCGGAGAACGTGGGCGTGTTCGAGGGGCCGGTGGCGCCGGTGGCATCAGCCGCACCGGTCGCACCGGTCGCGCCGACCAACCCGATCCCCGCCGTGCCCGCCTTCGCCGGCTTCGCGGTGCCCGCCGGCCGGACCCTGACCGTGCCCGTACGGCTCGCGTTCGGCGCCGACGCCCCGCCCGACGAGGTCACCGTCAACGCGGCCGTCGTCCAGAAGCGCGGCGACGACGGCGACTGGGTCGGCGAGTCCGGCGAGTACCGCCTGACCATCGGCCCCGCCGAAACCGAGCCCGACCCCGACCGCGATCCCCGGGCCGAACCTCAAGCCGATCCCCGCCCCACCGGCACCGCCCCCGCCGCCCCCGCCCTCCCCGCAGACCCCGAGCTCGCCAGCACCGGCCGCAAGGATTCCGCCCTCCGCCTCGCCCCCGTCGCCGCCGCCCTCCTCACCACCGGCGCGGCCGCGGTCCTCTTCACCCGCAGGGCCCGCCGCTCGCGGCGCCCCTGAGGCCCCCGCAGGCCACGCTCCGTACACCTTCCCGTTCACCCCGGTCTGCGACGATCACCGAATGAGCAACATGACCCACATGGGCAACCAGCCCGGCGCGCCCGTCCGCTCCGGGATCCCCGAGCACGGCCGCGTCCCCAAGTACTACGTGGTCAAGGCGAAAGTCGCCGAGCTCGTCGACGAGTTGGGCGAGGGCGGGCTGCTGCCCACCGAGCGCGATCTGGCCGTACGGTACGAGGTGTCCCGCGAGACCGTCCGGCAGGCGCTGCGCGAGCTGCTGCTCGAAGGGCGGCTGCGGCGGCAGGGTCGCGGCACCGTGGTCGCGGGGCCCAAGCTGGAGCAGCCGCTGTCGCTCGCCAGCTACACCGAGGGCGTGCGCCGCCAGGGCCGTACGCCCGGCCGTGCGCTCATCTCCCTCGACCGCTTCCCGTGCCCGGAGGAACTCGCGCCCGCGGTGGGCGTGGCGGCCGGCGATCCCGTGTGGCACATGGAGCGGGTGCTGCTCGCCGACGACGAGCGGGTCGGCCTGGAGAGCACGTACGTCTCCGAGGCCCGCGCCCCGCAGCTCGACACCGAGTTCGACCCGGACTCCTCCTTCTACGCCTATCTCCACGACCGCCTCGGGGTCGTCTTCGGCGACGCCGACGAGCGGATCGAGACCGTGCTCGCGACCCCGCGCGAGGCACTGCTCATCGGCACCCCGCCCGCGCTGCCGATGCTGCTGATCCAGCGCGTCTCGCGGGACGCCGACGGGCACCCCCTGGAACGGGTCCGCACCCTCTACCGCGGCGACCGGTTCAGCTTCACCGCCCACCTCGGCCGCCAGGAATAGCCGGATTTCACCCTCTTCACCCCTCCTTGAAAGTCACGAGAAGATAACGGGTCTAGGCCAAGCTTGTCGGTCCGTTCACCATCCCGTCGTCACCTCGACCGATCCAGGTCACCCGTCACCCCGACCGTGAACGGCATGAAGGTGATCGTCGTAGGAGCAGGCGTGGTGGGTGCCATGCACGCCTGGCAGGCAGTCGAACGCGGCCATGAGGTCGTCCACATCGAGCGCGAGGCGGAGGCGCGCGGAGCATCCCTCCGCAACTTCGGCCAGATCTGGGTCAGCGGGCGCGCGGCCGGGGAGGAGCTGGACACCGCGCTGCGCGCCCGCGAACTCTGGGAGGAGATCGGCGCGCGCGTCCCGAAGCTCGGCTTCCGGGCGATCGGGTCCCTCACCCCCGTCCGCGGCGCGCTCGAACTCGCCGTCGCCGAGGCCGCCGTGGCCCGCGACGACGCCGCCACCCGCGGCCGCAAGCTGCTCACGCCCGAGGAGACCCGGGCGGTCAACCCCGCGCTGCGCGGCAGCTTCGACGCCGCCCTGTGGTGCGAGCGGGACGCCGCCGTCGAGCCGCGCACCGCCCAACTCGCCCTCCGCGAGGCCCTGCTGGCCTCCGGCCGCTACACGTTCCTCCCCCACCGCGAGGTCCGTGAGGTCGTGGGCGCCAACAGCAATGGACACAGCTCCGTCCGTGACGACCACGGCGACACCCACACCGGCGACGCCGTCGTCCTGTGCACCGGCGCCGCGCTCTCCGGCCTCGTCCGCGAGGTCGCGGGCGACATCCCCGTACGCCGCGTCCGCCTCCAGATGATGCAGACCGACCCGCTGGGCGAGCCCCTCACCACCTCGGTCGCCGACGGAGACTCGTTCCGCTACTACCCCGCGTACGCGTCGGACGCCCTGGACGCGCTCAACGCCGGCCAGGCGCAGGACCCCACCGCCGCCGCCCACAACATGCAGCTGCTCATGGTGCAGCGCCTCGACGGCGGGCTGACCATCGGCGACACCCACGAGTACGAGCACCCCTTCGCCTTCGACACCGTCGAGGAGCCCTACGAGCACCTCACGCGCGTGGTCGAGTCCCTGCTCGGCCGCCCGCTGCCGCGCATCCGGCGCCGCTGGGCCGGCGTGTACGCGCAGTGCACCGACACCAGCCGGGTCGTCCACCGCCAGCAGGTGCGCGACGGCGTGTGGCTGGTGACCGGACCCGGCGGCCGCGGAATGACCTGCTCGCCCGCCATCGCCGAGACCACCGCGAACGAACTGGGCTGGTGACCGAGTTGAAGACTTCCCGGTTGAAGACTTCCCGGAGGAACCTCGTCGTCCTCGACATGGCGGGGACCACCGTCGCCGACGGCGGCCTCGTCGAGCAGGCCTTCAGCGCCGCCGCGACCCGCCTCGGCGAGGACCCGGCCACGATGATCGACTACGTCCGCGCCACCATGGGCGAGTCCAAGATCTCCGTCTTCTGGCACCTCTTCGGCGGCGACGAGCAGCGCGCGCGGCAGGCCAACCTCGCCTTCGAGGAGGCGTACGGCGAGCTGGTCGCCGACGGCCTGATCGCCCCGGTCCCCGGCGCCGCCGAGGCCATCGCCACGCTCAAGGAGCAGGGCCGCACGGTCGTCCTCACCACCGGGTTCGCCCGGATCACCCAGGACGCCATCCTCGACGCCCTCGGCTGGGCGGACGGCCTGGTCGACCTCACCCTCTGCCCGGCCGACGCGGGCGGCCGCGGCCGCCCGTACCCCGACATGGTGCTCGCCGCGTTCCTGCGCACCGGCGCCGTCGACGACGTCCGGCAGCTCGTGGTCGCCGGTGACACCTCGTACGACATGCTCAGCGGCGTCCGCTCCGGCGCCGGGATCGTCGCCGGCGTCCTCACCGGCGCCCACGACGAGCCCGCGCTCAAGGAGCACGGCGCCACGCACGTCCTCTCCTCCGTCGCCGAACTCCCCGCCCTGATACGGGAGTACGAGGAGCGCGAGGAGTGCGAGGAGTACGAGGCATGAGCACCCCCGCCCGCGCCACCAGCGGCATCCGCTTCGACCGGGTCTCCGTCGCGTACGGCGGCCACACCGTCCTCGACGCGCTCGACCTGACCGTCGAACCCGGCGAGGTCATGGCCCTGCTCGGCCCGTCCGGCTCCGGCAAGACCACCGCCCTGCGGGCCGTCGCCGGCTTCGTCCGGCCGGTGGCCGGGCGGGTGTTCATCGGCGACCGCGACGTCACCGACCTCCCGCCGTACCGGCGGGGGATCGGGATGGTGGTCCAGCAGTACGCGCTGTTCCCGCACATGCGGGTGGACGACAACGTCGCCTTCGGCCTCAAGGCGCAGAAGTCCCCCAGGTTCCCCAAGGCCGAGATCCCGGGGCGGGTCGCCGAGGCCCTGGAGATGACCGGGATGGCGGCCTACGCCAAGCGCTACCCGCGCGAGCTCTCCGGCGGCCAGCAGCAGCGCGTCGCCATCGCCCGCGCCCTCGCCATCCGCCCGAACGTCCTCCTCCTCGACGAGCCGCTCTCCGCGCTCGACGCACAGCTGCGTTCCGGCATGCTCGCCGAACTGGCCCGTCTGCACCGCGAGTTGCCCGACGTCTCCATCCTGTACGTCACCCACGACCAGGTCGAGGCGCTCACCCTCGCCGACCGCATCGCGGTCATGGACCGGGCCCGGCTCCAGGACTGCGGCACCCCGCAGGAGCTGTACCGCAGGCCCCGCACCGAGTTCACCGCCTCCTTCGTCGGCAACGCCAACCTGCTGCCGGTGCGGGTCGGTGAGGGCGGGGTCGTCCTCGACGGGGTCACGCTCGACGTTCCCGTCGTGGACGTGGTCCCCGGCGCGGACGCCACGCTGTGCGTGCGGCCGCACCTCGTCGGGATCGGGCCCGGGCCCAATGCCCTGCGCGGCCGGATCGCCGAGGTGCAGTGGCGGGGCGCGACGCATCGGCTGTACGTGGAGGTCGGCTCCGGCCATCGGGTGAAGGCCGACGTGCGGGAGCTCCGCGAGACCCCGGCGCTCGGTGACGAGGTCACCCTGCACTTCGCGCGCGAGGATGCCGTACTGCTCGCCGCGGGGGTGAACGATGGCTAGTCGTGGTGCGGGGGTCGTGGAGGCGCGGCGCGCGGGTGGGGTTGTGCCCACCCGACCCGCCCCTGCGGAACGTATGCCCACAACGGTTCGCGGTCGCGAGGCCCCCACCTGGCTCTGGGCCGCCCCGCCCGTCCTCGCGCTCGCCGTCGTCTTCCTCTACCCCCTCGCGCTCGTCGTCAAGGAGTCCCTGGCCCCCGGCGCGTACGCCCAGGTCTTCGCCTCCGAGTCGTTCCGGGACGCCCTGGTCACCACCGTGTGGCTGGCCGCCGCGGCCACTGCCGGCTGTCTCGTCCTCGGCTTCGTGCTCGCCCTCGTCATCGCCTTCGTGCCCTTTCCCGGCGGCAAGGCGGTGGCGAAGTTCATCGACGTCTTCCTCTCCTTCCCGTCCTTCCTCATCACGCTCGCGCTGCTGTTCCTGTACGGCACGGTCGGCATGGCCAACGGGGTGTGGACGGACGTCACCGGCGCGGCCGAGGGGCCCTTCCGGTTCCTCACCACCCCGTGGGGCGTGCTGCTCGCCGAGATCACGTACTTCACGCCGTTCGTGATGCGCCCGCTGCTCGCCGCCTTCTCCCAACTCGACACCGCACAGCTGGAGGTGGCGTCCTCGCTCGGTGCCCGCCCGCTGCGGATCGTGCGCCGGGTGATCCTGCCCGAGGCGCTCCCGGCGCTCGCCGCCGGCGGCAGTCTCGTCCTCGTCATGTGCCTCAACGAGTTCGGCATCGTGCTCTTCACCGGCGCCAAGGGCGTCACGACCCTGCCGATGCTCGTCTACGGCAAGGCCATCCTCGAGTCCGACTACGCGGCGGCCTGCGTCGTCGCCGTCGTCAACGTCCTGATCTCCGTGGGCCTCTACGCCCTCTACCGGGTGGTGAGCCGTCGTGCTGGTGCATAGCCGGGCCGGACGCTGGGGCGCCTGGGCGCTCTTCGCGGTCCTCTTCGTGCCCCTCTTCGCCCTGCCCCTCCTCGTCATCCTCGCCGCCTCCTTCTCCACCCACTGGTCCGGCGCCTTCCCCTCCGGGCCGACCACCGAGCACTACACGGCCGCCGTCCGCGGCGAATCCCTCCAGGCCCTCACCACCAGCCTGGTCACCGCGCTCACCGCGAGCCTGCTCGCGCTCACCGCCGGCACCTGGGCCGCCCTCACCGCCGCCGCCCTGCGCAGGCGGGGCCGCAGGGTGCTCGACGCGCTGTTCGTGCTGCCGGTCGCCGTGCCCTCGGTCGTCGTCGGACTCGCCGTCCTCGTCGCCTTCTCGCAGCCCCCGCTGCTCCTCAACGGCACGCGCTGGATCGTGATCCTCGCGCACACCATTCTTGTCACGGCGTTCGCCTACCAGTCGGTCTCGGCCGCCATCCTGCGTCTCGACCCGATGTACGAGCAGGCGGCGGCCAGCCTGGGCGCCCGACCCTCGTACGTACTCCTGCGGGTGCGGCTGCCGCTCCTGCTCCCGTCGCTGAACGCGGCGGCCGGCCTCTGCTTCGCCCTGTCCATGGGCGAGTTGAGCGCCACGATGATGCTCTACCCGCCGGACTGGCTGCCGCTGCCCGTGCTCATCTTCACGGCCACCGACCGCGGTTCGCTCTTCACCGGCTCGGCACTCGCCGTGGTCCTCATGGCGGCGACACTCCTGGTCCTGCTCGCCGTCTCCCGTATCCGCACCAAGGCCTCGTTCAGATAGTCCGCCCCGCAACTCACCCTGGAGAGAACGACGTTATGCGTACGAACCCCCGGTACCTCAAGCCGATCGCCGCCGTCACCGGCAGTCTCGTCCTCGCCGCGACCCTCAGCGCGTGCGGCGGTTCGATCGCCGCCGCCGACGAGAAGGTCGTCACCGTCTACAGCGCCGACGGCCTCAAGGGCGAGGCGGGCGACGGCTGGTACGACAAGGTCTTCAAGGACTTCGAGAAGCAGACCGGCATCAAGGTGAAGTACGTCGAGGGCGGCTCCGGCGAGATGGTGCAGCGCGCCGCCCGCGAGAAGACCAACACCCAGGCCGACGTCCTCGTCACCCTGCCGCCCTTCATCCAGCAGGCCGACTCCAAGGGCCTGCTCCAGGCCTACACCCCGCAGGGCGCCGACCAGGTCAGCGGCGGCGACAAGGCGGACGACGGCAAGTGGATCTCCGTCGTCAACAACTTCTTCGGCTTCGTCCACAACATGAAGGAGCTGCCGGCCGCGCCCACCACCTGGGAGCAGCTCCTCGACGCGAAGTACAGGAACAAGCTCCAGTACTCCACCCCGGGCGTCGCGGGCGACGGCACCGCGGTCCTGATCAAGGCGATGCACGACTTCGGCGGCAAGGAGCCGGCGATGGAGTACCTGAAGAAGCTCCAGGCCAACAACGTCGGCCCGTCCTCCTCCACCTCCAAGCTCGCGCCGAAGGTCGACAAGGGCGAGATCCTGGTCGCCAACGGCGATGTGCAGATGAACTTCGCGCAGTCGAAGTCCATGCCGAACCTCGGCATCTGGTTCCCGGCGAAGGAGGGCGGCAAGCCCACCACGTTCGCCCTGCCGTACGCCGCCGGCCTGGTGAACAAGGCCCCGCACACCGAGAACGGGAAGAAGCTGCTCGACTTCATGCTGAGCGAGCAGGCCCAGCGCGAGGTCAGCTCGGTCGGCGGCGGCTTCAGCGTCCGCAAGGACGTCAAGGCCACCGACGCCAACGCGATCGAGCTGGCGAAGCTGATGGACGGCGTCGAGGTCTTCGAGCCGGACTGGAACGACATCGACAAGAACCTGACGGCGTACGTGGACGCGTGGAAGTCCGCGACCGGCAGCTGAGAGTTCACCGCACGAGCCTCTTCCCGCCGCGAAATGTAGCGGAAAGATAACGGGTACGGACCAAACTTCGCATGCGCTCAACGCCCCTGAGAAATCAGGGGCGTTGTGGCGCGCCCACCCCCTCGGAGGAACCGAACATGCCGCTCACCGGCATATCCCGCCGCACCGTCCTCGCCGCCGCCGGCGCCACCGCGGCCGTCGCCGCCACCGGCCTGGCCGCGGACCTCGCGACCGCCCCCGCGGCCCAGGCCGCGACCACTCCCGTACTCCCCGACGGCACCAGCACGGACAAGGTGCTCGTTGTCGGCATGGACGGCCTGCGCCACGACCGCATCGACGCCGCCAAGGCCCCGAACCTCAAGTCGCTGATGGCGAACGGCACGTACGGCCGCTCCCTGCTCTACGCCAACCCCATGGCCGGCACCCTCTCCGGCCCCGGCTGGTCCACCATCTCCACCGGCGTGTGGCCCGACAAGCACGGCGTGAAGGACAACACCTTCACCGGCCGTGCCTACGGCACCTACCCCGGCTTCCTCGCCCGCCTCAACCAGCTGCGCCCGGACCTCTCCCTCTTCGCCGCCGTCGACTGGCCCGAGCTCGACACCTACGGCACGGTCACCCCGGGCGCCGACGCCAAGCTCGTCTACGCCAACAACTACGCGGTCAACGACGCGCTGATCACCGACGCGACCGAGGACATCCTCCGCAACCAGAACCCCGACGTCGTCTTCGTCTACTTCGGCGAGACCGACGAGATCGGCCATGCCTACGGCGCGGCGAGCCAGAAGTACCTCGACGCCATCGACGTCCAGGACGCCTACCTCGGCCGCCTCCTCGCCGCGATCAAGGCCCGCCCGGCGTACGCCACCGAGCGCTGGACCGTCATCGTCGCCACCGACCACGGCCACACCGACGCCGGCGGCCACGGCGGCTCCAGCATCGAGGAGCGCCGCACCTTCGTCCTCGCCCAGGGCCCCGGCATCGCGGCCGGCGCCCGCCCGCTCGACACCCGGCTCGTCGACGTCGCCGCCACCGTCTTCCACCAGCTCGGCATCACGCCCGACCCGGCCTGGGGCCTCGACGGCAAGCCCGTCCAGGAGCGCACCACCGACCCCTTCGACACCCTCCAGTCCGCCCTCGCCGGCCGCGTCGACGAGACCGGCATCCCCACCGGCGTCCTCGGCTTCACCCACACCGCGCCCAGCGGCTGGTCCGTCATCAACAACGCCATGGGCACCGGCGGCATGACCGAATGGCGCGGCTGGTCCTTCGCGACCGACGAGTTCTGGTCCCGGACCCAGCGCGACCAGTGGCGCGAGCTGAACGTGCGCGCCCGGGGCGTGTTCGCCGTCGCCGACTCCGACGAGTGGGCGGACAAGGCGTTCTCGGGGACGTACGACTCCACCCTGGTCTCCCCGGCGTACGCGGTCACCGGCGCGAGCCGCGTCACCCTCGACTTCACGACCCTCTACCGCCAGGAGGGCGCTCAGAGCGCCCAGATCCTCGCGAGCTTCAACGGCGGCACCCCGACCGTCGTGAAGTCCTACACCGCCGACGTCCTCTCCCAGCCCCAGTCGCTCACGGTCCCGGTCCCCGCAGGGGCGGCGAACGTCAGCTTCCGCTTCCGCTACACGGGATCCAACAACTGGTACTGGGTGATCGACGGGGTCAGTATCCGCACTTCCTGACCTAGGCTGGGGGCGTCGCCACAGCGTCGTCGCGTCGCCCCCAGTACATCGCAGGTCTGTACGGCAGGAGTCCCGCACCCATGGCAGAGCGCAAGCCGATCGAATCCTGGCTCACCGACATGGACGGCGTCCTCATCCACGAGGGCGTGCCGATCCCCGGAGCCGACGCGTTCATCACGAAGCTGCGCGACACCGGGAAGCCCTTCCTCGTCCTCACCAACAACTCCATCTACACCGCCCGCGATCTGCACGCCCGCCTCGCGCGCATGGGTCTCGAAGTCCCCGTCGAGAACATCTGGACCTCGGCGCTCGCCACCGCCAAGTTCCTCGACGACCAGCGCCCCGGCGGCACCGCGTACGTCATCGGCGAGGCCGGCCTCACCACCGCGCTGCACGACATCGGTTACGTGCTCACCGACCACGACCCGGACTACGTGGTGCTCGGCGAGACCCGTACGTACTCCTTCGAGGCCATGACCAAGGCGGTCCGCCTGATCAACGCCGGCGCCCGTTTCATCTGCACGAACCCGGACGAGACCGGCCCGTCCCTCGAAGGCCCGCTGCCCGCCACCGGCTCGGTCGCCGCGCTGATCACCAAGGCGACGGGCAAGGAGCCGTACTTCGCGGGCAAGCCCAACCCGCTGATGATGCGCACCGGCCTCAACGCCATCGGCGCGCACTCCGAGACCAGCGCGATGATCGGCGACCGGATGGACACCGACATCCTGGCCGGTCTGGAGGCGGGCATGCAGACCTTCCTGGTGCTGACCGGTCTGACGACGGAGGCGGAGATCGACCGCTTCCCGTTCCGCCCGTCGAAGGTCGTGAAGTCGATCGCGGACCTGGTCGAGCGGATCTGATCGCACAAACCCCCTGGTGGGGTCCCTGCGGATGCGAACGGGGCCGAACCGGGTGACGCTGCCAGTATCAGGAGGTCACCATGCGTTCAGGTCCCATCGCTCTCCGTGCCGCCGGGGCGGCCGTGGCTCTGGTGCTCGCGCCGCCCGTCGCGGGCACCGCGCTCGCCCACGACGGCGTGCGGGCCACCGTCACCCCGGCCACCGCCGCGCCCGGCGCCGACGTCGACGTGCGCGTCACGGGATGCAAGGGCACCACCGGCGCGGCCAGGTCCCGGGCCTTCGCCGCCGACGCCGAGCTGACCGGTCGGGACGGCGGTAAGAACCCGCTGTTCGGCGACACCAGCCTGAAGCCGGGACTCGAGGACGGTACGTACAAGGTCACCGTGACCTGCGACGGCCACGACCACCCCGACGTCGGCACCGTCCAGGTCCGCCGCCACCAGGAGCCGACCCACCGGCCCACGCACCACGCGTCCCCGATCGCCCCGGTCCGCGCGGGCGGCGGCGGTACGGCCGCCTTCGCCGCGCCCGCGGCCCCCGGCGTCGCGCAGACCGCGGGCGAGGCCGGCCTCGGCACCCCGTACACCCTCCTCGGCCTCGGCATGGCGGCCGTCGCCGCCATCGCCGTCGCCGTCCGCAGCGCCCGCCGGCGCGGCGGCGCGGGCCAGGGCACGGACTGACCGGGAGCGGCCGGGTGTCCTCCGGGCGCGCGCTGACCGGCACCGCCTGGGCCGTGCTGCTGCTCGGCCTGTGGGCCTGGGGGAGGGACGCGGCCGAGGGCCCGGCGTACGGCTCCGGGCCCACCACCGGCGACATCGCCGCGGTCGGCCGCCCGCCCGGCGTCCCGCTGCCCCCGGCGCACGCCCCGCTCGACCCGGCCGAGCCGCGCCGCGTGGAGGTCCCCTCGGTCGGGATCTCCGCCCCGGTCGTCGCCCGCGGCCTGGACGGGGACGGCGCGATCGAGCCGCCGCCGTTCGAGACGCCGCAGACCGTCGGCTGGTACGGCTCCGGCACCCGCCCCGGCGCCCCCGGCGCCGCCCTCCTGGTGGGCCACGTCGACACCGAGACCCGCCCCGCCGTCTTCTACGGCCTGAGCGCGGCGCGCCCGGGCGCCACGGTGGCCGTCACCCGTTCGGACGGAAGCGTCGCGGAATTCACGATCGACGATGTACGGGTGCTGCCCAGGGACGGCTTCGACGCGCGCGCGGCGTACGGACCGCACCGGGCGGGCCGCTCCGAGCTGCGCCTGATCACCTGCGGCGGGAGCTTCGACCGGGCGGCCGGGGCGTACACGGCGAACGTGGTGGTGTCGGCATATCTGACCGGCGCGAAGGAGTCCGCGACGGAGTCCCGTACCCAGTCCCGTACCCAGTCCCGGGAGTAGACCGGGGGCCGGCCGGCGGGGCGGGAAGCGCCGGCCGCCGGCCGGTCCGGTCCTCGACCGCGGGCTCACGGGCCGCGGGAGGAGCCCGGAGCCGCTGCGGGAGGTCGGGATCCGCCCACTGTAGAGGAAACGGGAAGACGACTGAGGCCCTTCACCATCCGGTGAAGGGCCTCAGTCTTTCGCGTGCGCCGCCAGGGACTCGAACCCCGGACCCGCTGATTAAGAGTCAGCTGCTCTAACCAACTGAGCTAGCGGCGCCTGCTGACAGAGATAACTCTACAGGACCTCTGACCGTGCTCTTGACCATTTACGGTCCCGCCCGGCCTGTCGGATGGTCGTATTGAGCCTTCGATCCGTCAAAATGCGATTTGTCCGGACAGTTGAGACGATGGCGCCCGTGCAAGAGCGCGAAAAGATCTTGACGAGTGTGGAGGGGAACGCATGAGCGTGCCGGTCTTCGAAGAAATCGAGCCAGCGGCGGACTGCGGCTGCCCGGGCTGTGCCCAGCGGCGGCGGGACCTCGCACGGGGACTTCCGGTACGGGCCGGAGGCCACCCGGCGGCGCACGGCGCCCGCCGGGCCCTGGTCCTGGTGACCGCGGCGGGAGCGGTGCTCGGCGGGGGAACGGGCGCGGTGGCGGACGCGGCGGGGGATGCGGCTGACGCGGCCGGGGCGGCGGACGCGGCCGAGGTGGCCACCGTGGCTGCCGGCCCGGTCGCCGCCGGCCCGGTCGCGGACGTTTCGCAGGGTGTGGACACCCCGCAGGGCGGGCCCGGCCCGCTGCACGGCGCGGCGGGACCGGGCTCGGCGCCGTCCCCGTACGCGGCCCCGACGAGCAGTCAGATCTCGGCCGCGACCCTGCGGAAGAGCACCCGGACCGAGATCATCAACCGCGCGAAGACGTGGGTCGCGGCGGCCGTTCCGTACTCCATGGACCGCTACTGGAGCGACGGCTATCGCCAGGACTGCTCCGGCTACATCTCCATGGCCTGGAACCTCCCGTCCAACGAGTGGACCGGCAGCCTCGACCGCTTCGCCGACCGCATCGCCCGGGCCGACCTGCAGCCCGGCGACATCCTGCTGTTCCACAACCCGGTCAACCCGACGCGCGGCTCGCACGCGACGATCTTCGGCGGCTGGACCGACTACACCCACACCTCCTACATCGCGTACGAGCAGACCCCGCCGCGCACGCGGAAGCAGGCGACGCCGCTCGCGTACTGGGAGAACTCCGACAAGTACGTCGCCTACCGCTACAAGGGCGTGATCAGCGGCGGCAGCGGGAGCGCGGGGTCGGGCGCGACGACGGGGACGCCGTTCCCGGGGGCCGCGAAGTTCGGGCCCGGCGCGAACAACGCGTACGTGACGCAGCTCGGCAGGCTGCTCGTGGCGCGCGGCGGCCAGAAGTTCTACGCGGTGGGCCCCGGCCCGCGCTGGGGCGAGGCGGACCGTCGGGCGACCCAGGCCTTCCAGCAGGCCCAGGGGTGGAAGGGCGCGGAGGCGGACGGCATCCCGGGGCCGGACACCTGGGCGCTGCTCGTGACGGGCAAGGGCAAGAGCATCGGCGGCGTCGGCGGGGTTGGCGGCGTCGGCGGTTCGAGTGGTTCGAGCGGATCGAGCGCATCTGCGAACGCCTTCCCCGGGCGTGGCTACTTCCGTCTCGGCCAATCCAACGCATATGTGGAGAAGCTGGGCAAACAACTGGTGAAGCGGGGCTACGGCAAGTACTACCTGTCGGGCCCCGGTCCGCGGTGGACGGAGGCGGACCGCCGCAACGTCGAGGCCTTCCAGCGGGCCCAGGGCTGGAGCGGCGCGGCGGCCGACGGCTACCCGGGCCCGGAGACCTGGCGGCGCCTCTTCCTATGACCCCGAGAACATGAGGTGGACCGAATGACGGCATCGACCCCGACCCCGACCCCACCGGACAACGGCCCGGCCGCCACCCGCGACGCGGCCCGCACGGCCCGCCGCCTCACCGACGGCCGCCTACGCCCCGGCGGCCCGCCGGGCGAGGCCGGCGGGCCGGTGCCGGGGCTCCCGCCCGCCGGCCTGGCCCGCGCGTCCGTCCCTGGCGCCACGTCAGGAGCCGGTGCACCGGGCGAGGTTGGGACGGGCACGCCTGAGGGTACGGGTCCTGCCGACTCGCCCTCGTCGCAGTCGGCCACCACGGCGGCCGGGCCGGCCCCTGGGGCCGGGGCGATGCGTACGGGCTCTGCCGGGCAGCCCGCCGCGCCGGTCGGCGAGATGGGCTCGGCACCCGGCGGCGCGGGGGCTCCGGCGGGTGCGGGCGCCATGGGCGAGGCCAGCTTGTCGGCTGCCGGTACGCCGTCGGCGCCCGGCGGCGGTGCCGCTGGGCGGGCGCAGCCCGCCGCGTCGGCCGGGGGGATGGGCTCGGCACCCGGCGGCGGTGCCGCTGGGCCGCAGTCGGCCCCGGCCGATGGACGGGCGCAGCCCGCCCCGCCCGGTTACCGCACGGGTCAGCCCGCCGGGCCGGCTGGCGGGATGGGCTCGGTGCCTGGCGGCGGTGCCGCCGCGGCGTACTCGGCTCCGGTCGGTGGGCCGGTTCCGGCGGGCGCTGCCGGGTCGGCCTCCGCGTCGGGCCACGCCGACGGGCCCGCCCAGGCTTCGGCTGGTCCCCGTTCCACCGACGGCGGCGCGTCCACGGCCGCACCCCGCCCGGGGACGCGCGCCACGACCGTGGCCGGCGGATCGGCGCTCGGTGTGGCCGCGTCGGGCACGGGCTCGGCCGCCGGTTCAGCTCCGGTCGGCAGTGACGGGGCCACGTCTGCCCCGGTCGGTGGGCCGGTTCCGGCGGGCGCCACCGGGTCGGCCTCCGCGTCCGCCCATGCTTCGGGCCTGGCGGGTGCCGCAGGGTCGGCGCAGCCGGTTCCGCGTACCGACGGGGTGGCCCCCGTGCCCGGGAACGGTGCGGCTTCGCCGCCGACCACCCCGGTCGGTGGTGCCGGGCCGGCACAGTCCGCCCTGTCCAGGGACGGTTCCCCGTCTGCGGCCGGCCAGGGTTCGGCTTCGCCGCCGGCACCCGCGACGGGCCGCGCTGCCGCGCCCACCCACGGTGCGGCTTCGCCGTCGGCTGCCTCGGCCCGTGCTGCCGGGTCGGCACCGGCCGCCCTGTCCAGGGACGGTTCGCCGTCTGCGGCCGGCCAGAGTTCGGCCCCGCAGTCAGCGTCCCCGGCGGGTGGCGAGCGTACGCGCGCCACAACTGTGGCTGGCGGGTCGGCGCATGGCGGGGCCTCCCGAGGTGTGGCCGCGTCGGGCACGGGCAGCGATGGGTCCGCGCCACTGACCGGCTACGGTCCGGCTTCGCCGCAGACGGGCCAGGCCAGCGACCCGGCCCGCGCGGCCGCGCCGGTCGATGGTTCGGGCCTGGCGGGTGCCGGCGGGTCGGCACCGGCCGCCCCGCCCACCGACGGGTCGGCTGCCGTGTCGGGCAACGGTTCGGGCCGTGCTGCCCCGCCCACCCCCGCCGGTGCCGCCGGGCCGGTTCAGGCCGGTGGGGCCGGTGCGCACCGCCCCGCCGTGGCGCAGGCGGGTCCGGCCACCAGTGCCGGGGTGGCCGCCGCGGGTTCGGGGGGTACCGCCGCGCCCGACGATGCCGTCGACCTCGGCTGGATCGCCGGCGCCAACCGGAACACCGCCACCGCCACCCCCACCCGCCGCCGGAACGTCATCGCGGGCGAGACCACCGGGAGCATTCCGGTGCACCTGCTGTTCCGGGACGAGCCGGACGACGACGGGGGGCCCGCGACACTGCCCGTACCCAAGGCAGACAAGAGCGTGAAGCCGACGCCGAACGGCAGGAACAAGGGCGGGATTCCGGGGCCCGCCCGGCCCGCGGGGCGCACCGGGTCCGGATCCCGTCCCGCGCCCACCGCCGATCCGAAGCTCGTCGAGCGGCCCGGGCCCGTGCTGCCGGGGTGGGTCGGGGTGGTCGGCGGGGTGATCGCGCTCGTCGGGTGCGCGGCGGTCGTGTGGTGGACGGGGGCCGTTCCCGGCGAGGCGGCGCGGATGCTGCGGCTGCCGGAGGCCCGCCCGTACGAGGGGATCCGTCTCGGCCAGTGGGCGCTCCTCGCCCTCGGTGTCGTCTTCGCGCTGTTCTTCCTGGGCGGTCTCGGCCGCGGTCGGGTCGGTTACGCGCTCGTGCTCACGCTCTTCGGCGAGTACCGCGGCACCGTCCGCCGCACCGGCCTGCTCTGGGTGAGCCCGCTCCTGCTGCGCCGCCGGGTGGACGTACGGCTTCGGCACTGGCGCAGTGAGCCGCTGCCCGCGGTGGACGCGAAGGGCACGGCGCTGGACGTCGTCGTTCTCGTCGTGTGGCGGATCAGGGACACCGTCCGCGCGGCCCTCGGGGTCGAGGGGCACGAGGAGTATCTGCGCGAGCAGGTCGAGGCGGCGATGGCCCGGGTGCTCTCGCAGCTGCCGGCCGACGCGTTCCACGAGGACGCGCCGACCCTGCGCGACGCCGAGGCGGTCGGCGAGGCGCTGACCCGGATGCTGTCGGCGGAGTGCGCGCCGGTGGGGATCGACGTCTTCTCGGCGCAGCCGACGCGGATCGAGTACGCCCCCGAGGTCGCCGCCGCGATGCAGCGCCGCCGGATCGCGGCGATCGACGCGAAGCACCGGGACAGTGTGCTCACCTCGGTCGTGGACGCGGTCGACGACGTGGTCCACCGGCTGACCTCCCGTGGTCTGGTGGAGCTCGACGACTACGAGAAGAAGGCGCTGGTGAAGGACCTGACCGTGGCGTTCTACACCGGCCGTACCGCCCCGGGGGAGGGCGCCTGAGCCCGTACCGCCGGCACCGCCGTTGGTATGGACATGTTCAAGTTTCGTCCCTACCTTGGGACTTGGTCTAGACCTGAACCGGACACTCGACAGCAACACCGCACGCGTGCAGCACAGCCCACAGAACACCCCCCACGTTCTCCTGGAGCGACAGCATGCGCAAAAAGACAGGGGTGGCGGCCGTGGCGCTCGGCGTCGCCGCCGCCTCCCTCTTCGCCACCACCAGCGCGAGCAGCCACGGCTACACCGACTCGCCGATCAGCCGCCAGAAGCTCTGCGCCAACCGCACCGTCACCAACTGCGGCGACATCCAGTGGGAGCCGCAGTCGGTCGAGGGGCCCAAGGGCTTCCCGTCCGGCGGGCCCGCGGACGGGACGATCTGCGCGGGCGGGAACTCCCGCTTCGCGCAGCTCGACAACCCGCGCAGCGGCGCCTGGCCCACCACCAAGGTCACCGCCGGGCAGAGCTACAGCTTCCGCTGGCAGTTCACGGCGCGGCACGCGACCACGGACTTCCGCTACTACATCACCAAGAACGGCTGGACCGGGAACAAGGTCCTGACCCGGTCCGACCTCGACAGCCAGCCCTTCCTGGTCGTCCCCTACAACAACCAGCAGCCGCCGTCGACCCTCTCGCACTCCGGGACCCTCCCGGCGGGCAAGACCGGCCGGCATCTGATCCTGGCGGTCTGGACGATCGCGGACACCGGGAACGCGTTCTACGCGTGCTCGGACGTCCAGTTCTGACGCCCCCCTTCCGGCACCGCCGGGCGAGACACATCCACGCAAAGCAGAAGGCCCCTCGCTCTCGCGAGGGGCCTTCCTGTCTGTGCGCCGCCAGGGACTCGAACCCCGGACCCGCTGATTAAGAGTCAGCTGCTCTAACCAACTGAGCTAGCGGCGCCTGCTGACAGAGAAAATACTACCTGGTCCGGAGGGGTGCTCGTGACCACCCTCGTGATCACCCTCCCGGCCGCTCTCCTGGCCGCCCTCCGGATCACCTAGATCGCCAGCGAGAGCACCACCGGAGCCGCCCGCCGGTTGAGGGTGTCGGCCGCCGCGCGCAGCCGGTGCGCGTGCTCGATCGGCAGCGACAGGGCCAGGCAGCCCACGGTCGAGCCCGCCGTCAGCGGCACCGCCGCGCAGACCGTGCCCACCGCGTACTCCTGGAGGTCGAGCATCGGGACCGTCGGCGGCTGGCTGTCCAGCCGGGAGAACAGCACGCGCTCGTTGGTGATCGTCCGGGAGGTCAGCCGGGCGATCTTGTGGCGGGAGAGGTGGTCGCGGCGCCCGTTCTGGTCGAGCTGGGTGAGCAGGCACTTGCCGACCGCGCTCGCGTGGGCGGCCGAGCGGAAGTCCACCCACTCGTTGACCTTCGGGGTGCGCGGGCCGTCGGCGAACTGGGTGATCTTCACCTCGCCGTCGATGTAGCGGCTGATGTAGACGGCGGCACCGACCGAGTCGCGCAGTTCGGTCAGGGTCTCCTGGAGTTTGCGCTCCAGGGCTTCGCGGCGGGTCAGACCGGAGCCGAGGAGGACCAGGGAGTCACCGATGACGTAGGCGCCGTCGGCGACCTGCTCCACGTAGCCTTCACGCCGGAGCATCAGAAGCAGGGACGACAGATGGGCGACGGGCAGACCGGTCTCCCGTGCGATCTGCACGTCCGTCACGCCGCCGCCGTGCCGTGAGACCGTCTCAAGCACGCGCAAGGCGTATTGCACCGAGTGGAACGGCGCGGTGGGCTCGGGCTTCAGCGCCACGGTTTCCCCCTACCAGGTTGTGACCGCAAGCTTCCGTACCACGATAGCCGCCAAGCGCCCGCAACGGGGCGGCTGTTGGCGAGAATGATGTGGCGCACAGGGCCCCTGTACTGGGCCTCACCACCCTGGCATATGTCACTGTCACAGCCCTCGGATAGAGGCTGAGGTCAGGGCCGTGCGCGGGCCCGCTCGCGCAGGCGTTCGGGGCCCCTCCGGACGTGAAGATTTTTTCGCGCGCCGACCTCCCGAGCCCCGTTCGCACCCCCGGTCCCACCTCCGGCCGTAGATTTGTGGGTACCCCCACCCGTATGCCCGCCGATATCCCTGTCGGTGCCCCCGTCATCCCTGTCGGTGTCCCTGTCGGTGTCCCCGTCGGCCACCCGCCGGTACCCCCGCCCCCTGTCCCGGCGGAATAACCGGAGACCTCCTCCTGTTAGGGGTCTCCATACCGACGTCACTGCGCAGGAAGGCCGCCCACGGTGAGCGACGCGATTCGAGACGCGATTCGAGGAGAGGCGCGCGGCACCGCGCCCGTACCGCTGTCCGTACTGGACCTGGTCACGGTCGGCGAGGGGCGCACCGCGAGCCAGGCGCTCGCGACCAGTGTCGAGATCAGCCGGCTCGCCGAGCGGCGCGGCTACCACCGGCACTGGGTGGCCGAGCACCACTCCATGCCCGGTGTCGCCTCCTCCTCGCCGGCCGTGATCCTCGCCCACCTCGCCGCCCACACCCGCCGCATCCGGCTCGGCTCCGGCGGTGTGATGCTGCCGAACCACGCCCCGCTGGTGATCGCCGAGCAGTTCGGCACCCTGGAGGCGCTCGCCCCGGGCCGGATCGACCTCGGGCTCGGCCGCGCGCCCGGCACGGACGGCGCCACGGCTGCCGCCCTGCGCCGGACCCAGACCTTGGGCGAGGGCGCGGACGACTTCCCGGAGCAGCTGTCCGAGCTGACCCGTTTCCTGGACGACTCCTTCCCCGACGGGCACCCGTACGCCCGGATCCACGCCGTCCCCGGCCCGGTGCAGGGCCCGAAGGGCCGCCCCCCGATCTGGCTGCTCGGCTCCTCCGGCTTCAGCGCGCGCCTCGCCGGCCTGCTCGGCCTGCCCTTCGCCTTCGCCCACCACTTCTCGGCGCGCAACACCGTCCCGGCGCTCGACCTCTACCGGGAGTCCTTCCGCCCCTCCGCCGTCCTCGACGAGCCGTACACGCTGATCGGCGTCGCCGCGCTCGCCGCCGACGAGGCGAAGGAGGCACACCGCCAGGTGCTGACCGGCGCCCTGTCGATGCTGCGGCTGCGCACCGGCCGGCCCGGGCTCGTACCGACACCGGAGCAGGCGGAGGCGTACGCATTCAGCCCCGCGGAGCGCGAGTTCGTCGACGACTGGCTGGGAAACATCGTGTACGGCACGCCCGACGAGGTACGGGACGGGCTCGAAGCCCTCCAGAAGCGCACCGGCGCCCATGAACTGATGCTCACGGCCAACGCGCACGGCGGGGAGGCGCGGCTGCGGAGCTACGAGCTGATCGCCGACGCGTACGGACTGCCGGAGGTCCTGCCGGTGCTCGGCTAAGCGGAATTTCCCGGGCCGTTGGTTCACCTTCGAACGAACCACTCCGCGACTCCTAAGTGAACCTTAAACCGCTCGTCACACATGGTGGCGGGCGGTTGGCTTTTGTGCTGCACGTCTCTGACAAGGGCTTTCTTCCGTCAATTGGTCTAGTCCTCAATCTGGTTCAGACCATTGACGCACCGTTCACGCGGCGGATATCACTGCTCCAACTTCCGTACCGCCACCCCTCCCGGAGGCCGCACGTGCACCCCCGCAACCCCCGCAGTCGCCGCAGTCCCCGCAAGCCGTTGATCGCCGCCCTGCTCACCTCGGCCCTCGCCGGCGGAGCGCTCGCCGCCACCGCCAGCCTCGGCTCCGCCTCCGCCGCCACCACGGCCGCGTCCACCGGCGGCGTCAAGATCGCGTACTACGACCAGTGGAGCGTGTACGGGAACGCCTTCTACCCCAAGCAGCTCGACGAGCGGGGGATCGCGGCCAAGCTGGACGTCATCAACTACTCGTTCGGGAACATCCACCCGACCGACCTGACCTGCTTCGAGGCCAACAAGGCGGCCGGCGACGACGCCAACCCCAGCGCCGGTGACGGCGCGGGCGACTCGTACGCCGACTACCAGAAGTCCTTCTCGGCCGCGGACAGCGTCGACGGCGTGGCCGACAAGTGGGACCAGCCGATCGTGGGCGTCTTCAACCAGTTCAAGGAACTGAAGGCGAAGCACCCCAACCTGAAGATCAACATATCGATCGGCGGCTGGACCTACTCCAAGTACTTCTCGGACGCGGCCAAGACCGACGCGAGCCGCAAGAAGCTCGTCTCCTCCTGCATCAAGCAGTACATCCAGGGCGACCTGCCGGTCGAGGGCGGCTACGGCGGCCCCGGCACCGCCGCCGGCATCTTCGACGGCATCGACATCGACTGGGAGTACCCGGGCTCGCCCGACGGGCACCTCGGCAACCACTACGCCCCCGAGGACAAGCAGAACTTCACGCTGCTCCTGGCCGAGTTCCGCAAGCAGCTCGACGAGTACGGCGCCGCCCACGGCGGCAAGAAGTACCTCCTGACCGCCGCCCTGCCGGCCGGCCAGGACAAGATCGCGAACATCGAGACGGACAAGATCGGCGCGTACCTCGACTACGCCAACATCATGACGTACGACATGCACGGCGCCTGGGACGGCGACGGGCCGACGTACCACCAGTCCCCGCTCTACTCCGGCGCGAACGACCCGACCGACGTCATCAAGCCGGGCACCGAGAAGTACTCGATCGACAACGCCATCGACTCCTGGCTCGACGGCAAGCCCGCCTACGGCATCGCGGGCGGCTTCCCCGCCAACAAGCTGACCCTCGGCTACGAGTTCTACTACCGCGGCTGGAAGGGCGTGCCGGCCGGCACCACCAACGGCCTCGCGCAGACCGCCACCGGCGGCTCCAACGCCCGCCCGCTGAGCCAGGCGGCCGGCATCGCGTACTACAAGGAGCTCGGCGGCATCGTCGACAACCCGTCGGCCACCTTCTGGGACGACCAGGCCAAGTCCGCCTACTTCTACAAGGACGGCGAGTTCTTCACCGGTCTCGACCAGCGCACCATCCAGGCCCGCGCGGACTACGCCCACCAGCGCGGTCTCGCCGGCGCGATGATGTACTCGCTGCTCGGCCTGGACGCCAACGCCACGCTCTTCAACCAGATCGTGACCGCGGTCGGCTCGACCCCGACGGACCCGACGCCGACCCCGACCCCGACCCAGACGACGGCGACCCCGACCCCCACCCCGACGGCGACCACCACCAGCCCGACCCCGACCCCGACGCAGACCACGACCCCGCCGACCGGCTGCACCGCCCCGGCGTACGTGGCCGGCCAGGTCTACGTCGGTGGCGACACGGTCTCCCACAAGGGCCACAACTGGAAGGCCAAGTGGTGGACGCAGAACGAGGAGCCGGGCACGACCGGCGAGTGGGGCGTCTGGCAGGACCTCGGCGCCTGCTAGTCCCTCTGGTCACCCCGGCCACCTCGGTCACCCCCCGTGTGACCCCTTCATGAACCGCTGCCCCCGCCCGGAATGTCCCTCCGGCCGGGGGCAGTTCCATGCCCGCTGTCTCCCGTACGTACGGGCTACGCCGGCTGCGGCTGTACGGGCAGGGGTGCGACCCCGATCAGTTCGGCGATGCGGTCCGGCGCCACCGGCCGCGAGTACAGCCAGCCCTGGCCGGTGTCGCAGCCGATCCGGCGCAGCCGGGCGGCCTGGCCCGCGGTCTCCACGCACTCGGCGGTGACCGTGAGCCCGAGCCGGTGCGAGAGTCCCACCAGCGCCTCGACGATCAGCTCGTCGGCCGGGTTGGCGTGCGCCTCGTCCTGGAAGCCGCGCACGAACGATCCGTCCAGCTTCAGGACGGAGACCGGCAGCCGGCTGAGATAGGCGAGGTTCGAGTAGCCGGTGCCGAAGTCGTCGATGGCGATCCGCACGCCCATGTCGCTCAGCGCCTGCAGCGCCTGGAGCGGGCGGCCCGCCGAGCCCATCACCGCGGACTCGGTCAGCTCCAGCTGGAGCAGGTACGGGGCGAGCCCGGTCTCGGCGAGGATGCCGGCGACATCGGCGACCAGGTCGGAGTCCCAGACCTGACGCACTGCCACATTGACGCTGACGAAGAGCGGCCGGTCGCCCGGGTGGTCCTTCTGCCACTGCCGGGCCTGGCGGCAGGCGGTGTGCAGCACCCACCGGCCGAGCTCGACGATCGAGCCGTCCTCCTCGGCGATCCCGACGAACCGATTCGGCGTCAGCAGCCCGAACTGCGGGTGGTCCCAGCGCACCAGCGCCTCCACCCCGCGCACCGCCCCGTCGGCCAGGTCCACGAGCGGCTGGTACTCGAGCACGAACTCGCCGCGCTCCACGGCCGGCCGGAGGGTGGAGCTGAGCGCCTGCCTCGTCATCCGGTGCGCGTTGCGCTCGGGGTCGAAGAGCGTCCAGCGGGCCTTGCCGTCGGCCTTGGCCCAGTACAGCGTGGTGTCGGCGGCCTGCATCAGCTGCGTCGCGGTCGAGCCGTGCGCGCGCCGCTCGACCACACCGATGGAGGCTGAGACGGAGAGCCGCTGCCCGGACAGGTCGAAGGGCTCCTGGAGCGCGGCGAGCACCGACTGGGCGAGGTCGGCCACCTGCTCGGTGCCGGTGGAGTCCTCGACCAGGATCGCGAACTCGTCGCCGCCGAGGCGTGCGACCAGATGCCCGCCGCTGCGGGTGTAGCCGTAGCCGTCGGCGCACGCGGTCAGCCGGCCCGCGACGGCGGCGAGCAGCCGGTCGCCGACCCGGTGCCCGAGGGTGTCGTTGACCGCCTTGAACCCGTCCAGGTCCAGGTAGCAGATCCCGATCCGCCCTGTTCTGCCCTGCCCGTACGACTCATAGGACTGGTACGTGTGGTCCCGGGGGTCCTCGTCGGCCGCCGGGCCCTCGGCGACGGCGCCCTCCAGGGCGGCGGTGAGCCGTTCGAAGAACAGGGCGCGGTTGGGCAGCCGGGTGACCGGGTCGTGCATCTGGAGATGGCGCAGCCGGGCCTGGAGTTCGCGCCGGTCGCTGATGTCCGCGACCGAGAGCAGCATGCCGGTGCTGTCCGGCATGGGCGCGACCGTGACCTCGGCCCACAGGGAGTGCCCGTCGGGGTGCTTGAGGCGACGGGTGCAGCGGAAGCGGGAGCGCCGGCCGCGCAGCACCTCGCGGTAGGCGTGCCAGGTGCGGTTGTCGGCGGCGAGGTCGACCAGGTCGGCGGCGGCCTGCTGCCGCAGCGCGCCGGCCTCGGTGCCGAGCAGGGTGCCGAGCGCGTCGTTGGCGGTGACCACGACGCCGTCGCGGTCGACCACGGCCATGGCGAGCCGGGCGGCGCGGAAGGCGGCCCGGCAGTCGCGGAGGTCGCGGAGGGCGCCGGGGTCGCCGAGGTCGCGGTGCTCGTGGAATTCCGTACCGTCGCCCGGATCGGGTGCGGGTGAGTGACACTCTGTGATCGCCGGTTCCGCCGACGGGTGCACCGGTACTTCGGGGGATCCGCTCACCGCTCGCTCCCGTACAGATGTGGTCGGAATGGTCGGCCCAGGGAAATTGTGCCGATCATAGAGGCTGGCCGGGGCGCCGTTCCAGCTTCTGGACGGCCCTCGGGGCCCGGGCGGACTGTGAGGCTCCCCACCCGGAGGACTGGCCGATCGTTTCTGCGCGGGTGTGACACGGGTCGTCGAGGGCCTGACCGAATGTGACTTTCCGTGAGCTGCCGAGCGCCCGTGTCGTGTCGACCCGGCGGGTCGCGCTCACCCGACCGGGGCAGCCGAAAGGTGCGAAACATCTCAAATCACCACAAGGTGGTTGAGGTGTCAGCTTTCCGCAGCCGGAGGTCCACGTGAGGGGTCAGCAGCCACCCGGGCGAGTACCCGGGGGAGTGCCCGACGGGGTGTCCGGCGGCCCGCCGGACGGGGCGCGCGGCGTTGGTCCCGGCGCGGATCCCGGTCCCGGCCCTGGTGGGGCGGCCGGCGGCGTGCCTGGCGGCGGGCCCGGGGAGTCGCCCGGCTCGGAGGCCGGTGGGCCGTCCGGCGCCGGCTCTGGCGGGCCGTCCGGCTCCGGCCCCGGTGGGGTTCCTGGCGGCGGGCCCGGTGAGCCGTTCGGCTCCGGCCCCGGTGGGCCGTCCGGCGCCGGCTCTGGTGGGCCGTCCGGCCACGGCCCCGGTGGGGTTCCTGGCGGCGGGCCCGGGGAGTCGCCCGGCTCCGGCGCCGGTGGGGTTCCTGGCGGCGGGCCCGGTGGGCCGTCCGGCTCCGGCCCCGCCGGGGTGCCCGGTGGCGGAACGCCCGGCGGGCCGCGGCGGTCGCGGCTGCGGGCCGGGGCCGCGGCGTTCACCTCCCTCGCGGCGCTCGCCGCGACCGGCCTGGTGGCGGGCCCGGCCGTCGCCGCGCCCTCCGCGGGCCCGTGCGCCCTGCCCCGTACCGCCGCGCACCACTCCCTCGGCCTCGACACCTGGAACCGGGCCTATCCGCGGCCCACCCGCGCCCTCGACGCGGTCATGATCTTCCTCTCCTTCCCGGACTCCCCGCCGCTCACCACCCCCGCCGAGCTGACCGCCGACCACTTCCCCGCCACGGCCGAGTTCTTCGAGCGCGCCTCGTACGGGCGGTTCCACCTGCGCGTGCACCCGCAGACCGGCTGGGCGAAGATGCCGCGGGCCTCCTCCTCGTACGCGATACGGCGTGACTGGAGCCCCGAGCACCGCGCGGCCTATCTGCGCGACGCGATCCGGGCGGCCGACGCCTCGGTCGACTTCTCCCGCTACGACATCGTCTATCTGGTCGCCGACCCGGACGCTCCCGGCGTGGACTCCGACGCCACCAAGGTGGTCAACCTGGAGCACCCGCTGGAGGCCGACGGCACCGAGCTCAAGCGGGTCGTGACGGTCTTCGAGCGGCACCCGCCGGACCGCAACGTGCTCGCCCACGAGACCGGCCATGTCTTCGACCTGCCCGACCTCTACCACCGGCCGACCGACGGCAAGGGCGACTGGGACACCCATGTGGGCGACTGGGACGTCATGGGCAGCCAGTTCGGCCTGGCGCCCGATCTCTTCGCCTGGCACAAGTGGAAGCTGGGCTGGCTCGACCGCGCCCAGGTGACCTGCGTGCGCGGCCCCGGCACGCATGTGATCGGCCTGGAGCCGGTCGCCGCCGCCCCGGTGGCCGGCGGCACGCTCGGCACCCGGCTCGCCGTGGTCCGTACGGGCGAGGACAGCGTCCTGGCGATCGAGGCCCGCTCGGCGACCGGCAACGACGCCGACACCTGCACCGAGGGCGTCCTCGTCTACCGGGTGCGCAACCGGGCGGCGTCCGGCGACGGCCCCGTGGAGGTCGTCGACACCCACCCGCGCACCGACGCCTGCTGGGAGCGCTCGGTCTACCCGCCCCTCGCGGACGCCCCGCTCGGCGAGGGCGAGTCCTTCACGGTCCCGGACACGGGCGTACGCCTTGAGGTGGCCGAACGGACCCGGGCGGGCGTGTGGACGGTACGGATCACGGGCCCGCAGCCCGTCGGCTGAGGGGATCCGTGCTGGAACACGAAGAAGCCCCCCGCTTCCGCGAGGGGCTTCTTCCGTCGGTGCGCCGCCAGGGACTCGAACCCCGGACCCGCTGATTAAGAGTCAGCTGCTCTAACCAACTGAGCTAGCGGCGCCTGCTGACGTCGTAGACATTAGCATCCGGATCCGGGGAAGCAAAAATCGCTACCCGCACGTCGGCCGCCTTAACCGCCCGGACCGCCCGCACGCAGGCCCACAGCAGCACCTCGGGGCCGGGGAGCCAGGGCTTGCGGGTGTCGGGGGCGACCAGCCAGCGGGGGCCGGCGGAGTCGTGCGGGGTGAGCGGCGGGATGGTCACCGCGTCGCCGGTGCCGTGGCAGAGCGGCCGGGGCACCTCCTGGCCCCACTCCTCCCAGTCGAGCAGCGACGGCAGACGCTGGGCGGTGCCGGGGGCCGCGAACAGCAGCATCCGGCCGCGGTGCATCGCGACCGGCCCGCTGCCCGGGCCCTCGGCCCACAGCCGGTCCAGCATCCGGCGCCCGAAGGTCGGCTCGACGTTCACGACGTCGAAGACGGTGCCGCAGGGGAGCACCGCGGGGGAGGCGGGGTGCTGCTCCCAGACCGCGAGCGCGGCGACCGGACGGGAGACGGCGGAGGCGAGCCAGGCGGCGCCGTCCTCGGTGACCCGCGCGGGCTGATGCCGGCAGATGTCGTACAGGACCGTCGTCTCGTCGCTCAGCCACGTCGTCATACGAGAAGATCTACCGGCTGTGACGGAGCCGATTCCGCGGGTTGCCGGAAACCCGGACACGGCGGGGTCCGGAGGAGTATCTTGCGCCCCGGCATATGCCGCGGTGCTGGGCGACGGGGGTAGGCCGCGGGCCCAGTCCCCGGGCCCTGGGCCTCCGGCCCCGCTGCTCAGTCCTCGATCTCGCGCCCGCCCGTACGGATCAGGCCCTGCCCGAACTCGATCATCTTCCGGGCGTAGTCCTCCGTCCACGCCGCCCGCTCGGCGACGTCCGCCGGCGTCAGGCGGTCGAACCGGCGCGGGTCCGTGAGCTGGGCCGCCGCGATCGCCTGGAACTCGATCGCCCGGTCCGTCGCCGCCCGGAAGGCGAGGGTCAGCTCCGTCGCCCGGGCGAGCAGCTCCCGCGGGTCCTCGATCGACTCCAGGTCGAAGAAGTGCTCCGGGTCGGCGGTCGCCTCGGCCGGCTCGAAGATCAGCGGCGCAGGCCGGACCCGCCGCTGCCCGCTCCGCTCCGCGGATTCCGCCATCGTCCTTCTCCTCCTCGCACGCACACGGCCCGGACACCCGGGCCGCCACTTCCCATTCTCCCGCGCCTGGCAAGAGGGCCGAAGCCCGCCGCTCACGGCGTCCAGCTCACCCGGTGTTCCGCCAGGTGCGACAGCACCGCGTGGTTCGCCTCCCAGCCGTCAGGGAACTTCACCGTGACGCCCAGCTGGACCGGTTCCGTCGAGGGGTGTTCGTCGAGGAGGTCGGTGACGCCGGCGCGGCAGACGACGATGCAGGCGTGGCGGTGGCGGGAGGCGAGGACGCAGAGGCGGCCGGTCTCCAGGTGGAAGGCGGTGGCGTCGGGGCGGCCGGAGAGGGGGTGGAGGACGACCGTGACGTCGTACTCGCGGCCCTGGAGGCGGTTCGCCGTGTCCACCGTCACGCCCGTGACGCCGAGCCCGGTCAGGGCCGCGCGGATCGCCGCCGCCTGGTCGCGGTGGGCGGTGCCGACGGCGATGCGGTCCGGGGTGAGGGGGGCCGGGTCGGGGGAGCGCTCGCTGACCGAGGCGCCGCCGCGGTCGAGGAGGCGGCGGACGACCAGGGCGGCCGCGTGGACCGCCTCCGGGTCGGTGCGCGGGGTGTGGCGGGCCGGGAGTTCGAGCAGGCCCCAGCCCGACTCCGCCGCCTCGTCCAGGACCCGGTCCGGGCCCGAGCCGTCCGACGGCACGCCGAAGGACAGCCGCCGGTCGCCGTGGTCCGTGCCGCTGCGGAACGGCGTGTACGGGTAGAAGGCGTCCGACACCAGGGGCGCGGCCGAGGCGGGGAGGCGCCAGGACACCGGGAGGCGGTGCTGCGGGAGCTCCGGGTTGTGGGCCAGGAGCGTGGAGACGGCCGATGCGGACGGGTCGTACGAAAGGCCCGCCCACTGGTCCGCGCCCACCACCGAGAACGGGTCGAGCTGCCCCGGGTCGCCCACGAAGAGGGCCCGCTCGAACAGGCCCGCCACGGCGAGCAGCGCGTCCGAGCGCATCTGGTACGCCTCGTCCACGATGGCGTGCGCCCAGGGCTCCACGTTCTGCACGTGCGCCCACTTCGCGGCGGTGGAGATCACCACCGGGAGGCCGGCGAGGTCGCCGGCCTTCGCCGACTTCCGCACCTGCTCCAGGTCGTTCAGGGCCTTGTCGTACGGGTCCGCGTCATTGGAGTGCAGCCGGCCGACCGCGAGCTCCGGCTGCTTCTCCGCGATCCGCAGGACGAGGTCGTCGACCTGCGCGTTGGTCTGCGCCACGATCATCAACGGGCGCCCCGCCTCGGCCAGTTCGAGCGCCGCCCGCACCACGAGCGTCGACTTGCCGGCGCCCGGCGGGGAGTCCACGACCACACCGCGGGCGGTGCCGTGCAGCGTGTCGGCCAGGATGCCGGCCGTGGCCCGGGCGGCTTCCGCGGAGGGGTCGAAGGGCGGGGAGTCGAAGGGCAGGGACTCGGGGCTCACAGGATGTCCTCCGGCGTTACGGCGTCAGGGAGTTCGGCGGCGTCTGTACGCGGCGGGCCGCCGTGCGTCCACGGGGTCTCCTCCGGGTCGGGCAGCTTCGGGCCCATCCGCTGGTCGTGCTCGAACAGCGTCCACGCGATCCGCTCGCCCTTCTCCGGCACCGTGCCCTCCGCCGGATCCTTTCCCCGGCCCATCTTGTCCAGGAGCCGCAGCACCAGCGCGCCGTCGGGCTCGTGGCGGACGAACTCCGCCGACTGCGGCTTGCCGTCGAGCGAGCGGTACACCTTCACGCCCTCGCCCAGGTGCGGCCGGTCGTCGGTGCGCAGGGTGAGCAGCGGGCGCGGGGCCGGGCGCTTCGACTCCGTCCAGGCCATCGTGACCTCCATGACCTCGGCGACGAACGCCTCGCCCGCGAGCCGCCGGCCCGCCATCACCAGCGGGTCGTCGAGGGCCTCCTGCGCCTCCAGCTGGCCCTGCGCCTGTTCGCGCGCCGCCAGCTTCGAGGCCGCCGTCACGGCGTCGTCCCGGCGCGGCTGCGGCGGCTCGCCCGCCGCGATCCGGTCCCGCTGGCCGGTGAACGACCAGCGGTCGCGGGTCCAGCGGTCGGGGACCCTGGCCCCCTCCGGGAGCTCGCGCAGCAGGCCGAGCGCCTGCCACACCGCGTCCCAGGTGGGCTTGAGCTGCGTGGCGACGAGGCGGCGGATCTCCCGCTCGGCGCGGGTGAGTTCGGCGAGTCCGTCCTCGGCCGCCCCGCCGTCCTCGGCCGCGCCGAGCGCCTGCCGGGCCCGGTCGTAGCGCTCGATCGCGGGCGCGAGCAGCTTGTTGTCGAAGGCCGGGTCGGTGGCCGGACCGGCCGGCGGGCAGAGCAGCTGCCCCTGCGCGTCCCGGCCCAGCTCGGCGCGGAGCGCCGCCTTCGCGCCCGGCTCTCCGTCGTACGGGTCGATCCAGGCGAGCAGCGCGCCCAGGTGCTGGTCCTCCAGGGAGGACTGGCCGGTCGCCCAGTGCCGGTTGAGCAGATCGGTCGCCGCGACGAGCAGCGAGGAGCCCGGCACCCGGGCCCGCTCGCCGAAGTGGGTCAGCCAGCGCCCGAGCAGCGGCACCCGCGGCGGCGCCGGGAACGGCGTCTCCGGGTCCTGCTCGGCCGTGCGCCGGAAGCGGGTCGAGCGCCCGAGGAGGCGTACGTACTCGATGCCGGCCCGGCTCGGCACCACCAACTGCGGGGCGTCCGCGCACAGTTCGACCTCGACCTTGACCTTCTTTCCGGTCTCCGGGTCGGTCTCGTTGCGCTCGGCCGCCTCGACGACGCCGGCGTACGTGTCGACGTACGGCAGGATCGCGTCGGCCAGCTCGGCGAGGAACGCGAACCGCAGATCCCGGTCGCGCGGCTGCGGTACGACGAGCAGCCGCGGCTCCTCCGGGTCGGTGCCCACCAGCGCCCCGAGCGGCGCCCCGGCCTCACCGGAGGTCGTCAGCGGTACGAGGACGAGCGGCCGTGCGGACAGATGCCGGTGCCGTACGGTGGCCAGCGGCTGGGCCCGGCCCGCCTCGACGGCCTCCATCCGGGCCAGGGTGCCGATCAGCGACATGCGGGTGCCTCCTCGGCGGGGACGTGCCAGGCGTCGCGGACCCGGCCATGATCCGCCGCACAGGCCCTGAGGCCGGTCAGCAGGGGCATGCGACGACCTCCGCCGGGATACGGGCCGGAGCCGCCGCCAGCGCTTCCGCGCGCAGCGCCCGGGCCCGGCGCAGGGCCGCCACCGCCGGGTCGTCCGGGTCGCCCGCCTCGCCGCGCGCCGCCGCCAGGACGTCGCCGATCGTCGTCAGGCCGCCCAGCTCACCCCGTACCGAACGCCCGAGCGCCGCCACCGCGTCCGCCGCACGCGCCCGCTCGCGGCAGTGGAACGCCAGCTCGCAGGCGGCCAGGCACTCCGGCGCGTAGGCGTGCGGCACGCACTCCACCGCCGAGGCCAGCTCCTCCGCCGAGCACTCCGCGACATCGAAGGTCACGCCCTCCGGCAGCGCGTCCGCGATCTCCTCGATCCGGGTGAGGCGCTGCAGCTGCCGCCGGGTGACCGACAGCTGCTTGCGCACGTCCACGGCCGAGGCGGTCGGCAGGTTGGAGAAGTCCTTCGGGCACACGAGCAGCACCTGGTGGCCCACCGACGCGCCCTCCGTGAGCGCCGCGACCTTCTCCAGGGCCAGGACGTACACCGCGGCCTGGCGGGCCGCCGCGCCCACCTTCGCCGCGTCGGCCGAACCGTCGATCATCGGGAAGGACTTGATCTCCACGACCGTCCACCGCCCGTCGGGCCGCACCACGACCGCGTCCGGCTCCAGATAGACCGGCGAACCGGCCACCTCCAGGGCCAGCATCGGATGGTCCAGCAGCGCCCAGCGGCCCGCCGTCGCCGCCGCCGCCGTCGCCTCGCGCAGGGCCAGCGCGGTGCGCGCCGCCCGGCCCTCGGGTCCGGCGGCCGCCAGCTCCGGCAGATCCACCGTGCCCGGCTCGGTGATGCCGAGCAGGGCGAGCAGCTCGCGCCCGCCGTCCGCCTTCACCTTCGCCTCGAACGCGTTGCCCCGGGCGATCGCGAACTGCGACTGCCCGTAGCCCGAGGGCGCGCCCAGCTTCGCGGCGAGCGCGGTCTTGTCGACCCCCGCCCCATCGAGGATCGCCCGCCGCCGGCAGCCGGGGTTGGCGGCCAGGGCGGCCAGCGCCCGCGCGTCCAGCGGACGCGGCACGGCGGCCGGTCCGCGCAGCTCAGCGAGCCGATGCCGGAGTGTCGTCTGCGGCGGCCGGTGCGGTCCGCTGCCCAGGGATGCGCTCACCCGCGGAAGTCTCCCATCCGCCACTGACACGCGGGTGTTTTCGCGCCGATTCGCCCCCGAAGATCCGTTCCGCGGCCCGCCGCATGTGCGGCGTGAGCAGCAGTCCGGCGCCCATCACCGCCGCCCCCGCCACCGCGTCCAGGAAGTAGTGGTTGGCGGTGCCCATCACCACCAGGGCCGTGAGCAGCGGGTACGCCGCGCCGACGACCTTGAACAGCGGCGTCCGCCCGTACCGCCAGAGCATCACGCCGCACCACAGCGCCCAGCCGACGTGCAGGCTCGGCATCGCCGCGTACTGGTTGGTCAGCCCGCCGAGCCCGCGCGGCGCGCTCGCCTCCCCGCCCCACCAGCCGTACGCGCTGAACCGCGCCATCGTGTCCACGAAGCCGTGCCCGGCGGCGAGCAGCCGCGGCGGGCAGGTCGGGAGGAGCGCGAAGCCGACGAGGCCGAGGAGGGTGGCGGTCATCAGCCATGTGCGGGCGGCCAGGTAGGCGGCGGCGGGGCGGCGGCGGAACAGCCAGATCAGGACGGCGGGTGTGACCATGTAGTGGAGGGAGGCGTACGCGAAGTCGGCGGGGACGCCGAGCGCCGGGGTGGTGGAGAAGAGGCGATTGAGCGGGCGTTCGAGATCGAGAGCCAGGGTCTCCTCGATCCGTAGGACCGCCAGTCCGTGGTCCACGGCCATGTGGACATCGCCGCGGGCGAGCAGCCGTCCGCAGGAGTAGGCCGCGTACACGGCGGCGATCAGGAGCAGCTCCACCCACCAGCGAGGCCTGCGCATGTCTGATTCCCCCGTCGCCTGCGGATCCGTGTCCGTCCGGTCGTGGGAGGACGCGGTCAGGGCCCTTGAGGTTGCCCGGCCGTCACCGTGAGTTCAGGCGGGTGACCGGTGGGCGACCGCCGGGCGATCGGGGCCGAAGGGCGTGGGTGATGATGGGAGGGCATCCTTCCCGTCACCTCTGGAGAGCCTCCATGGCACCGCGCATCCTGCTCGCCCGGCACGGCCAGACCGAATGGTCGCTGCTCGGGCGCCACACCGGCAGGACCGACATCCCCCTGCTCGACGAGGGCCGGCGCGGCGCGAAGCTGCTCGGCGAGCGGCTGGCGCGCGGGCCGTGGGCGGGGCTCGACGGCGTCGAGGTGCGCACCAGCCCGCTGGTCCGGGCCAAGGAGACCTGCGAGATCGCCGGCTTCGGCGAGCGCGCGCAGGACTGGGACGCGCTGATGGAGTGGGACTACGGGGCGTACGAGGGGATGACCCCGGCCCAGATCCAGGCCGTCGACCCCGGCTGGTTCATCTGGCGCGACGGCGTGCCGGAGGGCGAGACCCTGGCCGAGGTGTCGGCCCGCGCCGACCGGGTCGTCGAGTGGGCCCGCTCGGCCGACCGCGACGTCCTGGTCTTCGCGCACGGCCACATCCTGCGCTCGATCGGCGCGCGCTGGCTCGGCGAGGACGTCTCCTTCGCCTCCCGCATCCGCCTCGACCCGACCAGCCTGTCGGTCCTCGGCTGGGCGTACGGCGCCCCCGCGATCGAGCGCTGGAACGACACCGGGCACCTGGAGTAGGCGGGTCGGAGGCGGCCGGGGGCCGGCCCGGCCGGCCCGGGCAACGGGCGAGCGGCGGGGGCAGCGGCCCCCGGAGCGGGCCCCGGTCGGCCCTGCGGCTCGGTGCGGGGCGTCGCGCCCGGCTTCGCGCCGGGGCTCCGCCCCGCGGCGGGGGACAGCCGCCCGGTGGCGCGATGAGCCGGCTCCGCCCAGCCCGCGGCCGGCGCGCCGTCGCGTCGGGGCCGGTAGCCCGTCGGCGTCACGCCTGGCGGCCTGCGCGCTGCGGCGGCCGCTCGGTGTGCGCGCCAGGGCCCGGCTTCGCGCCGGGGCCTCGCGAGCGGCTCGTTGCGGGGCGTCGTGCCCGGCTCGGTGTGCGCGTCAGCGCGCCCGGCTTCGCGCCGGGGCTCCGCCTTGCGGTGAGAGACAGCCGCCCGGTGCCACGATGAGCTGGCTCCGCCCAGCCCGCGGCCGTCGCGCCGTCGCGTCGGGGCCGGTAGCCCGTCGGCGTCACGCCTGGCGGCCTGCGCGCTGCGGCGGCCGCTCGGTGTGCGCGCCAGGGTTCGGTCTCGCCGGGGCCTCGCGCGCGGCTGCGCGCCCGGAACCATCCCCGGCGTCACGCCCGGCGGCTTGCGCGTCGGCGCCCGGCTTTCCGCCCGCCTCAGCGCGCGGCGGCGATGGCCCGGCGGGTTTCGCCGAGCAGGTTGCGGATGCGGGCGGACTCCACGCCGCCGAGGGACTCCTCCACGCGTCGGATCTCCGCCGCGGCCTCGTCGGGGTGGCCGGCGCGGGCCAGGTTTCCGGCCAGCTGCGTACGGTAGAGGGCGAGGTTGCGGGCGAAGTGGGGGTCCTGGAGGACCGTGGCGCGCTGGGCGTGCCGGGCCGCGCGGGACCAGTCGCCGAGCAGCGACCAGCAGCGCGCCTCCTGGGCCTCCAGTTCCGGCTCGCCGAAGAAGGACATCCACTCCGGGTCGCCCTCGCTCGGACCCCGCCCGAAGTGGGAGTGCGCCCGGCCGAGGGCCTCGGAGCAGGCCGCGCGGTCGCCGAGCCCGGCCCAGGCCCCGGCCTCCCGGAGGGTGAGCAGCGCGCGCAGCCGGTCGGAGTCGAGCGGGGCCGCGGCCCGCAGCCCGGCCTGGGCGGCCCGTACCGCCTCCCGGTAGCAGCCCGCGTCGCGGGCCAGGAACGAGGCGTTGCAGAAGGCGTGCGCCTCCAGCGCGGCGTCGCCGGCCATCCGCGCGGTGGCCAGGGCCTCGGCGTAGTGCGAGCGGGCGTCGTCGAAGCGGCCCGAGTCATGGGCCAGCCAGCCGACGGAGATGGCCAGTTCGCCGGCGCCGTTGTGCAGCCGGTCGGCGGTGGAGCGGCGCGCGGTGACGCCCGCGTCGAGCAGCGCGTAGGCGGTGCGCAGCGGCTGGGTGGCCCGCTTGTAGAGGCCCTCGGCGCCGTGCCGGTCGTCGAGCAGCCGGATCTGCCGGACCGCTTCCTCGACGGCGCGGACCTCGGCGTCGCCGACGCGGTGGGCGGACCGGGGGGCCGGGATCGCCACGGCGGAGGGGCCGCCGAGTCCCAGCGAGGCGGTCGCCAGGGTGGCGGTGCCGCCGGTCATGAATGCGCGACGCAGCACGTCGCTCCCCTCATCGTTCCGGGTGGTGAAGGCGGCGAGGGGCGGCGGTGCCCCGGCCGCCACGGCGGCCGGCCGCCGGCCGCGAACGGCCTCCCGCGCCGAGAACCCCAGGTCCGCAAGGCTCAGTCCGGGGAACATGTGCAGGAAGACCCGCTCGTACGCGTAGTTCGGGCAGCGGATCTCGCCCGCCTCGACGCGCCCGACGTAGCGGGCGTCACATGCGACCTGCTCGCCGATCTCCCGTGCCGCCCGGCGGACGGCCGCGGCGAACTCCGCCGGAGACCGCGATCCGCGGAGCCTGCGGAAGGCGAGATTGGGAACTGCCCGTGACAACGCCATGGCCGAGCCCTCTCCTGGTGCTGCCGGTGTTCCGGCGGGGCAAGAACGTACCTGCTGTGACCGGTCGCGCACGCTGGGTTTGACAACAAATCGGATATCTCGTACGCGATCTGCCATGAACTGCCATCCTTTGCGGCGGCGTGCCGCCGTAGCCGTTGACGTGGATCGGCGTTGAACCATGTGGAGAGACGGAACGTGTCTCCTCTTCGCAAACGAGGAGGGTCCCATGGTGGAAATGGTGGAAGCCGGAGCCATCGGGCCGGTGCCGGGCGCGGCGCAGGCCGCCTCGCACGCCGCCTCGCGGGCGTCCACCGAGCAGCACACGCCGACGGCGGACGCGAGCGCGTCCTTCGTGCCCCGCGCGCCTCACGGCGGCTGGCCGGCGTCACCGGCGTCGGCGGCGCCACTGGAGTCGCCGGAGTCGTGCGACCTGGTGACCGTGCCGGCGCGGCAGGGCCTGGAGGCCGTGGACATCCTGCGGCGCGGCGGCGCTCCGGCGGTCGGCCCGGTACTGCACGACGGTGCCTGCGACACGCTCGGTTTCCTGGTGCCGCCCGGCACCGCGGCGGGCTGGGACATGCCGGGCAGCGCGTGTACGAGGACGGACGGGCGTGGGCTGCGGATCCCGGAGCCGCCCGAGCTCCCGGGCCCGGACGGTGCCACCCCCCGGCCCGCCGACTGGCTGCTGCCGCCCGGCGACAGCGGCGAGGTCACCGACCCGGCGATGCTGAGGGCGGCGCTGGGGCAGGCGGCGCGGCTGATCGAGGCGGCGGATGGCTGTCGCTGAGCGGTGACTGCGGTGCGCCTAGCGGGGCGGGTGGGGTCTGCCGTCTCGCGGCCTCGGCGCCGTCGTGGCCGTCGCGCCCACGCGGCGGAGCCGCAAGGTGTCACAGCCCCGCGCCCCTAGAGGCTGCCGCAGCGTCGTTGGCCGGTCGCGCCCACGCGGCAGAGCCGCATGGTGTCACAGCCTCGCGCCCCCTGCCGGGCGCTGCCACCTCTCACCTGGCCCGATAATGGGGGCGTGGCCAGGAACAAGCAGCGGGAGCGGGATCGGGATCGGGCGGCGGTTGTCGAGCAGGTCGACGGCGGACGCGCCGAACTCGTACCCGACCGCGAGCGGGCGCGTGCCTGGACGCTGCTCATCGACGGCGCCCCGCAGTCGCACGTCGACCTCGACGACCCCGCCCACCTCTCCTTCGAGTACCAGCGGCGCCTCGGCCACGTCGCCGACCTCGTCGCCCCGCCGAACCGGCCCATCCAGGCCGTGCACCTCGGCGGCGGCGCCTTCACCCTCGCCCGGTACGTCGCCGCCACCCGGCCCCGCTCCACGCAGCAGATCGTGGAACTGGACGAGCCCCTGGTACGCCTCGTCCGGCGCGAACTGCCGCTCGACCCGGGCGCCAGGATCAGGGTGCGCTCCACCGACGCCCGCGCCGGGCTCGGCAAGGTCCAGGACGGCTGGGCCGACCTGATCATCGCCGATGTCTTCAGCGGAGCCCGTACGCCCGCCCACCTGACCAGTACGGAGTTCCTCGCCGAGGTACGGCGGGTGCTGCGGCCCGGCGGCTTCTACGCGGCCAACCTCGCCGACGGCCCGCCGCTGGCCCATCTCCGCGGCCAGATCGCGACCGCGGCGGCCGTCTTCCCCGAACTGGCCCTGGCCGCCGACCCGACCGTGCTGCGCGGCCGCCGCTTCGGCAACGCCGTACTGCTCGCCTCCGACCGGGAGCTGCCGGTGGCCGAACTGACCCGGCGGGTCGCGACCGACCCGCACGCGGGGCGGGTCGAACACGGGCGGGCGCTCGCCGACTTCACCGGCGGCGCGGCCCCGGTCACCGACGAGCGCGCGAAGCCCTCGCCCGTACCGCCGGCTTCGGTCTTCGAATAGCCCAGACGGTTCAGACCGCGCGTTCGTCGATCTCGACGCGCGGTGGGCCGTCGTGCCACAGACAGAAGACCGAGATCTCCCGCCCGTCCTTGGTGAAGGTCACCCGGATCCAGGTGCTCTGCTTCCACACCTGCATCTGCCAGCCCGCCTCGGGCGTCGCGTTCACCAGCTCCGCCGAGGACGGACCCAGGTCGAAGACCGCCCGGCCGCCGTCCGTGCCGTAACTCTTCACGTTGCCGCTGCTCGTGGGGGACTTCGCCGCGGCGGGCTGCCGGGGCGCGGCCGGGGGAGTGGTCGGCGGCTTCGACGGGCGGCCGGTGCTCGGAGTGGCCGAGGGAGTCGAGGGAGTCGAGGACGGCGACGGCGGGGTCGCGGCCGAAGTGGGCGCCCCGATCGAGGCGGTGTCCGAGCCCGTGGCGCCGGACGGGATGGGCAGGGCGCGCGGCGGGTCGTAGACCGTACCGGCGAGCACGGTGTGCACCCCCCACCAGGAGAGCGTGACCGCCGCGCCCGTGGCGAGCGACCACGCCAGGGCGTGAACAAGACCTCTTCGCACCGGCTCATCCTGCCATTCCCCGGTCATCCCCCTGCCACGGTCCCACCCTCACCCGAATGGCGGACGGAACGGTACGGTGCGGGCCATGGCAAGTGTGCTCGTCGTCGAGGACGACCAGTTCGTCCGCTCCGCCCTCATCCGGCATCTCACCGAGGCCGCCCACACCGTGCGGAGCGTCGGGACGGCCCTGGAGGCGCTGCGCGAGGTCGCCCATTTCCGCTTCGACGTGGTCATCCTCGACCTCGGGCTGCCCGACCTCGACGGCGCCGAGGCGCTGAAGATGCTGCGCGGCATCACCGATGTGCCGGTGATCATCGCGACCGCGCGCGACGACGAGACCGAGATCGTCCGGCTGCTCAACGACGGTGCCGACGACTACCTGACCAAGCCGTTCTCCGTGGAGCACCTGTCCGCGCGGATGGCGGCCGTGCTGCGCCGGGCGCGCTCCTCGGCCGGGGAGGCGCCGCCGTCCCGGGAGATCCGGGTCGGCGGGCTCGCCATCGACCCGCTGCGCCGGCAGGCCGCGCTCGACGGCGCGGCGCTCGATCTGACCCGCCGTGAGTTCGACCTGCTCGCCTTCCTCGCCGGGCGGCCCGGTGTGGTCGTCTCGCGCAAGGAACTGCTCGCCGAGGTGTGGCAGCAGGCGTACGGGGACGACCAGACCATTGACGTACACCTGTCATGGCTGCGACGGAAACTGGGCGAGACGGCCGCCCGGCCCCGCTATCTGCACACCCTGCGCGGGGTGGGCGTGAAGCTGGAGCCGCCGGCGGAGGGGCAGGCTGCGGAGGGACGGGTGGAAGGACCGGCGGAGGGCGGTCGCGCGTGAGATGGGCCCTGGTCAAGGTGTCCCTCGCCGTCACCGTCATGGTCGTGGTCGCCTTCGCCGTACCGCTCGGGCTCGTCGTCAAGGAGATGGCCCGCGACCGGGCCTTCTCCAACGCGGAGCGGCGGGCCTCCGGCCTGGCGCCGGTGCTCGCCATCACCACCGACCGCGAGCAGCTGGAGCGGGCCGTCGCCACCACGGACGACGGCGCGGAGGGGCGGCTCGCCGTCCATCTGCCCGGGACGCCCGGCGAGTCCGGCGGAAAGGGCCAGGGCGAGGGCCAGAGCCAGGACCAGGACCAGGGCCAGGGCGAGGGCCAGGGCGAGGGCCAGGGCCAGAGCCAGAGCCAGGGCCGGGGCCGGGGCCGGGGCCAGGGGCAGGCGATCGGCACCCGGCGGGCCGGCGACGAGGACCTGGCCACCACGCGGGCGCTCGGGCGGGCGACGATCGCGGAGGTGCCGGGCGGTTTCGCGCTGCTCCAGCCCACCGCGGTCAGCTCCGGGCAGGTCGCGGTCGTCGAACTCTTCGTGCCGGAGGGCGAGGTCAGCAACGGCGTCGCCACGGCGTGGCTGGTCCTCGCCGCCGTCGGCGCCGCCCTGATCGTCGGCTCGGTCGCGGTCGCCGACCGGCTCGGGCTGCGCATGGTGCAGCCCGCGCAGCGGCTGGCCCGCGCCGCGCACGAGCTCGGCGAGGGGCGGCTCGGCGCCCGGGTCCGCGAGGAGGGGCCGCCGGAACTCAAGTCCGCGGCCGTCGCCTTCAACTCGATGGCCGACCAGGTCGTCCAGCTCCTCGCCAACGAGCGCGAACTCGCCGCCGACCTCTCCCACCGGCTGCGCACCCCGCTCACCGTGCTCCGGCTCAACGCCGCCTCGCTCGGCTCCGGTCCGGCCGCCGAACAGACCCGGGCCGCGGTCGAGCAGCTGGAGCGCGAGGTCGACACCATCATCCGTACGGCACGGGAGGCCAAGCCGCAGACCCAGGCCACCGCGCCGGTGGCCGGCTGCGACGCGGCGGAGGTCGTGCGCGAGCGGATGGACTTCTGGTCGGCGCTCGCGGAGGACGAGGGGCGGAAGGTACGGGTCGCGGGCGTCGCCCGTCCGGTACGCATCCCGGTCCCGCGCCCCGAACTCGTCGCCGCGCTCGACGCCCTGCTCGGCAACGTCTTCCGCCACACCCCCGAAGGCACCGCCTTCTCCGTCGACGTCCACAACGCCGACGACGCCGTCATCATCCTGGTCTCCGACGCCGGCCCCGGCATCCCCGACCCTGCCGCCGCCCTCGCCCGCGGCGCGGGCAGCGGCCGCGACGGCTCCACCGGCCTCGGCCTCGACATCGTCCGCCGCCTCGCGGAGACCACGGGCGGCGACGTGCGCATCGGCCACTCGGTCCTCGGCGGTACGGAGGTCCGCATCTGGATCGCCCTCGACGGCCGCCGGGCCCCGGCCCCGGGCCGCCGCCGGGGCCGCAGCCGCAGAGGCGGTACGGGCGCGGGGCGCAGGGGGCGTTGACGCGGGGGCGGGAGAACTGAGGGGGCGCCGGTGCGGGGACGGCCTGCTCCGCACGGCGCGCGGGGCCCGGCCCTGGGCCTGCGGCCCGGACGGGTGCGCCGAGGTCCTGGCTTGTGCCCGCGCGCCGAGGCCCCGGCTTGTGGCCTTGCGTCCTGCGCCTCGGGGTCTGCGGTCCGGGCGGGTGCGCCGAGGTCCCGGCTTGTGCCCTCGCGCCGAGGCCCCGGCTTGTGGCCTTGCGTCCTGAGCCTCGGGGCCTGCGGCCCGGGCGGGTGCGCCGAGGTCCCGGCTCGTGCCCTTGCGCCGAGGTCCCGGCTCGTGCCCTTGCGCCGAGGTCCCGGCTTGTGCCCTCGCGTCCTGAGCCTCGGGCCTGCGGCCCGGCCCCGCCACGGGCGGGCGCGGGCCGCAGGAGGCGGGAGCCCGGGGGCCCGGCGCCGTGGCGCTCCCCGCCTCGCGGCGCCGCCGGCCCGCGCTGCCGCCAGCCGGTACACGACCGCCCCCGCCCCCGGCCCCGGTCCCCTGCGGGCCGAACGCGCCTTGCGGCGCCGCCGGTCCGCGCTGACGCCGGCCGGTGCACGACCGCCTCCGGCTCCGGCCCCGGTCCCGTGCGGGCCGAACGCGCCTTGCGGCGCCGCCGGTCCGCGCTGACGCCGGCCGGTGCACGACCGCCTCCGGCTCCGGCCCCGGTCCCCTGTGGGCCGAACGCGCCTCGCGGCGGCGCCGGTCCGCACCGACCGGCCCCGGCTCCGGCTCCGGCCCCGTGCGGGCCGAACCTTTTCCAGGGCCGATGGCTTCCTTAAGCGGACCCTAAGAATCCCAACCCCGCCCCACCATCGGGCATTTGTCCGTTTCCGAGTCGCTAGCGTGCTGCCTCACCACCCCCCACACCCCACACCCCCGGCACGCAGAGGCAGGCACGCGATGGGCACCAGTACGCACCGGCGCAAGGCGAGCGGCAGGACCAAGGCGATCGGCGCGGTCGTGGCCGCCGTGGTGATCGGGGGCGCGGCGTTCGCGTTCACGGGGACCGCGCAGGCCGCGTCCGTCGGCGCCGCGTACACCAGGACGAGCTCCTGGACCGGCGGGTACACCGGGCAGTACGTGGTCACCAACCGGACCGACACCGTGCAGTCCGACTGGACCCTCGAGTTCGACCTGCCCCAGGGGACCACGATCGGGTCGCTCTGGAACGGCGAGCACACCGTCTCCGGCCGGCACGTCACCGTGAAGCCCGCGAGCTGGAACCGGCAGCTCGCGCCCGGGCAGTCCGTGAACGTCGGCTTCGTGACCTCCGCCGCCGGGCAGGCCGGTGATCCCGCCAACTGCCTGATCAACAAGGCCAGCTGCGCCGCCGGCGGCCCCGCGCCCACCCCCACCGGCCGCCCCACCACGACCGCGCCCACCCCGAAGCCGACCCCGACCCCCACCAAGACGGCCACCCCCACCCCCACGGCCACGCCCACCCCCACCACCCCGCCGCCCCCGGCCGGCGGCTCCGCCAGGTTCGCCCCGTACGTCGACACCTCCCTCTACCCCGCGTACGACCTCCTCTCCACCGTCGACCAGACCGGCGTCAAGGAGTTCAACCTCGCCTTCATCACCTCCGGCGGCAGCTGCACCCCGCTCTGGGGCGGGGTCACCGACCTGGCATCGGACAAGGTCGCCGCGCAGATCGGCGCGCTGCGCGCCAAGGGCGGCGACGTGCGGGTGTCCTTCGGCGGCGCCGCCGGGCACGAGCTGGCGCTCAACTGCTCGACCACGTCCGCCCTCGCCGCCGCGTACGGCAAGGTCGTCGACCAGTACAAGCTGACCAAGGTCGACTTCGACATCGAGGGCGCGGCGCTGCCCGACACCGCCGCCAACTCCCGCCGCGCGCAGGCCATCGCGCAGCTCCAGAAGTCCCACCCGGGCCTGAACGTGTCCTTCACGCTGCCCGTCATGCCCGAGGGCCTGACCCAGCCGGGCGTGGACCTGCTCGCCGACGCGAAGCGGAACGGCGTCCGCGTCGACGCCGTGAACATCATGGCGATGGACTACGGCGGGGCGTACAGCGGCGACATGGGCACGTACGCCGTCCAGGCCGCCACCGCCACCCAGGCCCAGATCAAGGGGGTGCTCGGGCTCTCCGACGCCGCCGCCTGGAAGGCCGTCGCCGTCACCCCGATGATCGGCGTCAACGACGTCTCCTCCGAGGTCTTCAAGGTCGACGACGCCACCCAGCTCGTGGACTTCGCGAAGTCCAAGGGGATCGGCTGGCTGGCGATGTGGTCCGCGACCCGCGACAAGCAGTGCGCGTCCGGCGCCGTGAACTACGCCGACCCGACCTGCTCCTCGATCCTCCAGCAGCCGCTGGCCTTCACGAAGGCCTTCGGCGCCTACAAGTAACACCAAAGGCCACCTCGGCCCCCCACACCGCGCCCCGGTCGGTCCCACCCCACCATCGACCGGGGCGCGCCCCCTTCTTTTTTGTGGCTCGGTTTGCCTCCGGGGCGCTTCAGCCGGACTCACAGCGCCGTACGTGCTCGCCCCCTCGTTCCTCGGGGACTGCGCGCGCTCGTCACTGTTCCCCCGGCCGCGCCCCTTCGGCTCACTCGCCCACCGGGTCAGCCAGCTGCCGCTCCCCTGACGCCCGTCCAGTCCTCCGCCCACGGCATGTGGCCCGCGCCCTTCAGGGTCACCCGCCGCACCCGGGGCAGCGCCCGCTCAAGGGAGTCGACCGCCGGCCGCGGGCGCAGGTCGAGTTCGCCGTCCACGATGATGGTCTCCACGTCGAGCGCCGCGCAGCGGGCGTGCAGGGCCGCCGGATCCTCCGCGCGCATGGCCGCGCCGAGCTGCTCGCCGGCCTCCGTGTTGACCCCGAAGAACGGGGTCGCCATCCGGGCCGCCTGCTGAAGCGCCCGGTCCGGGTCCGCGAAGTCCGCCGCCCATCGGAGCACGCACCGCTCACGGTCCGGCGTGCCGGGCTCCTCCCAGCGCTCGCGGTGCGGGCCGAGCGCGCTCAGGAAGCGGGTCACGAAGGGCGGGCGCCAGTCCGCCTCCGGGCCGATGCCGACACCGGAGACGTACACGAGCCGTTCGACCCGCCCGGGGTGGTCGAGGGCGTACCGCAGGGCCAGGTAGGCGCCCCACGAGTGGCCGAGCAGCACCATCCGGTCGAGCCCGAAGCCCTGCCGTACGGCCTCCAGGTCGGCGACGGCCCGCTCCACCGTGTACGGGCCCGCGGCCCCCTCCGAGCGTCCGCAGCCGCGCTGGTCCCAGCGGTGCACGGTGTACGTGTCGGAGAGCCCGGCCGCCACCTCGCCGAACATGTCCCAGAGCCCGGGCCCGCCGTGGCACAGCACCAGGGCCGGCCCCGAGCCCGTCCGCTCGGCCCAGAGCCGTATCCCGTCGTCCGTCGTGATCATGATCCGTCCCCCGGTCGCCCGATCGCCCCATGGCCTGCTCGGACTCAGTCTCCCGCGCCGCGGAACGCGGCCCGTGGCAGGGTGAGGAGGGAGCGGCCGCGCGGTCGCGCGGGACGGGGGTACCGAGCACATGGCAGGGACGCAGGGCGGCACCGGGGAGCGGCGGCGCTTCGAGGTGCGGCCGGCCGCCGACTTCGCCGACACGGCCGCCGTCATCGGCCCGAAGTCGCCGAACGCCACCGTCTGCTGGTGCCTCAGTCACCGCGTCCCGGCCAAGCTCGACCACGCGCTGCGCGGCCCGGAGCGCGGCGCGTACGTCGCCGAGCTGTGCCGGGGCGCCGTACCGCCCGGGGTCCTCGCGTACGACGGTGACGTGCCGGTCGGCTGGGCGGCCGTGGCGCCGCGCGCCGACACCTCGTACGCCCGCAGCCGCACGATCCCGCACGTCGACGACCTGCCGGTGTGGTCGCTGTGGTGCATCCGGGTCCGACCCGGGCACCGCGGGCAGGGCGTCTCGCACGCGTTGATCGAAGGCGCCGTCGAGTTCGCCCGCGCCCACGGCGCGCCCGCGGTCGAGGCGTACCCGCTGGACAACGGCGACGCGCGGGTCGACCTCACCATGGCGTACGCGGGGCTGCGCAAGAACTTCGAGCGCGCCGGGTTCGTCCACGCCGCCGACACCACCTCGGTCCTCGCCGGCCACCCGCGCGTCCTGATGCGCCGCGATCTGCGCTGACGCGACACGGCACGTGCCAGGGCCGGTGGTGACGTCCCGACATGCCCTGAGTGCCGTACACGTGAACGGGCGGGAACGCGGGGCCGTTAGCATCGCGGGACGCTCGATGGTGAGCGGCTGATGGTGAGCGACGAAACGGAGTGGGCTGTGGCACGACCGCGTTTGGGTGTGGCGGTGCTGACGATGGGCACGCGCCCGAAGGAGCTGCGGGCACTGCTCGACTCGGTGGCCGGGCAGGACGAGCAGGCCACCCGGGTCGTCGTCATCGGCAACGGCACCGGCTCGCTCGCCGAGCTGCCCGACGGTGTGCACGGCGTGGAGCTCCCGGAGAACCGCGGGGTGTCCGGCGGCCGCAACGTCGCCATCGAGACCCTGCGCTCCTTCGGTGACGTCGACGTGGTCGTGGACCTCGACGACGACGGCCTGCTCGTCGACACGGACGTCTTCCGCCGGCTCGCCGATCTGTACGAGGCGGACCCCGCGCTCGGCATCGTCTCCTTCCGGATCGCCGACGAGCACGGCGAGACCCAGCGCCGGCACGTGCCCCGGCTCGGCGCCAAGGACCCGATGCGCGGCGGCGAGGTCACCACCTTCCTGGGCGGCGGCCACGGCCTGTCGATGCGGATGCTGGACCAGGTCGGCGGCTGGCCCGAGGACTTCTTCTTCACGCACGAGGAGACCGACCTGGCCTGGCGGGCGCTCGACGCCGGCTGGCGCGTGCGGTACGCGCCGGAGCTGCTGCTCCAGCACCCGAAGACCAGCCCGGCCCGGCACGCGGTCTACTACCGGATGACGGCCCGCAACCGCGTCTGGCTGGCCAAGCGGAACCTGCCGGCCCCGCTCGTCCCCGTCTACCTGGGCGTCTGGACGCTGCTCACGATCGCCCGCACCCGCTCCCTGCCGGGGCTGCGCGCCTGGTTCGGCGGCTTCTTCGAGGGCGTCCGGCGCTCCGGCGGCGACCGCCGGCCGATGAGCTGGGCCACGGTCTGGCGGATGGGCCGCCTGGGCCGCCCGCCGGTGATCTGAGCCCGCCGGTGATCTGAGACACACGGTCGCGAAAGCCTCGGCCCCGTCCCCCTCAGGGGGCGGGGCCGGACCCGTATCCGGGCGGGAAAACGATCGAGGTCCCGGTTCTTCCGAACCGGGACCTCGACCCTCAGGGTGAGTGACGGGACTCGAACCCGCGGCATCCTGGACCACAACCAGGTGCTCTACCAGCTGAGCTACACCCACCATGACCGGTCATTCGCCCGAGGGCTTCCCTGACCGGCCGAGAAGAAGTCTACAGGGTCTTGGGGGGTGCTCGCGCACACGTTTTCCTCGCGCACGAGCAGGCCCCCCTGGCGACGGCCCGAAGCGGGTCGGAAGCCGGTCAGTGGGCCGAGTCGCCCGCGATCACATGGCGGGCCGCGATCTGCTTCGCGGTCTCCGAGTCCGGGCCGGGCTGCGGGACGAAGATCGCCTCGCGGTAGTAGCGCAGCTCGGCGATCGACTCGCGGATGTCCGCGAGCGCCCGGTGGTTGCCGTTCTTCTCCGGACTGTTGAAGTACGCCCTCGGGTACCAGCGGCGCGCCAGCTCCTTCACCGAGGACACATCGACGATCCGGTAGTGGAGGTGCGCCTCCAGGGCCGGCATGTCACGGGCCAGGAACCCGCGGTCCGTGGAGACCGAGTTCCCGCACAGCGGGGCCTTGCCGGCCTCCTTCACATGCTCGCGGATGTACGCGAGGACCTGGGCCTCCGCGTCGGCGAGCGTGGTGCCGCCGGCGAGCGCGTCGAGGAGCCCGGACTTCGTGTGCATCTCGCGCACGATCTCCGGCATGGTCTCCAGGGCCGCGTCCGGCGGGCGGATCACGATGTCCACGCCTTCGCCGAGCACGTTCAGTTCCGAGTCGGTGACCAGCGCGGCCACCTCGATGAGTGCGTCGTCCGTCAGCGAGAGCCCGGTCATCTCGCAGTCGATCCACACCATGCGATCGTTCATGCGTCCTACCTTATGGCCGAAATTTGGTCGGGGACGGCCGAAGGGCCCCTCGGGTGGTGTACCGGGGAGCCCTTCGGCTTTTTCTCGGTGCGCGGCTTGTGGCACGCGCGGTACGGGTGGCCCCTACGGGGCGCTGCGCTGGCCCGGGAGGGCCGGGCGGCCCGCGGTGAACGCGTCCGACGGCGGCTTGCCGGGCTCCAGGAGGTGGGCCGGGCGGCGTGGGGCCGCCGGGACCTGAGCCTGGGCCTGGGCCTGGGCCGGGACCATCGCGTCGAGCAGCGCCGGGCCGCCCTCGCCCTGCGGCCGCCGGGCCCGGTACGCCGCCCGGTACGCGGCCGGGGACGAGCCCAGCTGCCGCCGGAAGTGCCCGCGCAGGGCCACCGGCGAACGGAAGCCGCAGCGCCCGGCGACCTCGTCGACCGAGTAGTCGGAGGTCTCCAGGAGCCGCTGCGCCTGGAGCACCCGCTGGGTGATCAGCCACTGCAGCGGCGCGGAGCCGGTCAGCGAGCGGAACCGGCGGTCGAAGGTCCGCCGTGACATGTACGCACGGGCCGCGAGCGTCTCCACGTCGAACTGCTCGTGGAGGTGTTCGAGCGCCCAGGCGACGACCTCGGCCAGCGGGTCGGCGCCGATCTCCTCAGGTAAAGACCTGTCGAGGTAGCGCTCCTGACCGCCGCTGCGCCGCGGCGGGACGACCAGCCGGCGCGCCAGGGCGCCCGCGGCCTCCGTGCCGTGGTCGGTCCGCACGATGTGCAGACACAGATCGATTCCGGCCGCGGTGCCGGCCGAGGTCAGCACGTCGCCGTCGTCGACGAAGAGCTCCCGCGGGTCCACGTGGACCGACGGGTAGCGCTTGGCGAGCGTCGGCGCGTACATCCAGTGCGTCGTCGCCGGCCGGCCGTCGAGCAGCCCGGCCGCGGCGAGCACGAACGCGCCGGTGCACAGACCGACGATGCGCGCGCCCTCCTCGTGCGCCCGGCGGAGCGCGTCGAGCGCCTCCAGGGGCGGCGGCGAGGTGATGGAGCGCCAGGCCGGCACGACGACGGTGCCGGCCCTGCTGATCGCCTCCAGGCCGTACGGCGCGGTGAGTTCGAGTCCCCCTGTGGTCCGCAGGGGGCCCTCCTCGCCCGAGCAGACGAGCAGCCGGTAGCGCGGCACCCCCGCGTCCTGGCGGTCGATGCCGAAAACGGAGAGCGGGATGGAGCTCTCGAAGATGGGGCCACCGCTGAACAGCAGTACCGCGACGACTTCGCGACGGCGGCGCCCGGACAGCTTCCGTGCCGCCTCCGGTGCGGCGGAGTCCTGGCTCATGACGCTAAGCCCCCCTCGGTGTTGGCGTCTCCCTGGTCATGTGGATGTGCCACGTTTCCCCTCGGTTTTGCGCGAGACCCCAGTCTTCGGTATCCATGATCGAATCTACTGCGTCCCGCGGCACCCGCGTGCCACGTTCTCCTTCCGGCACATTGTCGACATGGCAACTTGGCGTGAAGCATTCGATCGTGAAGCCCAGTACAGCGCGGTGATGCCAGCACCGATGCGGGTCAATCGGTCTTCGGCCAAGGACTCACCGAGTACTGGAACTTGGCTGAAAACATACGGGATCGGCTGTGCGACCCTGTCAACTCCGAGAGTGGCGTTCGGCCCGAAGCTCGGCCCGCAGCCCGCGTTCCGAGCGCCGGAGCAGCACCCGGCAGGCCGCCGTGACGACCGCGAGTCCGAGCGCGGTGCCGGCCGCGCCGCCGAGCGAGGTGCCGTAGACCAGCAGGACCACCGGGACCAGGACCGAGCAGAACACCGCCCATCGCACCACGTCGCCCCCGCTGTCCGCCCCGGCGCTCCCCGGCACCGGTGAGGCGGCCCGGCGGCGCCCGCCGCCGGCCCGCGCGCCGGGGGTCCGGCCGTGCGCCGGGGCGGCGCCGGTGCCCGCACTCGTGGGGACGTGGAACGCGGTGACCGTCTCGGCGGCGGCGAGTGCGGCGGGGTCGACCCGGGGGCGGGGGTGAGGGTCGGCACGGGGGTGAGCGGGGTGACGGGGGCGGCGGGGGTCGGGGCGGGCGTCGGTGTCCATGGGGGACGGTGCGGGCACGGGCGGGCTCCCTGCGACGGTGACGTTGACCTGTGGCAACGAGGAGCGGAACGTTCCGGTCACTGCGCGGGGCGTCCGTTTGGCCCCCGTACGGACGCCTGTAGGACACAACCGGCATTGCGCTACGGCGCGCGGCTCGTGCATGCTCCCTGGGACGCCGTCACGGCGCCGGCGGTCGCCCCTGGGCACCGGAGGAGTGTCGCCGTACCCTTGGGGGTATGGGCTTGGGAAGATGATTCCCGGACACAGCTCCGCCGCCAACCGTTGTTCCGCTCCCCGTCCTTTCCGTCCCTCTCTGAGGACCCTCTTCGCCGAGACACCGATGGCCGGTCACGAATACCCCGAACCCGCGGACCGCAAGCGCGTCGCCGACTCCACGGTCGACCCCCTCGCGGTGGAACAGCCACGTCACCCCTGCGACCCGGCCTTCCGGCACGGGGTCGTCGTCGGCTTCGACGGCTCGACGTCCAGTGAACGCGCCCTGGCGTACGCCATCGGCATGGCCCGCCGCTCCGGCTCCGGCCTGATCATCGTGCATGTCGCCAACCGGCTGCCCACCACCGTGTGGGCCGGCTGCGAGCCGCCGGTCTTCGTCGACGTGCCGGACCACCGCACCGAGGTCCTCGGCCTGGAGCTGGCCTGTGCCGAGCACCTCTCCGAGGTGCCCTGGATCCTGGTCGAGCGCGGCGGCGACATCTGCCACGAGCTGGAGGAGGTCGGCAAGGAGTACTCCGCCGACGCGATCGTGGTCGGCTCGACCCACGGCGTCGTCGGACGGATCTTCGGCTCGGTCGCCGGCCGGCTCGCGCGCCGCGCCCAGCGGCCCGTGGTCGTCATCCCGTAGCCCGGGCCCCATCTCTCCCGTCACAGCGGTCACTTCTTCAGCTCCTGCCGCGGCTTCTGTCGCGGCTCCCCTCAACTCCCTTGATTCGGCCATAATTTCGGCCTCCCTCAGGTGAATTGTGTGCTTGTGAAGGGTACATAAGAGCCACCGGAACAAAAGTGGCCCAAGCAGCACAACTGCACTCCTGAAGGGAGCCCGCCGTGTCCAACGAAGCCGCCGCGGGAAACAGCACCTCCACTCTCGGACACCTCGCACTCGGACTGACCCTGCTGGCCTTCGGCATAGGCTCCACCGGCGTGATCGACCACGTCGGTGCGGGCAGTGCCGCGGGCCTCGCGACCTGGGTCGGCGGAGTCGCCCTGTTCCTCGTCGGGCTGCTCGCCCTGCGTGCCGGAAACACCGGCGAGGGCACGGCCTCCACGGCGCTCGGCGCCTTCTGGTTCACCTGGGGCACCGGGGTCGGCGACGGCGGTTCGGCCGAGGCCGCCGGCCTCTTCCTGCTGCTGTGGGCCCTGCTCGCCCTCACCCTGACCGTCGCGTCCAACGGCTCCGGCCTGTTCGGACAGGGCGTGTACGGGCTGCTGTTCGTCGCCCTGCTGCTCATGGGCATCGGCGCCCTCGCCGACAACTCGGGCCTCGGCAAGGCGGGCGGCTGGGTCGCCGCGGTGGCCGGCCTCGCGGCCTGGTACGGCGCGACGGCGGCGGTGGCCGGCTGGCCGACCTCCCTGGCCCGCGGCTCCCGCGCGGCTGCGGCCGGCTGAACCGAGCCACAAAGAAGCAGCGGCCTCTGTGCACCTGGGATGCACAGAGGCCGCTCTTGTGTCCGGTCGACGCCGGGGGACAGGCCCGGCGGCGGGGGTCCGGGGGACAGGCCCGGAGGTTCCGCTATTCGACCGTGACGGACTTGGCCAGGTTGCGCGGCTTGTCGATGTCGCGGCCCATGGCGAGCGCCGTGTGGTAGGCCAGGAGCTGGAGCGGGATGCCCATCAGGATCGGGTCCAGCTCGTCCTCGTTCTTCGGCACGACGATGGTGTGGTCGGCCTTCTCCTGCGGCTGGTGCGCGACCGCGAGGATGCGGCCGCTGCGGGCCTTGATCTCCTCCAGGGCGCCGCGGTTCTTCTCCAGGAGGTCGTCGTCGGGGACGATGGCGACCGTCGGCAGGGCCGGCTCGATGAGGGCGAGCGGGCCGTGCTTCAGCTCGGAGGCCGGGTAGGCCTCGGCGTGGATGTAGGAGATCTCCTTCAGCTTGAGGGAGGCCTCCAGGGCGACCGGGTAGCCCCGGACACGGCCGATGAACATCATCGACTGGGCGCCCGCGTACTCCTTGGCCAGCTTCTTGATCTCGTCCTCGGACTTGAGGATCTCCTCGATCTGGCCGGGCAGCTTGCGCAGGCCCTCGATGATCCGCTTGCCGTCGGTGACCGACAGGTCGCGGATGCGGCCGAGGTGCAGGGCGAGCAGCGCGAAGGCGACCACCGTGTTGGTGAAGCACTTGGTGGAGACGACGCAGACCTCGGGGCCGGCGTGCACGTACATGCCGCCGTCCGCCTCGCGGGCGATCGCGGAGCCGACGACGTTGACGACGCCGAGGACCCGCGCGCCCTTGCGCTTGAGCTCCTGCACGGCGGCGAGCACGTCGTAGGTCTCGCCGGACTGGGAGACGGCGATGTAGAGGGTGTCGGGGTCCACGACCGGGTTGCGGTAGCGGAACTCCGAGGCCGGCTCGGCGTCGGCGGGGATACGGGCCAGGGACTCGATGAGCCCGGCGCCGATGAGACCGGCGTGGTACGAGGTGCCGCAGCCGAGGATCTTGATCCGGCGGATGGTGCGGGCCTCGCGCGGGTCCAGGTTCAGGCCGCCCAGGTGCACGGTGGAGAAGCGGTCGTCGATCCGGCCGCGCAGCACGCGGTCGACCGCGTCGGGCTGCTCGGAGATCTCCTTGTGCATGAACGTGTCGTGGCCGCCCATGTCGTAGGAGGCGGCCTCCCACTCGACCGTCTCGGGGGTGGCCGTGGTGGAGGCGCCCGAGGTGGTGTACGTGCGGAAGTCGTCGGCCTTGAGGGTGGCCATCTCGCCGTCGTCGAGGGTGACGACCTGGCGGGTGTGGGCGATCAGGGCGGCGACGTCGGAGGCGACGAGCATCTCCTTCTCGCCGATGCCGAGGATGACCGGGGAGCCGTTGCGGGCCACCACGATGCGGTCGTTGAAGTCGGCGTGCATCACGGCGATGCCGTAGGTGCCCTCGATGTGCTTGAGCGCCTCGCGGACCCGCTCCTCCAGGGTCTCGGCCTGGGAGCGGGCGATGAGGTGGGTGATGACCTCGGTGTCCGTCTCGGAGGCGAAGACGACGCCCTCGGACTCCAGCTTGGCGCGCAGCTCGGCCGCGTTGTCGACGATGCCGTTGTGGACGACCGCGACCTTGTTCTCGGGGTCCAGGTGGGGGTGCGAGTTGATGTCGCTCGGGGCGCCGTGGGTGGCCCAGCGGGTGTGCGCGATGCCGGTGGTGCCGGTGAAGCGCTTGGGGACCTTGGCCTCCAGGTCACGGACCCGGCCCTTGGCCTTCACCATCTTCAGGCCGGAGGCCTTCGGGCTGGTGACGACCATGCCGGCCGAGTCGTAGCCGCGGTACTCCAGGCGGGCCAGGCCCTCCAGGAGCAGCGGGGCCACGTCGCGCTTACCGATGTAACCGACGATTCCGCACATAAAGGTGTTACCCCTCCAAGTTGGTGACAGGTGCTGCTCAGCCGTGGACGATCCGGGCGTCGAGGATTCAGCCGTAGACGATGCGGCGCAGCTGCCGCAGCGAGAGCTCTGGCGGTGCCACCGCGCGGTGCGGCAGCTCGGCCGCGATCCGCTCGAAGATCTCGGCGTTCACCGCCCCGCCGGACTGCAGCTCGCGGTGGCGGCGGCGGACGAACTCCTCGGTCGACTCGTCGAAGTACGCAAGGACGTCGAGGACCACCCGGGCGGCCTCACCGCGCTGGAGCGCGGTGCTGCGGACCAGATGGTCGATGAGGTCGTCATGCGACGGGCGGCGTTCGAGCACCCGTGAATACTGAGGGGTTCCAGGCGGTCCTGGCAACAATCCTGCCCGATTTCGGGCAACAGTGGTCATGATCACGCCGCCGGATGGGCTAATTGGTCTACACCTTGACCCTCGGCGGGGCAGACGGTACGCATGGCGACTGTCCGGATACGCAAAGCCCGCAGCCACACGTCCGCAGCCGTACGCCCGCAGCCGCATGCCTGTCGGTCCCACCGCCGGGCATCCCGTCGAAAGGGACCTGCCTGTGACTCCGCGCAGAACGCTTCCGCTCCTCCTCTCCTCCCTGCTGCTCGCCGCCGGCACCTCCTCCGGCGCGGGCGCCGCCGCCGAACCCGTCGTGCGCCCGCTCGGCGACGTCGTGCCCGCGCCCGCCTCCGTCACCCCGGGCGGGGAGCCGTACACGCTCACCAGGGCGACCTCCATCCGGGTCCAGCACGAGTCCCGCGAGATCGGCCGCTACCTCGCGGGGGTGCTCCGCCCCTCCACCGGCTATCCGCTGCCCGTCGTCGACGACCACGCGGCCGGCGGCGGCATCCTGCTCCGGCTCGACCGGCGCGCCACCGGTCTCGGCGACGAGGGCTACGAGCTGCGCTCCGGGCGCGCCGGTGTCGTCCTCACCGCCCACGCGCCCGCCGGGCTCTTCCGCGGCGTGCAGACCCTGCGCCAGCAGCTGCCCGCCGCCGTCGAGCGCCGCACCGTGCAGTCCGGGCCCTGGAAGATCGCCGGCGGCACCGTCACCGACACCCCGCGCTTCGCGTACCGGGGCGCGATGCTCGACGTCTCCCGGCACTTCTTCACCGTCGACCAGGTCAAGCGCTACATCGACCAGCTCGCCCTCTACAAGGTCAACAAGCTGCATCTGCACCTCAGCGACGACCAGGGCTGGCGCCTCGCCGTCGACTCCTGGCCCCGGCTCGCCGCGTACGGCGGCTCGACCCAGGTCGGCGGCGGCGCCGGCGGCTCGTACACCAAGGACGACTACCGGGAGATCGTCCGCTACGCCGCCTCCCGCTACCAGGAGGTCGTCCCCGAGATCGACATGCCCGGGCACACCAACGCGGCCCTCGCCTCCTACCCCGAGCTCAACTGCGACGGCGTCGCCCCGCCGCTCTACACCGGCACGAACGTCGGCTTCAGCTCGCTGTGCGTGCCGAAGGAGCGCACGTACGACTTCGTCGAGGACGTGATCCGCGAGCTCGCCGAGCTCACCCCCGGCCGCTACCTCCACATCGGCGGCGACGAGGCGCACTCCACCAGCCACGCCGACTACGCGGCCTTCATGGACCGGGTGCAGCCGCTCGTCGCCACGTACGGCAAGACCGTCATCGGCTGGCACCAGCTGACCGGCGCCAGGCCCGCGCCCGGCGCGCTCGCCCAGTACTGGGGGCTCGACCGGTCGTCGGCCGCCGAGAAGGAGCAGGTCGCGGCGGCCGGGCGGGCCGGGACCGGGATCATCCTGTCGCCCGCCGACCGGGCGTACCTCGACATGAAGTACACGAAGGAGACGCCGCTCGGGCTCTCCTGGGCGGGTTACGTCGAGGTGCGGCGCTCGTACGACTGGGACCCGGCGACCCTGCTGCCGGGCCTGCCCGAGGAGGCGGTCGCGGGCGTCGAGGCGCCGCTGTGGACGGAGACGATCTCGCAGAGCGCCCACATCGACCGGATGGCCTTCCCGCGGGTCGCGGGGATCGCCGAACTCGGCTGGTCGCCGGCCGCGAGCCACGACTGGGAGGCGTACCGGCTGCGGCTGGGCCGGCAGGGGCCGCGGCTCGACGCGCTGGGGATCGACTACTACCGCTCGCCGCAGGTGCCGTGGGTGTGACGGGCCGTTGAGCCAGGTGGCGCGCCTCTGGGTGCGGGGCCGGGGGCCGGTGCGGAGGCTGGCGGCATGCATGTGCCGCGAGGGGACGATTCCGCGCCGGAGCCCGCGCCACCGACGGCGAGTCTGCTCGCCAAGGCGGCGTACGTGGTGGCACCGGGGACCGCCGTCATCGGCCTGCTGTACTACTTCGGCAGCGTCTACACCGACGCCTACTACTCGTCCTTCGGCGTGCCGCCGACCGATCTCCAGCTCTCCGTCCAGGCGTACCTGGCCAAGAGCCCGGACGCGGTCTTCGGCCCGGTGTGGTTCCTGCTGGTCTGCGGACTGGTCGTGCTGCTGGTGCTCGGAAGGGTCGGCCACGTGCTGGCCCGCCCCGGGAAGGAGCGCCGGCGCCGCACGGTGTGCCGGTGGCTCCTCGTCGCCGGTCTCCTGATGGCGATGCTGGGATTCTGGGTGTTCTTCGGGCTGTGGATCCCGAACCCTCTCCCCGAAAGCTGGTGGGGGACCGAATACGTCCCGATCCTCGTGGTGGCCCTGGGGGCCACTCTGGCGTTCTTCGCCGTGCAGCAGCGGCTGCAGCGGAGCGCGCACGACTCGGGCGGACGGGACGAGACCGCCGAACGGATGTGGGCCGCGGGCGGTGCCCTGTTGATCGGGCTGCTGGCCATGAGCCTGTTCTTCGGCATGTCCCAGTACGTGGTCGCCGCGGGGGCGAGCGAAGCCCGGGATGCCATCAGAGACGGAAACACGGGCAGCCTGCCGGTGGTGGTCTACTCGCGCATCCCGATCGCGCACTCGGCGTCGGGCATCACATACAAGGACATGGGCGACGGCGCAGGGCCGTACCGGCACCGGTACATCGGATTCCTCCTGCTCGTGAAGGCCCCGTCCCGCTTCTACCTGGTCTCCCACACCGCGACGAACCGGAACTACATGACGGTCGTGCTGCCCGACGATGACACGGTGCGCGTGGCGCTGACCTCGGAGAGCTACTAGGGCTCGGGCTCGAACTCGGACTCGGTCGGTGGCTCGGTCGGTGGCTCGGTCGGCGGCTCGGTCGGGGTCTCGGTCGTCTCGGTGGGGGTCGGAGTGTCGGTCGTAGGCGAGATGGTGTCCGTGGGAGCATCCCCGACCGCCTCCCCGGCGAAGGGCGCGGTGAGTGTTTCACCCTGCGAGGTCTCGACGGTCAGCGTTCCGGTGTAGGACCCCTCCTCGTACGGTGTGATCTCGAGGTCCAGTTCGCACTCCGCGCCGGGGCTCAGCGTGCCGCCGCAGGTGCCGAGGCCGGCTGCTGCCGACACGCTCGCGGGGTCTTCCGTGGCAGCCTGCGGACCCGCGAAGTTCATGGGCTGGTCGGAGCTGTTGTGGACCTTCACCTTCACGTGCTTCGTCTCGCCGACCTTGGCGGTCGGCACGTGTGCGGGGGCGGCCTGTCCGCCACCCTTCCCCGGGAAGAGCGATGCCACGGTGTCGCCCGAATCCGGTGTCGGGCCCGTCGTCGGCGCCTCCGTGGTCTCCGACGTGTCACCCGACGTCATGGTGTCGGCCGTGTTCCCGCAGGCGGCGGTCGCGGCGAGGGCCAGGAGCAGTGCCGTGCCGGAGAGGCCACGGGCGATTCGAGTCTTCACGTGGTCAAGCTGACATGGCGACGCTGAGTAGTCGACGACCGTCGAGCGGTTACGCAGCGCAATCGCCTGATCGGAGGGGGGATGCCGGGCCCGGGCGGAGGACCGTACTCCGCCCCGGCCCGGCATCCGGTCTGCCGGCTCCCGCCGTCAGACGGCCGTCAGGCGAACCGTGCGATCGGGTTCACCAGGTCGCCGACCAGCTGGAGCGTGCCCGAGGGGTCTGTCAGGTCCACCATCTGCCGGTTGTCGCGCAGCTGGAGGCGGTTGAGCGCGGACAGGGCGAAGGTCTCCGCGAACATGTCGTACTGCCTGAACCGGTCCGCCAGCTCCGGCTTCCCGGCCTGGTAGTCCTTCACGCACGCGGCGACCGTCCGCCAGAAGTCGTCCTCGCCGACCACGCCCTCAGCTGCGAGCGTCGCGCCGAGGAAGCGGAAGAAGCAGTCGAAGACGTCCGTGAAGACGGACAGCAGCTTCATGTCCTCGGGGACCTCGGCGCGGATCCGCTCCACGGCCGGCGGAAGGACCGCGTCCGGGTCCATGACGCAGATCTCCTCGGCGATGTCCTTGAAGACCGCGCGCGACACCGCGCCCGTCTCGTCGAGGACCAGGATCACGTTCTCGCCGTGCGGCATGTAGACCAGGTCGTACGCGTAGAAGCTGTGCAGCACCGGTACGAGGTAGGCGTCCAGGTAGCGGCGCAGCCACTCCGTCGGCGCCAGGCCCGACTCCTTGACCAGGGCGCCCGCGAAAGATGCGCCCGCGTGGTCGGTGTGCAGCAGGGAGGCCATGGTCGCGAGCCGCTCGCCCTCGGCGAGGGAGGGCACGGGGGACTCGCGCCAGAGCGCGGCGAGCATCTTGCGGTAGGGCGAGTGGCGGTCGGTGGCCGCCTCGTACTCCAGATGCCGGTAGCCGACCGCCGCCCGCTCCCGGATGATCGAGAAGCGCGCCGCCCGCAGGGTCTCGTCGGCGTCGACCAGACCGGCCAGCCAGTCGTTGATGGCGGGCGTGGCCTCCATGTAGGCGGCCGAAAGACCGCGCATGAAGCCCATGTTGAGGACGGAGAGCGCCGTCTTCACATAGTGCTTGGCCGGGTCGGTGGTGTTGAAGAAGGTACGGATGGACTGCTGCGCCAGATACGTGTCCTCCCCCTCGCCCAGGTACACCAGGCGCTGCTGCGCCACCTCGGCGGCGAAGGTGACCGCCGTCTTGTTCCACCACTGCCAGGGGTGGACGGGGACGAGGAGGTAGTCGGCGAGGTCGAGGCCACGGGCGGCGAGGGTCGCGGCGAAGCCGTCGACGGCCGCGTCGCCGAGCTCGGCGCGGATGAAGCCCTCGTAGTCGATGCCGGCGCCGGCGGTGAAGGTGGCGCGGTCGCGGTGCGCGGCCAGCCACACCAGGCGGACGGGGGAGGCCGTCTCGGGGGCGTACGCGCGGTACGCGTCGAGACCGAAGCCGAGCCGTCCGTTGTTCGCGACGAAACAGGGGTGGCCCTCGGTCATCCCGGTCTCGATCGCCTGGAATCCGGCCCTCGCGAGGTCGGCCGAGCCGAGGCGCGGCTTGGCCGCCTTGTAGGCGGTGCCGGCCAGGGTGGAGGAGATCTCCTCCAGGTACACCGGCAGGATCTCGTCGCCGAGCCCGAGCGAGCCGCGCAGCTCGGTGATGAACTGCAGGGCGTCGAGGGGGAGTTCCTCGCCCTCCCGGTGCCGGCTGATCGACTCCGGGCGCACCTGCCAGTGGTCGAGCGCGAAGCGGTCGGCGGCGAAGCGGTACTCGGTGCGGCGGTCGTCGCTCAGCACCGCGTAGCGACCGTCGCCGAGCTCGCGCGGATCGAGCAGCCGCTCGTGGACGAACTCGGCGAGCGCCTTGCGGATCAGGGCGCGGTTGGCGTCGGCCCAGCGGGCGGGGGTGAGGTGGGCGACGGGGTTCATACGGAGGCTCCGACGGCGGTCTCGAACTGGGCGCGGGTGCAGAAGCTCAGCAGCGCCGTCTTCTCGGGCTTTCGTATCTCCCGGAGCGGAACGAATCCCACGGCCTCGTTGAGCGCGTGCACGGCCTTGTTCCGTACATCCGGCTCGACGACCACGCGGGCCGTCGCCGGATCGGCGAACAGCTCGCGCAATACGGCGGTGATCACCCTGCGGGTGAACCCGTGCACGGGCGTGTCGGAGGGGGCGACCAGGAAGTGCATGCCGACGTCGCCCGGCTGCGCCTCGTACAGGCCGACGAGCTCGACGCGCGCGGGGTCGTACCGCTCCATCAGGAAGGCGGGCTCCCCGTCGACCAGGCCGATGAAGGCGTCATGGTGCGGATGGGCCGCGATCGCCATGTACTCCCGCTCGACGTCCTGGAGCTTCGCGTCCTGCATCAGCCAGAACGCGGCCTTGGGGTGGGTGACCCAGGGGTGGATCAGCTCGGCGTCCTCGACGGGGTCGAGCGGGCGGATGCTGATCACGCTCGTCGTGCTCATGCCGCGAACTCCTGGAAGGCGATGGTCTTCTCGACGGGGTAGTACGCGGTGCCGAGCATCTCGGCGATGATGCACGCGTTCCGGTACGGGCCCATGCCCAGGTCCGGCGAGGTGATCGAGTGGGTGTGCACGCCGGCGTTCTGCAGGAAGACCCCGCGGCCGGTGGTGTCGATCGCGTAGTTGCGGGCGAGGTCGAAGCGCCCGTGCGAGTCGCGGCGGAGGCGGTCGCCGATGGGCTCCAGGAAGGCAGGGGCGGCGTACTTGTAGCCGGTGGCGAGGATCAGGCCCTCGGTGTCGATCCGGAAGTCCTTCTCCTGCTCCTCCTGCCGGAAGCCGAGCGCGTACGTGCCCGTCGTCTCGTCGTACGAGGCGGAGCGCAGCGCGGAGTTGGTGAGCAGGCGGGTGGGGGCGGGGCCCTCGGTGTTCTTCTGGTAGAGCAGATCGAAGATGTCGTTGATCAGGTCGCCGTTGATGCCCTTGAACAGGCCCTTCTGCTCCGACTCCAGGCGGTAGCGGGTCGGTTCGGGCAGGGCGTGAAAGTAGTCGATGTAGTCCGGAGAGGTCATCTCCAGGGTGAGCTTGGTGTATTCGAGCGGGAAGAAGCGCGGGGAGCGGGTGACCCAGTTGAGCCGGTATCCGTGGACGTCGATCTCGGACAGCAGGTCGTGGTAGATCTCGGCGGCGCTCTGGCCGCTGCCCACGATGGTGATCGACTTCTTCCGCTGGAGGGCCGCCTTGTTCGGCAGGTAGCCCGAGGTGTGGGTCAGGTCGCCGCCCAGGTCCGCGCAGGGCCCGGGGACGTACGGCGTGGTGCCGGTGCCGAGCACGAGGCGGCGGGCCCGGAACGTCTCGCCGGACGTGGTGGCCACCTCGTACAGCTCGCCGCTCTCGTCGTACGTGACCGAGCCGACCGTGGTCGAGAAGCGGATCGAGGAGAGCCTGGCGGCGGCCCAGCGGCAGTAGGCGTTGTATTCCGTCCGCAGCGGATAGAAGTTCTCGCGGATGTAGAACGAGTACAGCCGCCCCTTCTCCTTAAGGTAGTTGAGGAAGGAGTACGGGGAGGTCGGGTCGGCGAGGGTGACCAGGTCCGACATGAACGGCGTCTGGAGGTGGGCGCCGTCCAGGAACATGCCGGAGTGCCACTCGAAGTCCGGCTTGGACTCCAGGAACAGGCCGTTGAGCTCGGCGATGGGCTCGGTCAGGCAGGCGAGGCCGAGGTTGAACGGACCGAGACCGATGCCGATGAAGTCGTACGTGTCAGGCGTGGACAAGGTTCTCTCCCAGGTACTGCTCGGCGTGGCCGGCTATCAGATCGAGGACGGCGGCGATGTCGGCCACGGTCGTCTCGGGGTTGAGCAAGGTGAACTTGAGGTACTGGCGTCCGTCGACCTTCGTGCCCGCGACCACGGCCTCCCCGGAGGCGAACAGGGCCTTGCGGGCATGGAGGTTGGCGCGGTCGATCTCGGCGGGCGAGGTGACGTTCTCGGGGATGTAGCGGTAGACGAGGGTGGACAGCCGGGGCGCGACGACCACGTCGTAGCGCGGGTCGGCGGCGAGCAGCTCGAAGCCGGCCCGGGCCAGGTCGCAGACCTCGTCGAAGAGCCCGCCGATGCCGTCGGCGCCCATGACCCGCAGGGTCAGCCACAGTTTGAGGGCGTCGAAACGGCGGGTGGTCTGGAGGGACTTGTCCACCTGGTTCGGGACCTTCTCGGCCAGCGTGCGGCGCGGGTTGAGGTACTCGGCGTGGTACGTGGCGTGCCGCAGCGTGGCGCCGTCGCGGACCAGGACGGCGGACGAACTCACCGGCTGGAAGAAGGACTTGTGGTAGTCGACGGTGACCGAGTCGGCGTGCTCGATGCCGTCGAGGAGGTGGCGGCGGGCCGTCGAGGCGAGGAGCCCGCAGCCGTAGGCGGCGTCCACGTGCATCCACGCGCCGTACTCGGCGGCCAGGGCGGCGATCTCGGGCAGCGGGTCGATCGAGCCGAAGTCGGTGGTGCCGGCGGTGGCGACGATCGCCATCGGGACCAGGCCCTCGGCCCGGCAGGCCTCCAGCTCCGCGGCCAGGACCACCGACTGCAGGCGCTTCTCGCGGTCGACCGGGATGGGGACGACCGCGTCGCGGCCGAGGCCGAGCAGCTGCGCGGACTTCTGGACGCTGAAGTGGCTGCACTCGGAGGCGAAGACGCGCATGCGGGACAGGTCGGTGGTGCCGGACTCCTCGCGGGCGAGCAGCAGCGCCTGGAGGTTGGACTGGGTGCCGCCGCTGGTGAACACGCCGTCGGCGAGCGGGCCGAGGCCGATCCGGGCGGCGGTCCAGTCGATGAGCTTCCGCTCGATGAGGGTGCCGCCGGCGCTCTGGTCCCAGGTGTCGAGGGAGGAGTTGACGGCGGAGAGCACGGCCTCGCCGAGGACGGCGGGGATGACGACCGGGCAGTTGAGGTGCGCCAGGTAGCGGGGGTGGTGGAAGTAGACCGCGTCCCGCAGGTACACGTCCTCCAGCTCGTCGAGGGCGGCGGAGGCGTCGCCGAGCGGCCGGTCGAGGTCGACGGCGTCGACGACGGGGGCGAGTTCGGCCGGCGTGACTCCCGTGAACGGCCCGCGCGCCGTGGCGAGTTTCCTCGCCACCCGCTCGACTCCTTCGGTGACGGAACGTCGGTAGACGTCCGCCGTCGTGTCGTTGAGCAGGTGGGAGCGCATGTGGGGGCCTTCCGGGAGGGAACTCGGTCGGTGTAAGTAAGGTTAGCCTAACCTAAGTTTGAGCACGAGAAAGCCCCTCGACCCGGTTGAATCGAGGGGCGTTCGGCGAAGGGCCGATTTCGTGTGCCCTGGTTCTATGCGGCGGCGGCGGCCGGGGCGTCGGTCTGGGCATCCGCCTGGGCGTCGGTCTCCGTCTCGTCCGGGACCTCGCGCAGGGCATCCTCCGACAGTCCCTTGCGCCAATAGCCGACGAACGTCACCCGGCGCCGGTCCAGGCCCCGTTCGCGTACGAAATGGCGGCGCAGGGCCTTCACGGCGCCGGACTCGCCGGCGATCCATACATACGGGTCGGCGCCGGGCAGCCCCGCGCCCGCGACGGCCTCGACGGCGGACGGCGCGCCCTCCTCCCGTACGAGCCAGGTCACGGTCGCGTCCGCCTCCGTCGCGAGCTCCATCCGGTCGCCGGAGTGCGGGACGTCGAGGTAGACGTGCGCGCGGGTCCCGGCCGGCAGCCACTCCAGGATCGCGGAGGCGGCCGGCAGGGCCGTCTCGTCGCCCCAGATCAGCACCGAGTCGGCGTCGTCGGGGAGCCGGAAGCGCACGCCGGTGTTGTCGGCCACCGCCGGCCCGAGCACGACCACCCGGTCGCCGGGCTCGGCGCGCTGCGCCCAGCGGCAGGCGGGCCCGCCGTCCGCGTGCACGGCGAAGTCGATGTCGACCTCGGTGCGCCCGTCGGGTGCGGTGCGCTGCGCGCGGACGGTGTACGAGCGCATCACGGCCCGTACGTCGTGCGGCATCGCCCGGTAGGCGCCCAGGACCGCGTACATGTCCGGGTACGCGTCCGGGTCGTCGAGCGGCGGCAGGACCGGCGCGTCCTGTCCCGGGTGCGGCAGGAAGAGGGAGAGCGACTGGTCGCGTCCCCCGGAGGCGAAGCCCTTCAGGTGGTCTCCGGCGAGGTCGTCCCCGGCGAAGGTGACGCGGACCAGGGACGGGCCGAGCCGCCGCGTCCGGTCGACCTGGAGGGAGAAGAACTGGAACGGGGCGGTCTCGGCGTCGTTCGTCATGTCGGTCAGGCCACCTTCTTGGCGTTCTCGAGGGCCTTGGCCAGGTCCTCCAGGAGCGGGGCGCACTTGGCGTACGAGTAGACGGGCTCGGTCACGCGCGGGACCACCTGGCCGGCCTTCACGGCGGGCAGCGCGGCCCAGGTCGGCTTGGACTTCAGGGTCTCGGGCTGGAGGGCCGAGGTGCGGTTGTCGAGCATGATGACGTCGGCCTGGTACTTGTCGACGTTCTCCCAGCTGAGCAGCTCGAACCAGCCGGACGGGTCCAGCTTGTCCGGTACGACGAGGTTCACGCCGAGCTCCTGGAAGAAGAGGGTGTCGGTCGGGCGGACCGGGGTGGAGACGTAGAAGGTGTCGGGGGCGCCGGAGCCGATGAGGACCTTGATGTCCTTCTTCGCCTTCGCGGCCCTGCGGACCCGCTCGGCGGCGGCCTCGAAGCGAGCCTTGTCGGCCTTGATCCGCGCGCTCTGCGTGTCGGCGCCGAGGGAGGCGGCGAGGTCCGTGTGCCGCTGGAGCACGGCCGGCATGGACTTCCCGGCGGCCCACAGGGCGACGCTCGGCGCGATCTTGAGGATCTTGTCCTTCTGCTCCTCGGGGACGTACCAGAGGGCGTCCTTCTCCCACATGTCCGTGATGAGGACCTCGGGCTGGAGCTTGAGGTACTCCTCGATCCTGAACTCGCCCCAGACGTTGCCGAGGACGGTGACCTTGTCGATGTCGAGGTCACCGGCCTGGACGTCCGGCTTCCGCGTCTTCGTCCTGGCGTCCTCGACATAGGTCGGGCCGAAGACGCCCTTCACCTCGACGCCGAAGTCCTTGAGGGCGGCGGCCGTGCCGGTGAAGGCGACGATGTTCTTCGGGACGGACGGCGTCCTCACCGTCTGCCCCCGGTCGTCCTTGAACTCCCAGGCCCCGGACTTCCCGGCGGCGGCCGAGGACTTCGCGGCGTCTCCGCCCTTCGTGTCCTCGCCCCCGCACGCGGCGAGCGCGGCGCCGATCCCGAGGGCGCCGCCCGCGGCGAGCAGGCCGCGACGGGTGAGGGAGGTGGCTCGGACGGCGGTGCTGGGCATGGCGAAGTCGCTTTCGGTACGTGCCGGGGTCGGTCGGCGGCCGGGCAGGCGGGTAGGTCGAGGTAGGTTAGCCTCACCTTATTGAGGGCAGGTTAGCCTAACCTCACTACGATCAACAGGGGCGAGCAGCGAACGACGAAAGCCCGCCACCCCTGGTCGGAGTGGCGGGCTTCTTCGGGCGGGCTCAGAAACGGCCCGCCGAGTCGTGCTCGGCGGGCCGCGTCCACATCAACCGTCGACCAGGCGTCAGCCGGTCAGTCCCAGCTCGCGGGCGATCAGCATGCGCTGGACCTCGCTCGTGCCCTCGCCGATCTCCAGGATCTTGGAGTCGCGCCACATCCGGGCCACCGGGTACTCGTTCATGAAGCCGTAGCCGCCGTGGATCTGGGTCGCCTCGCGGGCGTTGTCCACGGCCACCGTCGACGAGTACAGCTTGGCCAGGGCCGCCTCCTTCTTGAAGGGCTCGCCGAGGACGAGGCGGGAGGCCGCGTCGCGCCAGCCGATGCGGGCCATGTGGGCGCGCATCTCCATGTCGGCGATCTTGAACTGGATGGCCTGGTTGTCGCCGATCGGGCGGCCGAAGGCGTGACGTTCCTTCGCGTACTTGACCGACTCGTCGACACAGCCCTGCGCGAGCCCGGTGGCCAGCGCGGAGATCGCGATGCGGCCCTCGTCGAGGATGCGGAGGAACTGCGCGTAGCCGCGGCCCTCCTCGCCGAGGAGGTTCTCGACCGGCACGCGCACGTCGTCGAAGGAGAGTTCGCGGGTGTCGGAGGCGTTCCAGCCGACCTTCGAGTAGGGCGCGGCGACCGTGAAGCCGGGCGTGCCCGAGGGGACGATGATCGAGGAGATCAGCGGGCGGCCGTCCGGCTTGCGGCCGGTCACCGCGGTGACCGTGACCAGGCCCGTGATGTCCGTACCGGAGTTGGTGATGAAGCACTTCGAGCCGTTGATGACCCAGTGGTCGCCGTCCCGGACGGCCGTCGTACGGGTGCCGCCCGCGTCCGAGCCGGCGCCCGGCTCGGTCAGGCCGAAGGCGCCCAGCATCTCGCCGGAGCACAGCTTCGGCAGCCACTCGCGCTTCTGCTCCTCGGTGCCGAAGAGGTGGAGCGGCATGGCGCCGAGCGAGACGCCCGCCTCCAGGGTGATGGCGACCGAGGAGTCGACGCGGGCCAGCTCCTCCAGGGCGATGCCGAGGGCGAGGTAGTCGCCGCCCATGCCGCCGTACTCCTCGGGGAACGGCAGGCCGAACAGGCCCATGCGGCCCATCTCGGCGACGATCTCGTACGGGAACTCGTGCCGCTCGTAGTAGTCGCCGATCTTCGGGGCGACCACGTCGTGGGCGAACGCCTCCACGGTGCGGCGGAGTTCCTCGTGCTCTTCGGAGAGCCGGTGGTCGAGGGACATGATCAGGACTCCTTGTGGGAGAGCGCTCGGACGGTACGGGACGGGCTCGGGCGGCCCAGATGGTCGGCCATCCACCCGCTCGTGGCGGTGAGGGCGGCCAGGTCGACCCCGGTCTCGATGCCGAGGCCGCGGAGCATCCACACCAGGTCCTCGGTGGCGAGGTTCCCGGTGGCGGACTTGGCGTACGGGCAGCCGCCGAGGCCGCCGGCGGACGCGTCGAAGACGGTGACGCCGTGTTCGAGGGCCGCGTAGGCGTTGGCGAGGGCCTGCCCGTAGGTGTCGTGGAAGTGCACGGCGATACGGGAGGTGGGCACGCCCGCCTCGTTGAGCGCCGTGAGCAGCGCCTTGACGTGGCCCGGGGTGGCGACGCCGATGGTGTCGCCGAGGCTCAGCTCGTCGCAGCCCATGTCGGCGAGGGCCTTGGTGACCCGGACGACCTGCTCGATGGGGACCGGGCCCTCCCACGGGTCGCCGAAGCACATCGAGAGGTAGCCGCGGACCCTGAGGCCGGCCTCGGCGGCGCGGGTGACGACGGGCGCGAACATGGCGAGCGCCTCGTCGACGGTGCGGTTGAGGTTGGCCTTGGCGAAGGACTCGGTCGCCGACGCGAAGACGGCGACCTCGCGGGCGCCGAGCGTGAGCGCCCGGTCCAGGCCGCGCTCGTTCGGCACGAGCACCGGGAGCCGTACGGGCAGATCCTTGACCTGCGGGAACAGGTCCTCGGCGTCGGCCAGTTGGGGGACCCACTTGGGGTGCACGAAGCTGGTCGCCTCGACCGTGGTGAGGCCCGCGGCGACGAGCCGCCGGATGAACTCCGCCTTCACGTCGGTCGGGACGGCCGTCTTCTCGTTCTGCAGCCCGTCGCGCGGCCCCACCTCGTGGATCCTCACCCGGGCCGGAAGCCCCGCCGCCGGCACGCTCATGGGCAGTCCGGTGGTCATGCGTCCTCCTCGTCGCGGGGCGTCACCACGGCCAGGACCTGGTCCATGGCGACGGTCGTGCCCGGCGTGACATCGAGTTCGGTGACGGTGCCGGCGTGCGGGGCGGAGATGACGTGCTCCATCTTCATCGCCTCGACGACCAGCAGGCTCTGCCCGGCCTCGACCTCGTCCCCGACGGCCACCTTCACGACGGTGACGGTGCCGGGCATGGGCGCGGCGAGCGTGTCGGCCCCGGCGTGCCGGGCGCCGGAGAGCGCGGCGGCGACGGGGTCGTGGTCGAGCACGTGCCAGGAGTGCCCGTCGCGGCCGAGCCAGAGCCCCTCCGGGGAGGGGGCGACGGTGAAGCGGTGGGTGACGCCGTCGAGATCAACCGTGATCAGCCCGCCCTCGGCGGCGACAGCCCGGGCGGTGGAGGGGGCCGCTGCGCGGGGCACGTTCCCCACCCCGCCCCTTCCCGAACCGGGGGCTCCGCCCCCGGGCCCCCGCGCCTCAAGCGCCGGCGAGGCCGGGGTTTCCCCCGGGAGGAGGATCTCCACGCCCCGCGTGGCAGCGCGGGTGCGGACCTCGACGGGGTCGTGGCCCGGGACCCTGAGGTGGTGGATCGTCCACGCCGGTGTTCCGCCGAGGCGCCAGCCGTCGGCGACCCCGAAGGGGTCCAGCCAGCCCTGGGCGGCAGCCCCGTCGCCCCCGGCAGGGTTTCGGGAAGGGGCGGGGCGGGGGAAGTCTCCCCGGGCGACGAGCGCCGCCGCCGCGTACACCTCCTCCGGGACCGACCCGTGGACCAGCGATTCCGCGTCCCGCTCCACCAGGCCCGTGTCGAGCTCGCCCGACACCACCTCTGGGTGGGCGAGGAGCTCGCGCAGGAAGCCCGCGTTCGTCGGGACGCCCAGGGTGACCGTGTCCGCGAGGGCCGCGCGCAGCTTGCGCAGGGCCGTCGGGCGGTCGGCGGCGTGGACGATGACCTTCGAGAGCATCGGGTCGTAGAGGCTGGACACCTCCGTGCCCTTGCTCAGGCCCGAGTCCGTGCGGACCCCGGAGCCCTGCGGCTCGCCGAGCGCCAGGACCGTGCCGCCGGACGGCAGGAAGCCGCGCGCCGGGTCCTCGGCGCAGATGCGCGCCTCGATCGCCCAGCCGTCGAGCCGGACGTCGTCCTGCCCGAAGGACAGCGGCTCGCCCGCGGCGACCCGCAGCTGCCACTCCACCAGGTCCAGGCCCGTGATGAGCTCCGTCACCGGGTGCTCGACCTGGAGACGGGTGTTCATCTCCATGAAGTAGTACGCGGCAGGGTCGCCGCCCGGCACGATGAACTCGACCGTGCCCGCGCCCACATAGCCGCAGGACCGCGCCGCCTCGACCGCCGCCGCGCCCATCGACGCCCGGATCTCCGGGGTCAGGAGGACCGACGGCGCCTCCTCGATGATCTTCTGGTGCCGGCGCTGGAGGGAGCACTCGCGCTCGCCCAGGTGCACCACGTTGCCGTGGGCGTCCGCGAGGACCTGGATCTCGATGTGCCGGGGGCGGTCGATCCAGCGCTCCACGAGGAGCGTGTCGTCGCCGAACGAGGACCGCGCCTCGCGCCGCGCCGCCGCGATCTCGTCGGCCAGGACGGCCAGGTCGCGGACGAGCCGCATGCCCTTGCCGCCGCCGCCCGCGCTCGGCTTGAGCAGCACCGGCGCGCCCAGTTCGTGCGCCGCGGCCTCGATCTCGGGGTCGGCGGCGCCGGGGACGACCGGGACGCCGGCCGCCTTCACCGTCTCCTTGGCCCGGATCTTGTCGCCCATCAGCGAGATCGCCTCGGCCGACGGGCCGATGAAGGCGAGCCCCGCCTCCGCGCAGGCGCGGGCGAAGGCCGCGTTCTCCGCGAGGAAGCCGTAGCCGGGGTGGACGGCCTGCGCGCCGGTGCGGCGGGCCGCGTCGAGCAGGGCGGGGACGGAGAGGTACGACTCCGAGGCCGGCGCGGGCCCGATCCGTACCGCCGTGTCCGCCTCCCGTACGTGCCGGGCGTCGGCGTCCGCGTCGCTGTAGACGGCGACCGAGCGCACGCCGAGCTCCCGCAGGGTGCGGATGACGCGGACCGCGATCTCGCCCCGGTTGGCGACGAGCACTGTGTCGAACAGCATGTTCCGAGGTCCCCTTACATCCGGAAGACGCCGAACTGGGGGTCACCCAGGGGCGCGTTGGCACAGGCGGTCAGGGCGAGGCCGAGGACCTGCCGGGTCTCCATCGGGTCGATGACCCCGTCGTCCCAGAGGCGGGCGGTCGCGTAGTAGGCGTTGCCCTGGGTCTCGTACTGCGCGCGGATCGGCTCCTTGAAGGCCGCCTCCTCCTCGGCGCTCCACGCGTCGCCGAGCTGGTCGCGCTTGACCGTGGCGAGCACGGACGCGGCCTGCTCGCCGCCCATGACCGAGATCTTGGCGTTGGGCCACATCCACAAGAATCGCGGGGAGTACGCCCGCCCGCACATCGAGTAGTTGCCCGCGCCGTACGAACCGCCGATCACCACCGTCAGCTTCGGCACGCGCGTGGTGGCCACGGCCGTCACCATCTTGGCGCCGTGCTTGGCGATGCCGCCGTGCTCGTACGCCTTGCCGACCATGAAGCCGGTGATGTTCTGCAGGAACAGCAGCGGGATGCCGCGCTGGTCGCACAGCTCGATGAAGTGCGCGCCCTTCTGGGCCGACTCGGCGAACAGGATGCCGTTGTTGGCGACGATGCCGACCGGGTGCCCGTGGATCCGGGCGAAGCCGGTGACCAGGGTCTGCCCGTACTCGGACTTGAACTCCTGGAAGCGGGAGGCGTCCACGATCCGCGCGATCACCTCGCGCACGTCGTACGGGGTGCGGGAGTCCACCGGCACCGCGCCGTACAGGCCCGCCGGGTCGACCTTCGGCTCCTCGGCCGGCTCGACCTTCCAGGGCAGCGGGCCGCGCTCGGGGAGGGTCGCGACGATGTTGCGGACGATGCGCAGCGCGTGGGCGTCGTCCTCGGCGAGGTGGTCGGTGACGCCGGAGATCCGCGAGTGGACCTCGCCGCCGCCCAGCTCCTCGGCTGTGACGACCTCGCCGGTCGCGGCCTTCACCAGCGGCGGGCCGCCGAGGAAGATCGTGCCCTGGTCGCGGACGATCACGGCCTCGTCGCTCATCGCCGGGACGTACGCGCCGCCGGCCGTGCAGGAGCCCATGACGGCCGCGATCTGCGGGATGCCGGCGCCGGACATCCGGGCCTGGTTGAAGAAGATCCGGCCGAAGTGCTCGCGGTCCGGGAAGACCTCGTCCTGCATGGGCAGGAAGGCGCCGCCGGAGTCGACGAGGTAGAGGCAGGGGAGACGGTTCTCCAGCGCCACCTCCTGCGCGCGCAGGTGCTTCTTCACGGTCATCGGGTAGTACGTGCCGCCCTTGACGGTCGCGTCGTTGGCGACGATCACGCACTCGCGGCCGGAGACCCGCCCGATGCCCGCGATCACACCGGCGGCCGGGGCCTGGTCGCCGTACATCCCGTTGGCCGCGAGCGGGGCCAGCTCCAGGAACGGCGAGCCCGGGTCCAGGAGGGTGTCCACCCGGTCGCGCGGCAGCAGCTTGCCGCGCGCGGTGTGCCGCGCGCGGGCCTTCTCGCCGCCGCCGAGCGCGGCCGCCGCGAGCTGGGCGCGCAGGGTCGCCGCCAGCTCGTGATGGGCCGCCTCGTTGGCCTGCCAGGCCGGCGAGGCGGGGTCCGCCGCACTCGTCAGCACGGGTGCCTGCTGCATCCGTCGAGCTCCCTTGCTCGGTCGTCCGCTCGGTTAATGAGCGTTAACGTATGTCGGCAAGGTTAACGACCGCTAACCGGGTTGTCTAGAATTCCCTTCATGACCACGAGCCCCACGGCCGCGAGTGCGCGGACGGACGCCCCGACGCGACGCGAGCAGATCCTCAAGGAGGCGGCGCGTCTCTTCGCCGAGCGCGGCTTCCACGGGGTGGGGGTGGACGAGATAGGGGCCGCCGTCGGCATCAGCGGCCCCGGCCTTTACCGCCACTTCCCCGGCAAGGACGCGATGCTCGCCGAGCTGCTCGTCGGCATCAGCGAGCGGCTGCTCGACGGCGGCCGGCTGCGGGTCGCCGAGTCCGACGGCGACCCGCGCGCCGTGCTCCGCTCCCTCATCGACGGGCACATCGACTTCGCCCTCGACGACCGCCCGCTGATCACCCTCCACGACCGCGAGCTCGACCGCCTCAAGGACGAGGACCGCAAGCGGGTCCGCCAGCTCCAGCGGCAGTACGTCGAGCTGTGGGTCGCCGTCGTCCGCGACCTGTACCCGACGGCGGGGGAGTACGAGGTGCGCGCCGCCGTCCACGCGGTCTTCGGCCTGCTCAACTCCACCCCGCACCTGGGCACGCCACTGGGCCGCGAGGCGACGGAACGGCTGCTGCGGGGGCTGGCGCACGGGGCGTTCGGGGCGCTGGGGGCGGAGTAGGCGCCGGGGCCCGGGGCCTGGGGCCGACGCTCAGCAGTCCGACGGGTGTGACAGCAGTCCGCCGTACGGCAGGACCCTCGCGGTGAGCCGTCCGTGCAGCCGGTCCTCGGTGGTCCGGACATCGGTGAGCCAGTCGGCCGAGGTGAGGCGCTCCGCGTGTTCGGCGACCTCTTCGGGGGACAGAGCGCAGAAGGCGGCGACGTCGTCCAGGCGCAGCCCTTCGTCCTGGGCGTGTCCGAGCCGGCCGTCGGGCGAGATGTGGGCGGTGGTGTACAGGGCGAGGAGCCGGGTGGCGACCGGAAGCTTCTTCTTGCGGATCTTCCGGTCGCCCACCACCTTCTGGGCCCAGCCGGAGAGCCGCGTCCGGGCCAGTTTGCCGAGGTGGAGCGCGGTCGGCCGGTCGGGCAGCAGCTCGGGGACGGTGAACGCGGTGGGGTGCTCGGGCCGGGACGCCAGGACCTGTTCGACGGTGTCGGGCAGGTGCAGCCAGTCGGTGGCCACCAGCTCCGCCAGTACGCGTTCCGCGTCGGCCTGCAGCCAGCCGGTGAGGTCCTGCCCCGTGACGTTCCCCGCTCCGGTGCGGGCGGCTCGCAGGGCCAGCATGAGCACCGCGAGGTGCACCCCGGCGTCGCGTCGGGGCGCGTGCGTACGGACGTGGCCGAGCACGGTACGGCTCAGCTCGGCCTGTCCCCGGGTGAGCAGCCGCTCCACCGGCGGCACGTCGCCTCCCGCGGCACCGTCGGCCGGCGCGATGACGCGGCTGTCGCGCATCATGAGGGTGGTCTCCACGGCTTTGCGGGCCCGGTCCGCCTCCAGGAGCAGTTCCTTGTCGCCGGTGACGTCGCCCCACAGGGCGAACGCGCGGGCCTTGCGTTCGTGGAGTGCGGCCAGGAGGGTCAGGTCGGGCTCGGGGCACTGCTGGTAGGCGCGGAACGCGTCGCCGAGTTCGGCGAGTTCCAGACGGAGGACCTCGGGCTGGAGGTCGTGCGGCACGATCCGCTGCGCGATCTTCCCCGCGGGCTTCGGCGGCCGGGGCAGCCGCCTGCCGGGGGATGCGGTGCGGGCGCGGGGGAGGGAACGGGGACCTTGGGCCGGTGCCGGTGCCGAGGCCGAGGGTCCGGCGGCGGAGAGGGCCGGGGCGCGGTCGGAGAACGTCGCCGCCACAGGCCCGCCCTCGATGTCCGCTCCCGGAGTTCCCGGTGCTCCCGGTGTTCTCGGCGTTCCTGGCGCTCCGGGCGTTCCGGGCATCCCTGTCGCCCGGCCCGCCGCGGCCGGGCGCGGAGCGGTGGCCAGGACCCGGCAGCCGGGGATGGCGGCCGCGCAACGCGCGCAGGTCTCCGCGATCCGCCACAGCCGGCCGGCCCGGTCCGCGTACACCGACAGGACCACGGGGCCTTCGCAGTGCGCGACGTCGGATGCCGGGCGGCCCGTACGTGCCGTGGCCGGGGTGTGCCACGCGCACCCGGCGGCACGGCAGCCGCACCACGCCGCTCCCCGCGGCCCGCCGTCCGCGCGGATGCGGGCCAGGTGCGCGTTGACGTGTTCGACGGCGGCCCTGCGTCCATCGGCGGTGCTCGGCAGACGCTCATCGGGGCAGGACGGGCGGGAACAGGAGAGCCGGACCGCGACCGTCGGCGGACGCCCGTCGGGGTCCAGGCGCACCACCCACACCCGCCCCACCGTCCCGGCCTCCTCCCGCGTGCCGGCCTTCACAGTCATATGTACTCCCAGTCCCCGTTCGGCTACAGACTGTTCCTATCATCGGGGGGAGACGGGGGTACAGGGAAACCGGGGAACGGGCCGGGCTCTTCGAGGGGGTTCACTCGACTCGGTGCGCCGGTCCGGGCGAGGGGGAGATCCGGGCGTGGGGGAGGTCCGGGCCCAAGTGCGGCCGCCGCCCGGCAGAATGGGGGCCATGCCGATACTCAGCCGCGCCGACCTCGTCGAGCACCTCGTCCGGAGCCGTATCGCCGGAGACGTCGCCACCCCGCGCGACAACAACCTTAGCCACTACCGCAAGCTCGCCAACGGCGACCGGCACTACTGGTTCGGCCTCGAGTTCGGCGACCGGTGGACGGACGAGCAGGACGTGCTCGCCGTCATGGCCGAGCGCTGCGGCGTCGTCGACGACCCGGCGCACCGCACCGGGCAGGACACCATCGACCCCGAGCTGACCGTGGCCGCCCTCGACCGGATGGCCGCGCGGCTCGCCAAGGCCGCCGCCGCGAAGGAGCGGGTGCTGTTCGCGACCGGCCACCCCGGCTCGCTGATCGACGCGCACAGCCGCGTCGCCGCCGCGCTGCGGGCCCGCGGCTGCGACATCGTCCGGATCCCCGGCGGGCTCACCGCCGACGAGGGGTACGTGGTGCAGTTCGCCGACGTCGCCGTCTTCGAGCGCGGCGCCAGCCTGTGGCACACCCACTCCCCGGAGCCGATGAACGCGATCCTGGACGGCCTGGAGGCCCTCGGCGAGCCCGCGCCGGACCTGGTCGTCGCCGACCACGGCTGGGCCGGCCGCGCGGCCCAGCGCGGCCTGGAGTCCCTGGGCTACGCCGACTGCAACGACCCGGCCCTCTTCCTCGCCGAGGCCGAGGGCACGATGCAGGTCACGATCCCCCTGGACGACCACGTCGTGGACCCGCGCTACTACGAGCCGATGACGGCGTACGTACTGGACGCGGCGGGGTTGACGACCGCCTGACGACCGGCTGACGGGGGCCGCGCGTGGTCACGTCGGCGACGTCGGCGACGCGTCCGGCGTCAAAAGCAGGCCGCGGCCGCGTCGGCCGAGCGAGTCAGGTGCTAGGGCGCCCCACCCGGGGCGCCCGGCCCCCGCTCAGTCGCGTCGCGGGACGCGGACGACGCCCTCCTGGATGACGGAGATCGCGAGCCGTCCGTCCTGCGTGTAGATCCGGGCCTGGCCCAGGCCGCGGCCGCCCGACGCCGTCGGCGACTCCTGGCCGTAGAGCAGCCACTCGTCCGCCCGGAACGGGCGGTGGAACCACATCGCGTGGTCGAGCGAGGCGCCCACGACGTCACCGACCGCCCAGCCGCCACGTCCGTGCGCGAGCAGGATCGAGTCGAGCAGCGTCATGTCGGAGACGTAGGTGGCGAGGACGACATGCAGCAGCGGGTCGTCGGCGAGCTTGCCGTTGGTGCGGAACCAGACCTGCGAGCGCGGCTCGCGCGGCTGCCCGACCGTGCCCCACGGGGGCGTCTCGGCGTACCGCAGGTCGACCGCGGCCCGGGCCCCGATCAGCCGGTCCGCGACCTCGCGGGGGAGGTGCCGGGGCAGCATCTCGGCCGCCGTCGGCAGGGTCTCGGGGTCCGGCGCGGGCGGCATGTCGGCCTGGTGGTCGAGCCCCTCCTCGTACGTCTGGAACGACGCCGAGAGGTGGAAGATCGGCTGCCCGTGCTGGACGGCGACCACCCGGCGGGTGGTGAAGGACCGCCCGTCGCGGATCCGGTCGACGCTGTAGACGATCGGCGCGCCCGGGTCCCCGGGGCGCAGGAAGTACGCGTGCAGGGAGTGCGCGAGGCGGTCCTCGGGGACCGTCCGGCCCGCCGCCACCATCGCCTGGGCGGCCACCTGGCCGCCGAAGACGCGGGGGACGATCGTGGCACGGGACTGCCCGCGGAAGATGTCCCGCTCGATCCGCTCAAGGTCGAGCAGATCGAGCAGGTCATCCAGTGCGTTGTGCTCGTCGGGCACTTACAGGCCCATCGACTTGGCGATGATCGACTTCATGATCTCGCTGGTGCCGCCGTAGATGCGGTTGACGCGGTTGTCGGCGTACAGGCGGGCGATCGGGTACTCGTTCATGTAGCCGTAGCCGCCGTGCAGCTGGAGGCAGCGGTCGATCACGCGGTGCGCGACCTCGGTGCAGAAGAGCTTGGCGGAGGCGGCCTCGGCCGGGGTCAGCTCGCCCGCGTCCAGGGCCTCCAGGGCGCGGTCGGCGACGGCCTCGGCCGCGTCCACCTCGGCCTGGCAGGCGGCCAGCTCGAACTTGGTGTTCTGGAAGTGCGCGACCGGCTTGCCGAAGACGGTGCGCTCGGTCACGTACTGCTGGGCGAACCGCACGGCGGCCTTGGCCTGCGCGTACGCACCGAAGGCGATGCCCCAGCGCTCGGAGGCGAGGTTGTGGCCGAGGTAGGAGAAGCCCTTGCCCTCCTCGCCGAGCAGGTCCTCGACCGGCACCTTGACGTCGACGAACGCGAGCTCGGCGGTGTCGGAGGTGCGCAGGCCCAGCTTGTCCAGCTTGCGGCCGATGGAGTAGCCCTCGGACTTGGTGTCCACGGCGAAGAGGGAGATGCCGAAGCGGCGGTCCTCGGCCGACGGGGCGGAGGTGCGGGCGCAGACGATCACGCGGTCGGCGTGGACGCCACCGGTGATGAAGGTCTTGGCGCCGTTGAGGACGTAGTGGGTGCCGTCCTCGGAGAGCTTGGCGGTGGTCTTCATGCCCGCGACGTCGGAGCCGGTGCCCGGCTCGGTCATCGCCAGCGCCCACATCTCCTCGCCGGAGACGAACTTCGGCAGGTAGCGCTTCTTCTGCTCGTCGGTGGCGAGCATCTTGATGTACGGGAGGGCGAGCAGCACGTGCACGCCGGAGCCGCCGAAGGCCACGCCCGCGCGGGAGGTCTCCTCGTACAGGACGGCCTCGAACTTGTGCGTGTCCAGACCGGCGCCGCCGAACTCCTCCGGCACGTTGATGCCGAAGACGCCCAGCTCACCGAGCTTGTAGTAGAAGTCGCGGGGCGCCTGGCCGGCGGCGAACCACTCGTCGTAGACGGGGACGACCTCGGCCTCGATGAAGGCCCGGATGGTCTCCCGGAACGCCTCGTGGTCCTCGTTGAATACGGTACGGCGCACGAGCCGCCTCCTTCGGGTCCTGTCCTGGTCTGTCCGGCGTCAGTCCGGCACGCAGCACTTGTCTAAGCGCTTGCTCAGTCCAAGTTACCGGTCGGTTGTTGAAAGTGTCCATAGTGACGCCGCGCACGCTGCCCCCGCCTCGGCTCGGGTCGCCGGGCGCCGAGGGCGAACCACAGCTCCATGCGTACGTCCGGGTCGTCCAGGTCGCGGTCGAGGAGGGCCGCGATCCGGGCGATGCGCTGGCGGACGGTGTTGCGGTGGATGTCCATGGCCACCGCCGTCCGGTCCCAACTGCCGTGCAGGGAGAGCCAGGTGCGCAGGGTCTCGGCCTGCGCCTCGGTGAGGGGAGCGAGCAGCACGCGCGCGTACGAGGCGGCCTCGGCCGGGTCGACCAGCCCGGCCAGGCCGTTCGTACGCTGGCGCGCCAGAGGCGTACGGGTCGCCTCCGCGCGGCGCAGGGCGCGGGCCGCCTGGGTGTCGGCGGCGGCGAGGGCGGCCGGTTCGGCGGGGGCGCTGACGCCGAGGGTCCAGCCGGGCTGGGCGGTGACGGCGGTGGAGGCGGGGAGCAGCAGCCGTACGACCCCGGGGCGAGCCTCCCCGGCACCCGGGCCGTCGCCGGGGCGAGCCTCCCCGGCCCCCGGATCGTCGCCGGGGCGAGTCTCCCCGGCACCCGGGTCCGCCAGCGGTGTCCCGAGCGCCGCCGCCAGGCTCGCCGCCGCGAACGGGGTGCCGTCGCCGCCCCGCGCGTGGACCACCGTCCACGGCCCCGGGCCGAGCGCACGTGCCACCTCCGCCACCGGCGCGCCGAGCAGCAGCCGGACCAGGGCCCCGTCCCGTACCGACACGTCGGCGCCCCGGTGCGGCGCGGTGAGCAGGGAGAGCAGGACGACGGCGACCCCGGTGATGGTGTGGTCGCCCGGCTCGCGCCGCTCGGTCGCGATCCCCAGGGTCATGCCGTCGCCGCCGCCCAGCGCGTACGCGGCGAGCCGCAGCCCGCCGCCGTCCCCGCTCGCGGAGGCGGGGCCGCCGCCGGGGCGGGGCCCGACCAGGTCCGCGAGGCCGGCGAGGGCCCGGGCCGCCTCCGGCGGGATCTCGCGGCCGGCCGCCGCCGACTCCGTACCGCCGCCCGGTCCAGGGCCGTACAGAACCGCGCGCCCGCCGAGCCGGGAGGCGAGCGCGCCGAGCACGGCCGGCACCGGGGCCGGGCGGGCGGCGGCGGTCGCCAGGGACTGCTGGGCCTCGCTCACCCGGCGCAGCTCGTGCAGCCGGGCCTCCGCCATCAGCCGCCACAGCGCCCGGGCCACCGCCGTGAACGGCGTCTCGGGCGGCACCTCGATCAGCGGAAGGCCGAGGCGTTCGCAGGCCTCGACGAGCGCGGCCGGCACCCTGTCGTACACCGGCGTCACGCCGAACCCGAGCGCCGCCGCGCCCGCCTCCACCACCCGCTCCACGAACCGCGCCGGGTCGGTGAGCTGCACGCCCGCCGTGAGCAGCAGCTCGCCGCCGAGCAGATACGGGTACGGGTCGGCCATCTCCGAGGCGTGCACCCAGTGCAGCGGTACGTCTCCGGGCCCGGCGAGCAGCCGGAGCCCGAGGTCCCGCCGGGCGAGCAGCGCGGCGAGCGGGACGGGGGAGGTGGGGGGCGCGGTCTCCGGCGCGGCGGGCGTGGTCATGGATCCTTCGTACACCACACGGCCGTACTGTGGAGGAAACGCACACTTCTCCGCCGCTGTCCGGACCCCTACTGTCGAGTCGCCGGACCGATTCATCCCAGGAGGACCCGCCCATGAGCAGCAGCGACCAGAGCACCCCGCGCGGCCCGATCGACTCGTCCCGCATCCCGCGGTACGCCGGTCCCGCGACGTTCGCCCGGCTGCCGCGGCTCGACGAGGTCGGCACCGCCGACGTCGCCGTGGTCGGCATCCCCTTCGACAGCGGCGTCTCCTACCGCCCCGGCGCCCGCTTCGGCGGCAACGCGATCCGCGAGGCCTCCCGCCTGCTGCGCCCGTACAACCCGGCGCAGGACGCCTCCCCGTTCGCCCTCGCCCAGGTCGCCGACGCCGGTGACATCGCGGCCAACCCGTTCAACATCAACGAGGCCGTCGAGACGATCGAGGCCGCCGCCGACGACCTGCTCGCCACCGGCGCCCGCATGATGACCCTGGGCGGCGACCACACCGTGGCCCTGCCGCTGCTGCGCTCCGTCGCCAAGAAGCACGGCCCGGTGGCCCTGCTGCACTTCGACGCGCACCTCGACACCTGGGACACGTACTTCGGCGCCGAGTACACCCACGGCACGCCGTTCCGCCGCGCCGTCGAGGAGGGCATCCTCGACACCTCCGCCCTCTCGCACGTCGGCACCCGCGGCCCGCTCTACGGCAAGCAGGACCTCACGGACGACGAGAAGATGGGCTTCGGCATCGTCACGTCCGCGGACATCTACCGCCGCGGCGCCGACGAGGTCGCCGACCAGCTGCGCCAGCGCATCGGCGACCGCCCGCTCTACATCTCCATCGACATCGACTGCCTCGACCCGGCGCACGCCCCCGGCACCGGCACGCCGGAGGCGGGCGGCATGACCTCGCGCGAGCTCCTGGAGATCCTGCGCGGTCTCTCGTCCTGCAACCTGGTCTCGGCGGACGTGGTCGAGGTCGCCCCGGCGTACGACCACGCGGAGATCACGGCCGTGGCCGCCTCCCACACGGCGTACGAGCTGACCACGATCATGTCCCGGCAGATCGCGGCCGGGCGCGCCTCCGGCGCGGAGTGACGGCGGGGCGGTAGCGGGCCGAGGCGCGCGGCCGGGTGCGGCCCGGTGGCCGTGTTGTGCCCGCCCGTTCCGCCCTGCGGAACGATTGCCCACAACACGGCCGTCGGCGCCGCCCTCCGAAGGGACCCCCATGACCCACGACCACGACCTGGTCCTGCGACCGACCGCCGCGCAGACGGAGGCCGCCCTCAACCCGCCCCCGGGCCGCATCGGCGGTGACCTCGTCGTCGAGAGCCTCACCGGCCTCGGTGCCACGACCGTGTTCGGGCTGCCCGGGCAGCACGCGCTCGGGATGTTCGACGCGCTGCGGCGGTCCGGCCTGCGGTACGTGGGGCTGCGCGTCGAGAACAACGCGGGGTTCGCCGCCGACGCGTACGGGCGGATCACGGGCGAGGCGGCGCCGCTGCTGCTCTCCACCGGACCTGGCGCGCTGATGTCGCTCGCCGCGCTCCAGGAGGCGGCGGCCGCCTCCGCGCCGGTGCTCGCCATCGGGAGCCAGATCCCGGTCGCCGGGCTCGGCGGCGGGCGGCACGGCTATCTGCACGAGCTGCGCGACCAGCAGGCGTCGTTCCGGGACGTCGTGAAGTCTGTGCACACCGTGCGGACGCAGTCGCAGATCCCGTCCGCGATCGCCGCCGCGTGGCGGTCCGCGCTCACCGCCCCGCACGGGCCGGTGTGGGTGGAGATCCCGCAGGACGTGCTGCTCGCGGAGACGACGCTGCCGGTGGTCACGGCCATGGACGCGACGCCGGACGAGATCGCGCCGCGCCCGGAGCTGACGGCGCTCGCCGCGCATCTCCTCGCGAACGCCGAACGCCCGGTGATCATCGCGGGCGGCGGGGTGATCCGCTCCGACGCCTCGGGGAAGCTGCTCGCGCTCGCCGAGCGGATCACGGCGCCCGTCGTCACCACCTTCGGCGGCAAGGGCGCGTTCCCCTGGACGCACCCGCTGTCCCTGCAGTCCTGGCTGGAGGACCGGCACACCACGGACTTCCTGGAGGACGCGGACGTCCTGCTCGTGGTCGGCTCCGGCCTCGGCGAGCTGTCCTCGAACTACCACACCTTCGCGCCGCGCGGCCGGGTGATCCAGATCGAGGCCGACGCCGGGAAGCTGGAGTCCAACCACCCGGCCCTCGGTATCCATGCCGACGCGCGCCTCGCGCTCCAGGCTTTGTTGGAGACGGTGGCGGTACGGGAGGACGCGGGTGCCCCGGAGCGGGTGCGGGGCGTCCTGGACAAGGTCCGCTCGCGCCTCGCCGCCCAGGACCTGGCCCTGGAGCAGCAGGTCGTGGCCTCGGTCCGCGAAGCCCTTCCGGCCCGGGCCCCGAGCTTCTGGGACATGACGATCCTGGCGTACTGGGCGTGGTCCGCCTTCGACGCGCGCCACCCGAACACGATGCACTCCGCCCAGGGCGCCGGCGGCCTCGGCTACGCCTTCCCCGCCGCCCTCGGCGCCGCCGCGGCCGACCCCACCCGCCCGGTCCTCGCGGTCTCCGGCGACGGCGGCGCGATGTACTCGCTCGCGGAGCTGGCGACGGCGAAGCAGTACGGGTACGACGTGACGTGGCTGATCGTGGACGACGGCGGCTACGGCATCCTGCGCGAGTACATGACGGACGCCTTCGGCGCAGCCACGGCGACGGAACTGGCCCGCCCGGACTTCGTCGCCCTGGCGGAGTCCTTCGGCGTCCCGGGCACCCTGACCAGCCCGGAGACCCTCACCCAGGACCTCGCCGAGGCCCTGAAGACCCCGGGCCCGTCGGTGGTGGTCCTCCCGGCGCTGCTGCGGATGTTCGAGCCGACGCACCTGTGAGTCCGGAGGAGGGTCCGGAGGCAGGCACCTACGGTCGGGCATAGTCTGAGGACATATGCGAGCAAGTGAGGTGAGGCCTCATGCGTCGTCATTCCTCCTTCCTGCTGCCCGCCGGGGTAGCGATCGCCATCGTGGGCTTCCTCGCCCCCTCTGCCGAAGCCGTCAGTCCTCACTTCGTCGGGACTCCCAGCGTGACCACTTCCGGTAGCAGCCTGACGGTCAAGGGCAAGGAAGCCGGCCTCGGCAACCAGCAGTCCGTCGACATCTCGGTGACGGCCGATGCCCAGTGCGTCAACCGCGGCAACAACGAGCCGTCGGCCGAGAACAAGGAAGGCTTCGGGGCCACGCAGACGGTCCCGGTCCAGAACGGCAAGGCCAACTTCAACATCACGGTCACCGCCACGTTCCAGCCGAAGTGCAGCCCGCCGATGACCCTGGTGTGGAGCAATGTCCTGATCGCGGACACCGGCAACGACATCTCGGTGTTCCTGCCCGGTCCCTTCTAGTCCCTCCATCCCCTCCCCGGCCCGAGGTCCTAGGACCCCGGACCGGTCTTCGCCCGATCCCCGGCCCTGATTTGTTGCGGCGGGATGAAATCCCACATCAACCGTGTTGGCCCTTCCGGTAGAGCAGGACGAACGGGAGGCGCCACGTGGCGGCGGTGGGGCAGAAGCAGACGGGGGAGCGGGGCCAGAGCTGGGCCCGCAGGCTCTGGGGGTACGCCTGGCGGTACAAGGCCGACGTGGTGCTCGCACTCGGGTCGTCGCTGGCCGGCATGGCCGTGATGGCGCTCGTACCGCTCATCACCAAGGTGATCATCGACGACGTCATCGGGGACAGGACCGGGTCCCTCGGCCTGTGGACCGGACTGCTGCTCGCCTCCGCCGTCGTCGTCTACGTCCTCACCTACATCCGCCGCTACTACGGCGGACGCCTCGCCCTCGACGTCCAGCACGACCTGCGCACAGAGATGTTCGGGACGATCACCCGGCTCGACGGGCGGCGTCAGGACGAGCTGTCCACCGGGCAGGTCGTCGGGCGCGCCACCAGCGACCTTCAGCTGATCCAGGGCCTGCTCTTCATGCTCCCGATGACCATCGGGAACGTCCTCCTCTTCCTCATCTCGCTCGGCGTGATGGCCGCCCTGTCCCTGCCGCTCACCGCCGTCGCCCTCGCCGTCGCCCCCGCCCTGTGGTGGATCGCCCGCCGCAGCCGGGCCCGTCTGCACCCCGCCACCTGGTACGCGCAGCAGCAGGCCGCCACCGTCGCCGGTGTGGTCGACGGGGCCGTGACCGGCGTCCGCGTCGTGAAGGGCTTCGGGCAGGAGGCGCAGGAGACCGGCAAGATCCGCGCGGCCGGCCGGAAGCTGTTCGCGGGCCGGCTGCGCACCATCCGGCTCAACGCGAAGTACACCCCCGCCCTTCAGGCCGTCCCGGCCCTCGGGCAGGTCGCCGTGCTCGCCCTCGGCGGCTGGCTGGCCTACAAGGAGCAGATCACCCTCGGCACCTTCGTCGCCTTCTCCGCCTACCTCGCCTCCCTCGTCGGCCCGGTCCGCATGCTCGCCATGGTGCTCACCGTCGGCCAGCAGGCCCGGGCCGGTGTCGAGCGGGTCCTGGAGCTCATCGACACCGAACCGACCATGCAGGACGGCACCAAGGAGCTCCCGGCCGACGCGCCCGCGACCGTCGAGTTCGACGACGTGTCCTTCGCGTACGAGAACGCCGACGGCAAGGCGAGCCCGGTCCTGGAGGGCTTCTCGCTGGAGATCCGGCCCGGCGAGACCGTCGCCGTCGTCGGCGCCTCCGGCTCCGGCAAGTCCACCGTGTCGCTGCTCCTGCCCCGCTTCTACGACGTGACGCACGGCGCCGTCCTCGTCGGCGGCCACGACGTGCGCGAGCTGACCCTCGACTCGCTGCGCGCCGCCGTCGGCCTGGTCCCCGAGGACAGCTTCCTGTTCTCCGACACGGTCCGCGCCAACATCGCGTACGGCGTCCCCGAGGCCACCCAGGAGCAGATCGAGACGGCCGCCCGCGCCGCCCAGGCCGACCGGTTCATCGCCGAGCTGCCCGAGGGGTACGACACCAAGGTCGGCGAGCACGGCCTGACCCTCTCCGGCGGGCAGCGCCAGCGCGTCGCGCTGGCCCGGGCGATCCTCACCGATCCGCGCCTCCTCGTCCTCGACGACGCCACCTCGGCCGTCGACGCCAAGGTGGAGCACGAGATCCATGAGGCCCTGAAGGCCGTCATGGCCGGCCGCACCACCCTGCTCATCGCCCACCGCCGTTCCACCCTCGGGCTCGCCGACCGGATCGCCGTCCTCGACGGCGGCCGGCTGGCCGACATCGGCACCCACGAGGAGCTGGAGGAGCGCTCCGCGCTCTACCGCCGGCTGCTCACCGACCCCGACGAGCTGGGCGCCGTCTCGCCCGGCCACGTGCTCCCCGGCGAACTGCCCGAGGACCGCACGCTGCGGGCCGAGCTGGACGCCGAGTTCGACGCCGAGCGCGGCATCACCCCCACCCTGTGGGTGCGGGACGAGAGCGCCGAGGAGCGCGAGGCCAAGGGCGCCGGGGCCACCCCGGAGCTGCTCGCCGCCGTCGAGGCCCTGCCCCCGGCGACCGAGACCCCGGACGTCGACGAGACCCGGGCCGTCGCGCCCGAGGAGTCGTACGGCCTGCGGCGCCTGCTCCACGGCTTCGGCCTGCCGCTGCTCGTCAGCCTCGGCCTGGTCGCGGTCGACGCGGGCGCGGGCCTGCTCCTGCCGGTCCTGATCCGGCACGGCATCGACGAGGGCGTCAACCGGCTGGCCATCGGCGCCGTCTGGGCGGCGTCCGCGCTCGCCCTGGTGACGGTGTTCGTCCAGTGGATCGCGCAGACCGCCGAGACCCGGATGACCGGCCGCACCGGCGAGCGGATCCTCTACTCGCTCCGGCTGAAGATCTTCGCCCAGCTCCAGCGCCTCGGCCTGGACTACTACGAGCGCGAGCTCACCGGCCGGATCATGACCCGGATGACCACGGACGTCGACGCCCTGTCGACCTTCCTGCAGACCGGCCTGGTCACCGCCTTCGTCTCCGTCGTCACCTTCTTCGGCATCATGGGCGCGCTGCTCGTGCTCGACCTCCAGCTCGCCCTGGTCGTCTTCACGACCCTCCCGGTCCTCGCCGTCGCGACGTTCTTCTTCCGCCGCGCCAGCGTGAAGGCCTACGAGCTGGCCCGCGAGCGGATCAGCGTGGTCAACGCCGACCTCCAGGAGTCCGTGTCCGGGCTGCGGATCGTGCAGGCCTTCCGGCGCGAGCGCTCCGGCGCCGCGCGGTTCACCGAGCGCAGCAAGGACTACCGCGCCGCCCGGATCCGCGGCCAGTGGCTGATCTCGGTCTACTTCCCGTTCGTCACGCTGCTGTCCTCGGTGGCCGCCGCGGCCGTCCTGATCGTCGGTGCCCACCGCATCGAGGACCACACCCTCACCACCGGCGCGCTGGTCGCCTACCTCCTCTACATCGACCTGTTCTTCGCGCCCGTGCAGCAGCTCTCGCAGGTCTTCGACGGCTACCAGCAGGCCGCCGTCTCCCTCAAGCGGATGCAGGAACTGCTCCAGGAGCCGACCTCCACCGCCGCCGCGGGCACCCCGCTCGCCGTGCCGTCGCTGCGCGGCGAGATCGCCTTCGAGGACGTGTCCTTCGCGTACGGCGGGGGCGGCGCCGACCCCGACGAGGCGGCGCTCACCGGGATCGACCTGCGCATCCCGGCCGGGCAGACCGTCGCCTTCGTCGGCGAGACCGGCGCCGGCAAGTCCACCCTGGTCAAGCTGGTCGCCCGGTTCTACGACCCGACCGCGGGCCGGGTCACCGCCGACGGCACCGACCTGCGCGACCTCGACCTCACCGCGTACCGGCACCGGCTCGGCGTCGTCCCGCAGGAGGCGTACCTCTTCGAGGGGACGGTGCGCGACGCCATCGCGTACGGGCGCCCGGACGCCACCGACGCCGAGGTGGAGGCGGCGGCCCGCGCGGTCGGCGCCCACGACATGATCGCCACCCTCGACGGCGGCTACCTCCACGAGGTCGCCGAGCGCGGCCGGAACCTCTCGGCGGGCCAGCGCCAGCTGATAGCCCTGGCCCGCGCCGAACTCGTCGACCCCGACGTGCTGCTCCTCGACGAGGCCACCGCCGCGCTCGACCTGGCCACCGAGGCCCAGGTCAACGCGGCCACCGACCGCCTCGCCGGCCGCCGCACCACCCTGGTCGTCGCCCACCGGCTCACCACCGCGGCCCGCGCCGACCGAGTGGTGGTCATGGACCACGGCCGCGTCGCCGAGGACGGCACCCACGACGAACTCCTCGCCCTGGACGGGCAGTACGCCGCCCTCTGGCGCACCTTCATCGGCGAGGACACCGAGCCGGAACCGGCGGCGGCCGAGGCCCACTGAGGACGGGGTGCACCCCGGTTGAGTACGAACGCCCATGCCGGGCACGGCGGGGGCGCGGTTGGATCGGCGTCATGAGCGACGACCTCCTCCCGCCCCTCCCGGCGCCCCGGCCCGCCCCCACGGCGGCGCGCCGGCTGCGCACCCGCGCCCTGTGGGCCGGGCTGCTCCTGGTGCCCGCGACCGTGCTCGTCGTGATCCTCGCGCTGGCCTCGGAGAGCGGCACGGCCTGTGTGATGCGCGGGACCTGCGGCGATGTCCCCGGCTGGGCGTACCTGGCCACGCTGGCCGTGGCGGCCGTCGCCTGGATCTGGGCCCTGAGCACCCCGGACACGGCCCCGTCCGACCCGCCCGCCACCAGCCGCACGGCCGCGCTCTGGATCCTGCTCGGCGCCGAGGCGACCTTCCTCGCCCTCGTCCTCGGCCACTTCACGGGCTGACGTGCCGACCCCCGTGACGCGCCCGCAACCGAACCCGCCCCGCCCGCGTCGTAAACCTGTACGAGTGCGTGCGGGGGAACCAGAGGGAGGGGCGGACATGGGCGCGGGGGCCGTACAGAGCGCGGGGCGGCGGGTTGCGGCGTATCTCCTGACCCTGGTCACGGCCGCCGGGCTGTTCGTGCTCGCCGGGCCGCCCGCCGGGAGCGCCGAGGCCGTGTCCGTCTGCGCCGGACGGCCCGCCCGCACCGTCGGGTTCGCCACCGGCGAGCTGCGGATCTACCGCACCCGGCAGTACGCGTGCGCGGTCGCCGTCGCGAAGCGTCCCGGGCCGCTGCGGCCGATGTCCGTGTCCGTGCAGCCGCGCGGCGGCCGGGCGGCCGTGGACTCCGGGCGGTTCGGGCGGCAGGCCGGGCCGGTGACCGTACACGCGCTGAACCGCTGTGTGCGGGTGTCCGCCACCATCGACGGGCGCTCCGTGTCCACCGGCTGGATCCTCTGCTGAAGCACAGGAAACACTCCGGCGTAAGGCCCAACTAGGTCTGGCGGTCCGCACGTTCACCCCGCTAGGTTCACGGGACCGTTGTGAACCAAGGGGAGGGTGCATGCGCAAGTCGCTCAGATGGCTGCTGTCGCTCTCGGTGCTCATAGGCACCGTGGGCTCCACCGGCGTGGCCACCGCCGCGGAACCGGACATGGACAGCAGGGCCGTCGCCGAGGCGCAGAGCGCGGACATCAAGGACCGCATCCTGGCGATACCCGGGATGAGCCTGATCGAGGAGAAGCCGTACGCCGGCTACCGCTTCTTCGTCCTGAACTACGAGCAGCCGATCGACCACCGCCGCCCGTGGGCCGGCACGTTCCAGCAGCGGATCGCGATCCTGCACAAGGACACGGACCGCCCCACCGTCTTCCGCACCAGCGGCTACGGACTGAGCACCACGCCCAGTCGCACGGAGCCGACCCGGATCGTCGACGGCAACCAGGTCTCCATGGAGTACCGCTTCTTCACGCCGTCCCGGCCGCAGCCCGCCGACTGGTCGCAGCTCGACATCTGGCAGGCCGCCAGCGACCAGCACCGCATCTTCACGGCGCTGAAGACGATCTACGGCAAGAACTGGCTGTCCACCGGCGCCTCCAAGGGCGGTATGACCGCCACCTACTACGAGCGCTTCTACCCGCGCGACATGGACGGCGTGGTGGCGTACGTGGCGCCCAACGACGTGGTCAACAAGGAGGACTCGGCCTACGACCGGTTCTTCGAGACCGTCGGCACCAAGGACTGCCGCGACCGTCTGAACAGCATGCAGCGCGAGGCGCTCGTGCGCCGCGAGCCGCTGGAGAAGAAGTACGAGGCGTGGGCCAAGGAGAACGGCGCCACCTTCAACACGGTCGGCTCGCTCGACAAGGCCTACGAGGCCGTCGTCCTCGACTTCGTGTGGGGCTTCTGGCAGTACTACGGCATGGACGTCTGCGACCAGATCCCGGACGCGGCGACCGCGAGCGACGACACCGTCTACGAGACGATCGACGCCTACTCGGGCTGGTCCGCCTACACCGACCAGGGCCTGGAGTACTACACGCCGTACTACTACCAGGCGGCCACCGAGCTCGGCTCGCCCACCATCAAGCAGCCCCACCTGGCGGGCCTGACCCGCTACGGCTACCAGCCCGCCAGCAGCTTCGTGCCGAGCGACATCCCGATGACGTTCAAGCCGTGGGCCATGCGGGACGTCGACACCTGGGTCCGCCACAACGCGAACCACATGCTGTTCGTGTACGGCGGCAACGACCCGTGGGGTTCGGAGCAGTTCCGCCTCGGCAAGGGTGCCCGCGACAGCTACGTGTACGTCGCGCCGGGCGCCAACCACGGTGCCAACGTGGCCGGTCTGGTCGCGCCCGAGCAGGCCGTCGCCACCGCCCGCATCCTCGCCTGGGCCGGGGTCGACGCCCCCGCCGTCCAGGCCGCGCAGCCGCTGGCCCGCTTCGACGCCCGGATCGACAAGCCGGTCGACGAGGACGCCACCCGGGAGCACGGCCTGCGCCCGTGAGCCGGTGAGCGCGTAGAAGGACCGAGCCCGAGCCCGCACCCCGTCACGACACGGGGTGCGGGCTCGCCCGTCGTCAGCGGTACGAGAGTCCGTAGCCCACCGGGTACAGCACCTTCGCCGGGTCCGCCGCGTCCTGCACCGGGACCGGCAGCCGGCCCTGCGGGTCGGCCTGGCCCGCCAAGACCCGTACGGCGGCGCGCAGTTCGACGTCCGTCCAGGAGTAGGTGGCGAGCGTGGCCCGCTGGCCGGTGGTCCGGGCCACGTCGTACGGGTTGCGGATCGCGATCGTCACCACCGGCACCCCGGTCGCCACGAGCCGTGCGATCAGGGTCCGCTGGGTGCTGGTCGCCGTCAGGTTGTACGTGCCGGCCACGACCAGGTCCTGCCCGGCCGCCGCGGCCACCGCCTCCTCGATCTTCGCCGCGGTCGGCGCGGTCCCGGTCGACAGGGCCGTGGCCGTGAAGCCGAGTCCGGTCAGGGCGCCGGCCAGGGTGGTGGTGGGCGGGCCGGTGGTGCCGGACGGCGAGGCCGGGTCGGCGCCCACGACCAGGACCCTGGGGTGGCTGAGCCGGCTGACCGGCAGGAAGCCGCCCTCGTTGACGAGCAGTGTCGTGGTGCGCTCGGCGATCCGGTCGGCGTGCGCCAGGTGCGCGGCGGTGCCGACCGTACGGTCGACGTCCGCGTCGCTGACGTAGGGGTCCTTGAACAGCCCCAGCTTGGACTTGAGCCGCAGGATCCGCAGGATCGATTCGTCGAGCCGGGCCTCGGTCAGCTCGCCGTTCTTCACGGCCTGCAGGACCGCGTTCCAGGCGATCGACAGGTCCGGCGGGTTGAGCAGTTGGTCCACGCCCGCCTTCAGCGCGAGGACGGGGACGCGCTCGTCGCCGTACTTGGTCCGCACGCCCTCCATGCCGAGCGCGTCGGTGACCACCACGCCGTCGTAGCCGAGCTGCTCGCGGAGGATGCCGGTGAGGATCGGCCGGGACAGCGTCGCCGGGTCCTCGCTCGGGTCGAGCGCGGGCACCACGATGTGCGCGGTCATGATCGAGTCGATGCCGGCGGCGATCGCCGCGCGGAACGGCGGCGCGTCGAGCGCGGTCCACTGCTCGCGGGTGTGGGTGATGGTCGGCAGGCCGTAGTGGCTGTCGGTGGCCGTGTCGCCGTGCCCCGGGAAGTGCTTGGAGGTCGCCGCGACCCCGCCCTGCTGGTAGCCCTTGACCTGGGCGGAGACCATCGCCGCCACCGCCTCGGGGTCCGCACCGAAGGAGCGGACCCCGATGACCGGGTTGGCCGGGTTGACGTTGACGTCGGCGACGGGCGCGTAGTTCTGCCGGATGCCGACGGCCGCCAGCTCGGCGCCCGCGATCTGCGCGGCCTTGCGGGCGTCGGCGTGCGAACCGCCCGCGCCGAGCGCCATCGCGCCGGGCATCAGGGTGGCCGGCGCGCCGACCCGGCAGACGACGCCGTGCTCCTGGTCGGTGGAGATGAGCAGGGGGAGCGGCGTCGCCTGGGCGAGCCCGGCGCGCTGGATGCCGTTGGACAGGTCCGCGATCTGGTGCGGGTCGCGGGTGTTGTGCGCCCAGGCGAAGTAGATGATGCCGCCGACGTGGTAACGCTCGATCAGCTCGGCGGCCGTGCGGACGCCGATCTCCTTGAGGTTGGCGTCGATGTCGGCCTGGTCGGGGGCGGTGGCGGAGTGTCCGTAGACCCGCATGACGAACAGCTGGCCGACCTTCTCCTCCAGGGACATCCCGGAGAGCAGGGCGCGCAGCCTGTCGTCGGAGAGCGGCAGGCCGGCGGAGGCCGGCTGCTCGTCGGCGTGGGCGGCGGGAACGGTCACGCCCGTGACGGCGGCGGCCGCCGCGGCCGCGGTCACGGTGAGGACGGTGCGTCTGGAGGGGGAGGAAGGGGATGAGGCGCGGTGGTGCACTGGTGCTCCTTCCGTGAAGGAAACTGCCAAGGTGCCACGGATAGCCCGAAAGTAACTGCCAGGTCAAGGATCCGCGCAGGAATCGCCCCCGCACGCCTCACGCACGCCTCACGCCCGCCTCACGCCCGCCTCGCACCAGCCCTGCGCGGGCCTCACGCCGCGGAGGCGATCGAGGGCCAGAGTTCCTGGAGCGTACGGACCGTCTCCCGGATCGCCGGGCGCCGCGCCGCACCCGTCCGCCACAGGGCGTGCAGCCGGCGCGTCGGAGCCGGGGTGAGCTGCACCGGCGTCACCTCCGGCGGCAGCGTCCCGCGGCCGAGGCGCGCGACCAGCGCGATCCCCAGATCGGCCGCGACCATGGCGACCTGGGTGTGGTTCTCCGCCGCCTGATGGGCGATCAGCGGCTCGTACCCCGTGGCCCGCAGCGTCCGTACGAGCCAGTCGTGGCACACCGTCCCCGGCGGCTGCGAGATCCACCGCTCGGCCACCAGGTCCTCCCGGCACACCGACGCGCGCGCCGCCAGCGGATGGTCCCGGTGGACGAGGATGTCGCACAGGTCGTCGCCGATGACCACCTGCTCCACCCCCGGCGGTACGGGCAGCGGCGCGATGTCCCAGTCGTGCGCCACGGCCAGGTCGATCGCGCCCCGCGCCACCAGGTCGATCGACACGTGCGGGTCCACCTCCGTGAGGCGGGCGTCGAGATCGGGGTGCTGCCGGGTCAGTTGCGCCAGGGCCCGGGGCATAAGACCGCGCGCGGCGCTCGGGAAGCAGGCGATCGCGAGGCGTCCGGCGGGCCGGCCGCGCCGCTCCTCAAGCCGTACCTCCGCCTCCTCCATGATGGCGAGCAGCTGGCTGGTCGTGGCCGCCAGCTGATGGGCCTCGTCGGTGAGGCGGATGCCCCGGCCCTGCCGTTCGAGCAGCGTGGTGCCGGTCTCCCGTTCCAGCTTGTTGATCTGCTGGGAGACCGCGGACGGGGTGTAACCGAGGGCGGTGGCGGCGGCGCCGACCGTGCCGTGCACGGCGACGGCGTGCAGCGCCCGCAGACGTACGAGATCCAGCACGCGAACCTCCCGGGAGGGCTGGATGTAGCGATGCTTCATCCAACCATGTACGGATCCGCGCTGGTGCTTCATGGTCATCGGCGGCGATCCTCGAACCATGCGCCCCGCACATATCGCCCTCGCCGCCCTGGTCGCCGCCGTCTGGGGAGTCAACTTCGTCGTCATCGAGATCGGCCTCGGCCACTTCCCCCCGCTGCTCTTCTCGGCCCTCCGCTTCCTCGTCGCCGCCCTGCCCGCCGTGTTCTTCGTGGGCCGTCCGAAGGTCGCGTGGAAGTGGATCGTGGGCGTCGGGCTCGTCCTCGGCGTCGCCAAGTTCGGCCTGCTCTTCGTCGGCATGGACCTGGGCGCCCCGGCCGGTCTGTCCTCCCTGATCCTCCAGGTCCAGGCCGTGTTCACGGCCCTCTTCGCCTTCCTCGCGCTCGGTGAGCGGCCGGGCGGCGTCAAGATGGCGGGCATGGGGATCGCCCTCGCGGGCATCGCGGTCGCGGCGGTCGACGAGGGCACCTCGGGTCCCATGATCGGCTTCGCCCTGGTGATCGGCGCGGCGGTCTGCTGGGGCGTCTCCAACACCCTGACCCGCAAGGCCGCCCCGCCGGACGCCCTCAACTTCATGGTCTGGGTCAGCACCGTGCCCGTACTGCCGCTGCTCGCGCTCTCGCTCCTCACGGAGGGCCCGGACCGGGATCTCGCGGCCCTGCGCGGACTCGACTGGACCGGCGCCGGCGTCATCGTCTACGTCGCCTGGATCACCACCATCTTCGGCTTCGGCGCCTGGGGCTGGCTCCTGCGCCGCTACCCGGCCTCGTCCGTGGCCCCGTTCTCGCTCCTCGTCCCGGTCTTCGGCATGTCGTCGTCGGCGCTGATCCTCGGGGAGGGCGTGAGCGCCCTGCGCTGGTGCGCGGCGGTGCTCCTCGTCGGAGGCGTGGCGCTGACGTCCCTGTGGAAGGGGTCGCCGGTGACGTCGCCGAAGACCGAGGAGGAGGTGGTCGAGGGAGCCTCCTCCTCGGTCCCGCTGCCTAGTGGCCGCTGAACGGCTCCTTGCTCAGCAGGTAGCCGGCGTGCAGCCGGTTACGGGCACCGATGCTCTTCATGATGTGTGAGATATGCCGTTGGCAATTGCGTAGCGAAATGCCGACGACCTGGGAAATTCTTTTGTCCGATTCCCCTTGGATGAGCAGCGAGATGATGGTGTTCTGAATCTCCGACGTGGCGGCGACCCGGTCGGCCCGCCCCTCGTCCGGCGAGAGGTCGGAGGCGAGGGTCCAGGCCCGGTCGAAGGCGTCCGCCACGAAGGAGACGATCTGCGGGTCGTGCACGATCACCGCGCCTTTCGACCCGTTGAGCAGCGGCAGGATGCCGATCTTGCGGTCGAAGATGATGCAGCGCGGGAAACCGCTGGCGAGCGTCCGCACCTGGGCGTCGCCGAGCGGGGTGACCAGCGCGACGTACGAGAGGGTGGTGGGGCTGAAGCGTGCGGTGTGCTGGTAGAGGCTGCGCATCCGTACCCCCCGGCGCAGCAGTTTGGTCGTTCGGTCCATGCTGTCGGCGAGCACCTCCTCCTCGCGCGCGCCACCGGGCTGTGAGGCCAGTGCCTCCTCGCAGCACTCCTCCGCGAAGCCGGAGATGAGCCGGCGTACGTCGGACAGCTCGGGGACGATCTCCAGCGAGCCCTCCGTGCGCTGCGGGCGGGTGTGGAGCTCCAGTTCGTCCAGGCCGCTCCTGAGCCCGTCGATCAGTGCCTGCCTGCGGTTCAGGTCCCGCTGGAGCGGGTTGAGGACCTTGACGCGGGCGAATTCGATCGGGTGCGGGAACAGGTGCCCGGCTTCCGTGCCGTCGGTGCTCAGGAGTCCCAGCTCGCGGAGTTCCCGTACGGCTTCGTCGGTCTCCCGCCGGCCCGTGCCGAGGGCGGCGGACGCCGCCTCGGCGGTGCACCCCGGCGACTCGGCGACGAAGCGATAGAGGCGGCCCGCTTGGTCGTGGAGCGGTGGCGGTGCTATGTCTGCTTTTTCTTCGGTTTCGTCCAATGTATCCCCCTGTCATGTTTTCGCCAGGTGCAACATGATCCCAGAGGGGACTGGCCCTGAAAACGCTCTCCCCGCGAGGATGTTTACGCGGCGCTGACGACCTCGACGTCCATTCGAAAAGTAGGGGGTTTCCATGGCTCGTGTTGCGAGACGCATTCTCGCTATCACGGCTCTCTCGGCTCTTTCCTTCTTTCTCGCGCAGGGCACCGCGGTCCCGGGGGGACACGATTTCCTCGCCGGGACCGGGCAGACCAATGTGACCGATGATCTCGGGTGGGGATGACCATGCCTCGTAGCAAGTCGTACAACACGTACTCCAACCTTCAGCGTCCCGAGTTCCGCAAGCGCGTGGACGAGCTCCTCCTGAAGTTCGAAGCGGACTTCTACGAGCGGAGCAAGGGCGCGGAGGGCATGCTCGAAGCGGACAAGTTCGACATGGACCTCTACAAGCGCCACAACGTCGAGACCATGATCCGGATCGGTCTCAAGCGCGCGGTGGACCCGCTGATCGCCAACTACTGGGCCTCGCGCGACCCCCAGCTCGCCAAGGAGTGGGGTCTCTACGGTGCCGAAGAGGGTCGCCACGACCGCATGTTCGCGGGCGACCTGCACAAGGTCGGGATGACGGACGAGGAGATCTACGCGATCCGTCCGACCTTCGCCACCGAGCTGCTCAACGGGTACTTCTACTACACGCTCGCCACCGAGGGCCCGCTCGCCTCGATGATCAGCGGCTTCTACCTCGAGTACATCGCCGGCAAGACCCAGCCGGACTGGCTCGACATCATGGAGCAGCACGTCGGCGCGGGCAACACCAAGGGCGCCCGGGCCCACCTCGCACTCGACATCGACGACGACCACGTCGACATGGTCTGGAACATGATCATGCGAGTGATCAAGGACGAGGACGACGAGGAGCGCTTCGTCGAGCACCTCACGAAGATCAACTCGCTCTTCGTGTCCTACTTCGTCGAGGTCTACGCCTCGACCGTGCTCGGAGCCGGCCGCGACCTGTCGCTCCTGACGCAGGCGGCCCCCGCCGCCGCGGTGCAGACCAACCTGCAGTCCCGGGCCGCCGCGGTCTGAGGTCTCCCCGGCGACAGTGCCTCGGCGGACGACGAACCGAGGGCCTGTCCGGGAACCCGCACACCCCCTGGTGACACCGGACACCGCATCAGCGCACGTACGCCCACGCTGCCCGCCGCAGCGCCGGGCGCGTGGGCCACGGTGTCCGGTGTCCCCGCGGGCTGCCCACCGTCCGGTCCAACCACAGGAAGACCCATGCGATACGAATGGCCGCGCGAACTGTCCGAGAAGGACATGCGCGAGATGATCGAGCTGATGGACGCCGTAGCGGTCAAGGAGCAGACCCTCGGCTTCTACGAGCCGCTCGGCCAGGAGAAGGGCCTGCCCTTCATGCAGGCCTTCGACGCCGAGCTGCGCAAGGGCGCGCTCGACGTCCTGACGGTCCGTGACGACGCCGACGACCGGATCGTCGGAATGGTGACCCTCGCCCGGGCACCGCTGCCGGCCCGCCGGCACATCGTCGACATGCGCCGCTGTGTCATCGCCCCCGACAGCCGGGGCCAGTTCCTCCTGGAGGGCTGGTCCGAGGCCCTGCACCACGCCCGCGACATGGGCTGCGAGGTCATCACCCTCGAAGTCCGCGACGACGGCCCGCTGGTGCTCTGGGAGCGGCTCGGCTTCCGCCCGTACGGCGTGCTGCCCGACTACGCCCGCGTCGACGGCCGCGAGCCCGTGACCGGCCACTATCTGTACGCGCGGATCGCCGACATCCTGGCCCACTTCGAGGCCACCGGCACCTGGCTGTACGAGCCGCAGAGCGAGAGCGTCGCCGTCGCGAGCTGACCCCTCGCGGGCCGGCTCCTCGCGAGCCCCGGCCCCGCACGGGCCGACCCCTCGCGGGCCAGGCCTCTCGTGCCCGTCGAAGCCGCCCTGCCGAAGGGCGGTACGCATCGCGCACAGCACCGCACCACACAGCACCCGCTCTCCCCGGACCCGTTCGCGTCCCGCGGGGCAGGCGCCGCCCTGCCGCCCCTGCCTCCGCCACCGACTCCTCGACGGCACCGGCCGCACGGCACCGGCCGCACAGCGCCGGCAGCGCAGCGCCGCACAGCGTCGGCGCGGCCCGCCGTGCCGTGACACGTCGCCGACCGTCCCCGGGTCCCCGCCGTGCGCCCTCCCGCGCCCGGCACCGCCACCATCCACGGCCACACCGAAGGGCACACCCATGTCCAAGATCGCCGTTCTCACCAACGACCTCCAGTACGAGCTCGTGGAGAAGAACCCCGAGCGCGTCGCGGCCGTCGCCGCCGCCACCCCGCACTTCGTCGCCTTCCTCGACGAGATCCGCCGCCGCGGCCACCACGTCTTCCACCTCCAGCTGGTCAACGACCCCGACGACCCGAACGCCGAGCGCTACGACGGCCACCTCCCGGTCCAGCGCGGCACCCACGGCGCCGAGATCATGACCGAGTTCCTCGCCCCCGAGGACGTCGTCATGGAGAAGAGCAAGGACTCCGGCTTCTACGAGACGGACCTGCACGACCGTCTCCAGGCCCTCGGCGTGGACACCGTGCTCATCACCGGCATGCAGACGCAGATATGCGTCCAGACCACCGCCGCCGACGCCTTCTTCCGCGGCTACAACATCTGGGTCCCCGCCGACTGCGTCGTCTCCGCCCGTCAGGAGGACAAGGACCGGGCCCTGGAGTGGCTGGCCGGCTACTGCGCCACCGTCTCCGACTCGGCCGAGGTGCTCAGCGTCCTCGACGCCGAGGGCACGCTGCCCCGCAAGAACATCAAGACCCCGTGACCACGGCCCTCCCGGCGGAAGGAACAGCCATGACCACGAGCACGGCACCCACGGCCGGCCCCACGGCCGCCGGCACGTCCAGCAGTGACGAGATCCTCCTCGACCACGGCACCGGCGCCAAACTGAGCCAGGAACTGGTCCAGTTGATCGCCGAGACCCTCGGCGACGTCTACGTCGGCATCATGGAGGACAGCGCGATCCTCCCGGTCGAGACCGGCCGGATCGCCATGACCACGGACTCCTTCGTCGTCGACCCGCCGTTCTTCGGCAACGGCGACATCGGCAAGATCTCCGTCTGCGGCACGGTCAACGACCTCGCCGTGGCGGGCGCCCGCCCCAAGTACCTCACCCTCGGCCTGATCCTGGAGACGGGCCTGCCGATCGAGCGCCTCAAGCAGGTGCTCGTGTCGATCCGCGAGACGGCCCGCGAGGCCGGCGTGCAGATCGTCGGCGGCGACACCAAGGTGGTCCGCAAGGGCGAGGCCGACCAGCTCTACATCAACACCGCGGGCGTGGGCGTCTTCGAGCGCGAGCCGCTCTCCATGACGGACGTGCGCCCCGGCGACAAGGTCATCCTCAGCGGGCCCATCGGCAACCACACCGTCCACCTGCTCTCCATCCGCGAGGGCCTGGGCTTCGAGCAGCGGGTCGGCAGCGACTGCGCGCCGCTGAACAACCTCATCGACACCGTGCTCGACCGGGTGCCGGCCGGTGCCGTCCGCTCGATGCGCGACGTCACCCGCGGCGGCCTCTGCGCGGTCCTGCACGAGTACGCGGGCAAGCTCGGGCACACCGTGCGCGTCGAGACCACCAGCCTGCCGATCCAGCACGAGACGGCCATGGCCGCCGACATGCTGGGCATCAACCCGCTGCACTGCGCCAACGAGGGCTGCCTGGCCCTCTTCGTCGAGCCGGCGGCCGAGGCCGACGTCCTGGCGGCGCTGCGCTCGCTCCCGTACGGCGAACAGGCCGTCACCATCGGCGAGATCTCCGAGGACACCGACGCCCTGGTGCTGCTGCGGGACGCCGACGGCCGGGAGACGCAGCTCGAGGAACTGCTCGGGGCCGAACTGCCCCGTCTGTGCTGAGGACCGGATCCAGGAACTGAGGAGATAGCCATGAGCACCGTCACCTCTCCGCCGGACACCCCGAGCTCGCCCCCGCACGCCGACGCATGGCGGCTACGGGTCACCGGGGTGGTACAGGGCGTCGGCTACCGGCCGTTCGTCTACAAACTGGCCCACGAACTGGGCCTGTCCGGCTGGGTCCGCAACGACCCCGAGGGTGTGCTGGTGGAGGCGTCCGGACCGGCCGCCTCCCTGGCCGAGTTCGCCGCGGGTCTCAAGGACCGCGCGCCCGAACTCGCCCGTGTCGACGGTGTCATGGTGACCCGGGGGCTCCCCACGGGCAGCGTGCCCGTGGGCCCCTTCACCATCGTCCACAGCGAACAGTCCGGCGCCCGCTCCGCGCTGATCCCCGCCGACACCCATGTCTGCGGCGACTGCCAGGGGGAGCTCCGCGACCCCAGGGACCGGCGCCACCGCTACCCGTTCATCAACTGCACCAACTGCGGGCCCCGTTACTCGATCATCCAGGACCTGCCCTACGACCGGCCGATGACCACCATGGCGTCCTTCACCATGTGCGCGGCCTGCAAGGCCGAGTACGAGGACCCGCTGGACCGGCGCTACCACGCCCAGCCCAACGCCTGCCCGGAGTGCGGCCCCCGGCTGCTGCTCACCGACCGGGAGGGCGTCACCACCGAGGGCGACACGGCCCTGCGCGGGGCCGCCCAGGTGCTCGCCGACGGCGGCATCGTGGCGATCAAGAGCGTCGGAGGCTTCCACCTCGCCGTGGACGCCACCCAGCCGGCGGCCGTGGCCCTGCTGCGCCGCCGCAAGCGCCGCGACTCCAAGCCCTTCGCCGTGATGGTCCGGGACCTGGCCACCGCGCAGCGCCTCGCGGTCCTCTCCGAGGACGAGATCGACGTCCTGCGCTCCCCGGCCCGCCCGATCCTGCTCGCCCGCAAGCAGCCCGACGGCCTGCCCGAATCGGTCGCGCCCCGGAACCCCAACCTCGGGATCATGCTGCCGTCGGCGCCCCACCACCATCTGCTCCTGGACGAACCGGGCCTGGAGGCCCTGGTGATGACCAGCGGCAACATCTCCGGCTACCCGATCGCGTACCGCAACGAGGAAGCCCTCGAACAGCTCTTCGAGATCGCGGACGTCATCCTGTACCACGACCGCGACATCGAGATCCGGGTCGACGACTCCGTCGTCCGGCTCTCCACCCACGCCGAACTCGACGAGCCGCTCCTGCAGTTCATCCGCCGGGCCCGCGGCTACGCGCCGTACCCGGTGGAGGTGGGCCGCGAAGTGGTGCCCGCCGTCGCCCTCGGCGCGGAGCTGAAGACGACGGTCGCCCTGTCGCACGGCTCGAAGGTCTTCCTCAGCCAGCACATCGGCGACCTGAAGAACGACGAGACCTTCGCCTCCCACCGCCGCACCGCCCGGCACCTCGCGCGTCTCTACGACCTCAAGCCGCGGATCACCGCGCACGACCTGCACCCCCAGTTCCGCTCGACCCGGGCGGCGCTCGACGAGGACGGCGCGGACACGGCCGTCGTCGAGGTGCAGCACCACCACGCGCACATGGCCTCCTGCATGGCCGAGAACCACGTCACCGGAACCACCCTCGGAGTGATCTTCGACGGCTTCGGCTACGGCCTGGACGGCACCGTCTGGGGCGGCGAGTTCCTGCTCGGCGACTACGCCGACTTCCGGCGGGTCGGCCGGCTCCGCAGCCTGCCGCTGATCGGCGGCGACCAGGCGGTGCGCGAACCGATCCGTACGGGCTACGCCCTCGCGCTCGACGCCTTCGACGGCGACCGGGAGCGGGCGGCGGCCGCCTTCCCCGCCCTCGCCGTCCTCGACGACCAGCAGCGGCACGTGTACGCCACGATGGCGGCGCGCGGCATCAACTCCCCGGCCACGTCCAGCATGGGCCGGCTCTTCGACGGCGCCGCCGCGCTTGCCGGGGTGTGCGCCAAGGCCGAGTACGAGGCACAGGGGCCGATCGAGCTGGAGGGCCTGCTGCTCCGGGACGCCGCCACGGAGCAGGCGTACCGCTTCGGCGCCGAACTGCCCGCCGAGGACGCCGGCGGCCCGGTCGAGGTCGACCCCCGGCCCGTGATCCGGGCCATGGCCGCCGACATCGCGGCGGGCCTGCCCACCGACCGGATCAGCCGCCGCTTCCACACCGCCGTCGTGGAGATGGTCCGCGAGCGCTGCCGCGCGTTGCGCGAGGAGACCGGAGTGTCGCAGGTCGTGCTCTCCGGCGGTGTGTTCCTCAACGAGTTCCTGCTGCTCAACTGTCTGACCGGGCTGACCGCCGACGGTTTCGACACCTACGTCCACCGACAGGTCCCGACCAACGACGGGGGAATCGCCCTCGGCCAGGTCATGGTCGCGGACGCCCGTACCGCCGGTACCGCCGGTACCTCCCGTACCCCCACTGGGAAGTGATGACGTGACCACCCTCACGCCGGACGAGATCTACGAGTACGTCCGGGCCCGCGAATCCGGTGCCCGGACCTATGCCACCGCCTTCGGGGAGGTGCTCCGGGAAGGACACGGCGCCCGCATCCAGGACGGCCGCGGCACCCGGTACCTGGACTGCCTGGCGGCCGCCGGGACCCTGGCCCTCGGCCACAACCACCCCGAGGTGCTGCGCCGGGTGCGCGAGTACCTGGACTCCGGCCAGGTGCAGCAGGCGCTCGACCTGACCACACCGGCCAAGCACGCGTTCCTGTCGGCCCTCTACGAGCGGCTGCCCGGCACGATGGCGGACACCTTCCTCACGCAGTTCTGCGGCCCCGCCGGCGCCGACGCGACCGAGGCGGCCGTGAAGCTGTTCAAGACCGCCACGGGACGCCGTACCGTGCTCGCCTTCCACGGCGCCTATCACGGGATGACGGCCGGTTCGCTGGCCCTCACCGGCAACCTCGGCGCCAAGGAGCCGGTGCCGTCGCTCATGCCGGACGTGCACCACCTGCCGTACCCGTACGACTACCGCTGCCCGTTCGGGCTCGGCGGGGAGCAGGGCGTCCAGGTCGGTCTCACCTATCTGGAGCGGCTGCTCACCGACCCGGAGAGCGGCATCACCAAGCCGGCCGCCGTCTTCGTGGAGGCCGTGCAGGGCGAGGGCGGCGTGATCCCCGCGCCCGTGGAGTGGCTGCGCGGACTGCGCGAGATCACCGCCCGCCTCGACATCCCGCTCGTCCTGGACGAGATCCAGGCCGGCTGCGGCCGCACCGGCACGATGTGGGCCTTCGAGGAGTCCGGCATCGAGCCCGACGCGGTCCTCGTCTCCAAGGCGATCGGCGGCGGCTTCCCGCTCTCGCTGCTGCTCTACAACCGTAAGTACGACGCCTGGCGCCCCGGCGCCCACGCGGGCACCTTCCGCGGCAACCAGATCGCGCTGGTGGCGGGCGCCGCCACCCTGCGGGTCATGGCCGACGAGGGTCTCGTCGAGAAGACCGCCGTCAAGGGAGAGGTGCTCGGCGGTCTGCTGCGCCGGCTCGCCCTGAACCACCCCGAGATCGGCGACGTCCGCGGCCGCGGCCTGATGTGGGGCATCGAGATCGTCGACCCGGACGGGCCCGCCGACGCCCTCGGCGCCAAGCCCGCCGACGGGGACCGGACCCGCCGCATCAAGAAGGCCTGTCTGAAGCACGGTCTGCTTCTGGAGAGCGGCGGTCGGCACGGCGCCGTGCTGCGGCTCCTCCCGCCCCTCACCATCTCGGAGGAGGAGATCCACGAAGTGGTCGGCGCTCTGGAGAAGGCCCTCGTCGACTGCGCCTGAGAACTCCGGAGACGCAGGGCACGACGCGAAGCGACGAACGCGAGAACGTGAGGACGAGTACATGACGACGGGAACGGGTCCCGGCCGGTCCGGCCGGTCCGGCCAGTGGCGGGTCGATTTCGACGCCACGGTGGTCTTCAGCAACGGGGGATCACTGTCGACGGAGGGGTTCCGCCTCGACATCCCCGGCGACGCCATCGACGACGCCGAGCTGGGCGAGCTGCTCGTACGGCACCTGGGGCTGCTGATGGTCGGCAGTACGTCCATCAGCCGCAAGGAGCTGATCCAGGAGCCGCACAAGGGGTCACGGAACACCGGGGCGGCGGCCGAGTCCGGCCGGCGCACGGTCGACCTGACCGGACCCGGAACCCGCCTCGACCGGCCGGACGCGACAGCGGCCGGCCGGGAAGGGGCGGCGGCCATCAAGGGCGGCCTGGCCGGTCTTGAGGGCCTCGTCGACCTGCCCGTCGTCCTCGTCCGCCTCACCGGCGCCGGTGAACCCGTCGCCGACCGGCTCGCGCTCGCCCCGTTCGAGCCCGCCGGGCACGCCGTCGTCATCCACACCGGCCGCGCCGACGGCCCCTGGCTCGCCCCGGACGCGGTCGCGCTCCTCGCCGAGCGAGGCGCCGCCCTCGTGGCCACGGACAGCGGCCACCGCGACGGACCCGAGGCCAAGGCGCTCGCCGAGGCCGGACTGCCCCTGCTCACCGGCCTTTCCGGCCTGGCGGAGCTGCCCGCCGTCGGCGTGCGGCTGCACGCCGTCCCGTACCCGTCCGCCGAAGGCGAGCGGGTCCGCGTCTACGGAGTGACGACATGACCGCCCCCGGCACGCACGCCCCGCTCGCCGCCCAAGCTGTGGCGGCGGGGCCGAAGAAGTCCAGGAAGCCCCGCCGGGAACTGCTCGCGGCGAGCGTCGGCTCGGTCGTCGAGGCGTACGACTGGACGATCTACGGCATCCTCGCCCCGTACTTCGCCGAGCAGCTCTTCCCCGGCTCCTCGCCCACCGCCCGCCTGATCGCCGCCTATCTCGGCTTCGCGCTCGGCTTCCTGGTGCGCCCGCTCGGCAGCGTGATCATCGGGCGGCTCACCGACACCCGGGGCCGCCGCTTCGGGCTCACCCTGACCGTCGGCCTGATCGCGGGCGGCTCGCTGCTCCTCGCGGTCGTCCCCGGCCACGCCGCCATCGGGATCGCGGCCCCGCTCCTCGTGGTCGCCGCCCGCCTGGTGCAGGGCCTTTCCGTCGGCGCCGAGAACCCCAGCGCCGCCGCCTACGTCACCGAGACGGCACCCGACCGCAAGCGCTACTTCTACAGCGCGGTCTCCTACGGCGGCGTGGTCCTCGGCAGCGCCCTGTCCTTCATCGTCCTCAGCGTGCTCCTCGGGGTGTTCGGCGAGGCGGGAGTCGAGGACGGCGCCTGGCGTCTCGCCTTCGTCTTCGGTGCCCTGCTCGGACTGACCGCCCTGTGGATCCGGCGCGGCGCCGCCGAGAGCGAGGCGTTCGAGAAGAGCGCGCGGGAGCGCGGCGGGGCGAGCCCCTGGCCCGTCCTGCGGGCCCATCTGGGCCCGCTCGCCGTGGTGTTCGCCATCACCTCGGGCGCCACCACCGTCTTCTACTTCCTCACCGTCGACTTCCCCGCCTACGCCCGGGACGCGGGCGCCGCCACCAAGGAGGAGGCGTCCGGGGCCCTGCTGCTCGGCATGGTGGCCCTCCTCGCCGGCATGCTCGGCGCGGGCAGGGCGGCCGACCGGTTCGGGGCGCTCACCGTCCTGCGGATCGGCTTCGCGGGCCTCGCCCTCGGCTCCGTACCGCTCCTGGCGGGCATGGGCGCGGGCCATGTGCCCGTACAGCTCGTCACGGTGGTGCTGCTGTTCCTGCTCGGCCTGCCCCTCGCCGTCAGCAACGTCTTCGCCGGCCGGCTCTTCCCGCCCGCCGTCCGGGCGGTCGCGGTCGGTCTGCCGACCGCCCTCGCGATCAGCCTGTTCGGCGGCACCTTCCCGGCCCTCGCCGAGCTGCTGCGTTCCGCGCACCACGGCGACTGGGTGCCGTGGTGGCCCGCGATCACCTGTGCGGGGGCACTGCTCGCCTCCTGGGGCGTACGCGAGCACCCTCGCGTCACCGCCCCCAGCCCCCTCTCCGTCACCCCCATCCCCGAGTGAGGACGCCATGGACGCCTTGACCGCAGTGCTCGACGCGCTGGAACCGCTGCTCCCCGGCCTGGAGGCCGACTACAAGGACCTGCACGCGCACCCCGAACTCGCCTTCCAGGAGAAGCGGACGGCGGCGCTGGTCGCGGAACGCCTCGCGGAGCAGCAGGGCTGGGAGATCACCACCGGGGTGGGGCGCACCGGTGTGGTCGGCGTCCTGCGCAACGGCGAGGGCCCCGTGGTCATGCTGCGGGCCGACATGGACGCGCTGCCGGTCAAGGAGACCACCGGCCTCCCGTACGCGAGCACCCTGACCGCGACCGACGACTCCGGCGCCGAGGTGCCGGTGATGCACGCCTGCGGTCACGACATGCACGTCGCCGCGCTGATCGGTGCGTGCGCGCTGCTGGCGAGCAGCACCGAGAAGTGGAGGGGCACGGTCGTGGCCGTCTTCCAGCCGGGTGAGGAGAGCGGCTACGGCGCCCGCGAGATGGTGGACGACGGCCTGTTCGAGCGCTTCCCGCGCCCGGACGTGCTGCTCGGCCAGCACGTCGGCCCCGGCCCCGTCGGCCTCCTCGCCACCGTCCCCGGTGTCGTGATGGGCGCGACGGACTCGATCACCGTCACCCTGCACGGGCGTGGCGGCCACGGCTCCAAGCCGGAGTCGGCCGTCGACCCGGTGGTCATGGCGGCGTCCCTGGTCCTGAAGCTGCAGACGATCGCCTCGCGGGAGATCGCCGCCCAGGAGCCGGTGGTCGTCACCGTCGGCAAGCTGCACGCCGGCACCACGGCCGCGGTCATCCCGGACACGGCCGAGCTCGGCATCAACGTCCGCACCAGCTCGGCCCCGGTGCGCGACAAGGTGATCGCGGCGATCGAGCGCCTGGCGAAGGCGGAGTCGGCCGCGGCCTGCGCGACCGCCGACCCGGAGATCACCTCCGTCTACCACCTGCCGATGACCGTCAACGACACGGCGGCCGCCGAGCGGGTCGCCGACGCCCACCGCAGGGCGTTCGGCGACGGCGCCGTGATGACCATGGGGCCGACCACGGCCAGCGAGGACTTCGGCATCCTGGCGACGGCGGCCGGGGTGCCGTCGGTGTACTGGTTCTACGGCGGTCTCGACCCCGAGGTGTTCACGGCCGCGTTCGCCGCCGGGCGCCTGGACGAGGACATCCCGCAGAACCACTCCTCCACCTTCGCCCCGCAGGCCGGACCCGCCCTGAACATCGGTGTCCGCGCGATGGTCGCCGCCGCGCTGGAGTGGCTGGACGCGGACGCCGAGCAGGCCTCCGCCTCGGTGGAAGGGACGGCGGAATGAGCGGCGGGACGAGCGGCGACATGAGCAGGACCCGGCCGCATGTGATGGTCCTGCACCGCTGGCGGGACACCCACGCCCTGTACGCGGACTACATCGACCACCGCACCCACCGGGTCACCTACATCAGCACCGAACTCGGCCGGACCTCGATACCCGAGGGCGCCGAGACCGTGATCACGGTCGGCCTCACCGACGACCTGCCCGCCGTGCGGGCCGCCGTCACCACCCTCGTGGAGCGGTACGGCACGCCGGAGGCGCTGGTCGCCCTCAACGAGGGCGACCTCGACACCGCGGCCCTCGTCCGCGAGGAGTTCGGGATCGCCGGGCAGACGCCGGAGCAGCTCGCGGTCTTCCGCGACAAGCTGCTCATGTGCATGACGGTGGCGGCCGCCGGCCTTCCGGTGCCGGAGCTCACCCACGCCCAGGACCTCGACGCCGTACGGGAGTTCGGGCGCGCGCACGGCTGGCCGCTGATCTGCAAGCCGCACCGCGGCACCGCGAGCAGGGGCGTCGTACGGCTCGACTCGGAGGCCGACCTGGACACGCGTCCGGAGCTCGCCGACGAACTGGCGGCCGACCTGGCGGCCGAGCCGTTCCTGGTCCAGACGTACGTCGACGCGCCGATCCTGCACATCGACGGCCTGTGGGAGGGCGACGCGCTCGGCAGCTGGACCGCGTCCCGCTATGTGGGCGGCACCTGCGCCGACTTCACCCAGGGCAACTGGCTGGGCTCGGTCGAGGAGGACGACCCGGTGCTGCTCGCCGCGGTGGAGCCGTTCGCGGCCGCCGTCGGGGCCGCGCTCGGCGGCGACCGGCCCTGGGTCTTCCACCTGGAGGCGTTCGTCACCAGGGCGGCGGACGGCCGGCCGGTCCTGGTGTTCCTGGAGTGCGGGGCCCGGGTGGGCGGCGGCGAGATCCCGTTCACCTGGCGCGACGTCCACGACGCCGACCTGATGGCCGCGGCCGCCGACATCCAGCTCGGCCGGGTACCGGTCCTGCCGACCCTGAAGGCCGGTGAGGTCGGCGGCTATCTGCTGCTCCCGCTGCCGGTGCCGGCCCCCTGCCGCGTCGAGCGCGCCGACTGGGTCGTACCGCCCGCCGAGGGCACCGAGCCGTACGCGGTGCTGCACGTGCCCGTCGGCAAGCGGGTGCCCCCGATCAGCGGTTACGAGCACGTGGGCACGCGGTTCCGGTTCCGCGGCCCGTCCACCGCCGCGGTCGAGGGGGCCATCGAGGCCTCCGCGAACGGCTTCCGGCTCACCTGCACCCCCCTGGACGCCTGATGAGCACCTGATGAACGCCTGACCGACCGGCATCTCGGGGCCACCGGCGCCCCGGGCGCCATCCCTCGTACCACCTGTCGCATCGGGGCCTTCAGCGCCGCCCCGCATCGGAAAGGAACACACCGTGTCCGTCAAGACCACTGAACGCCCGCGCGTCATCCTGGTCGGCAGCCGCATACGTCAGTACCGGGAGTACGCGCTCGCCTCGCTCGCCGCACGGTACGAGGTCACCCTGATCGCCCCCGAGTGGCCCAGCTGGCAGGGGCAGTACGTCGAGACGCACCGGATCGCCGACACGACGGACGCGGCCAAGCTGTACCCCTCCGTCGCCGACCTGCGCGGCGAGGTGGCCGAGGCCGCCATCGTCACCTGGGACGAGTGGTCGCTGGCCGCCGTCTCCACCGTGGCCAAGAAGCTCGGCATGCGCGCCATGGACCCGGCCGCCGCCAAGATCTGCCGGGACAAGTACGCCACCCGCAAGGCGCTCGAAGCCGCGGGCATGGCCGCCGTCCGGCACGCCCCGGCGGCGAGCGAGGACGAGGCCGTCGCCGTGGCCGAGACCATCGGCTTCCCCGTCGTCGTCAAGCCCCGCACCCTCGGCGGCAGCTTCGGCGTCATGGTGGCCCGGGACGCGGACGGCCTGCGCCAGGCCTACCGCCTCGCCTCGGCCAGCCGCCTCCAGGGCGCCGGCACCGCCGACACCGTGCTCATCGAGGAGTTCGTCGAGGGCCCGGAGCTGAGCGTCGACAGCACCGTCGTGGACGGCGTCGTCACCCCGGTGTGCATCGCCCGCAAGCGCCTCGGCGCGCACCCGTACTTCGAGGAGGTCGGCCACCTGGTCACCGACTGGAGGGACGAGCCCTGGGCGGACGCGGTCGTCGAGCTGGTCAAGGACTCCCACCGGGCCGTCGGCGTCGACTACGGCGTCACCCACACCGAGCTGCGCGTCAGCGCCGACGGCCCGCGGCTCATCGAGCTCAACGGGCGGCTCGGCGGCGACCTCATCCCGCACATCCACCAGCTCGCCACCGGCATCGACCTGGCCCAGGCGGCCGCCGAGATCGCCTTCGAGCGCACCCCCGACCTCACCCCGACGCGTGCGCTCAGCGCCGAGATCCGGTTCCTCTACCCGTCGTACGACGGCACGGTCGACCGGGTCGTCCTGCCCGAGCCGGCGGAGATCGACGGCCTGGTCGAGGCCGTGGCCCTCGCCGAGCCCGGCGACGAGCTCCAGCTCCCGCCGCGCGGCCTGACCCCGCGCTCCGCCGCCCTCATCGCCGTCGGCGAGACGCCGGCCGACACCCGCCGCGCCCTGGACCGGGCCGAGGGCCGCTCCCGTACCGAGGTGACCGGCGCGAGCACCCACAAGCTCGGCGCGCGCGTGGAGAACGCCGTCACCCGGCGGTTCTTCGACCACGAGCGCACCCCGGCCCGGATGTCCGTCTCCGGCGTGCGCGGCGTCGAGTGGTTCCGCTACGGCGCCGGCGGCGGCGAGGGCCTCAACCGCCCCGTCTTCCTCAGCGCGGACGACGTGGCCGGCCTCGAACGCGACCTGAACGGCCTCTTCGAGCTCCTGAAGTCGGTCCCCGAGCGCCTGTTCGGCGGCGACCTGCGCGCCTTCGCCAAGGCCGTCGGCATGAGCGAGACCCAGACCGACCTGGTCCTGCGCGGCGCGGCCGACGAGATCCCCCCGCTGTCCCGGGCCGACCTCTACCGCGAGACCGGCGGCTTCCGGCTCATGGAGCTGAACACCGGCTCCTCGCTCGGCGGCTGGCAGATGGGCGAGTTCGCCCGCGCGCTGATCCAGGACGAGGAGTTCGCGGCCTTCGCCGCCGAGGAGAACCTCGTCTTCCCCGACCCGCTGGCCCGCATCACCGAGGTGCTGCGCCGCCAGGCCCCGGCCCTCGCCGGGATCGAGAAGCCCCTGCTCGCCATCACCGACTGGCCCGACGGCTTCGAGAAGTCCAAGTGCTGGATGGAGTTCGTCGTCCCCGCCTTCGAGGCCCTCGGCTTCGAGCCCGTCGTCTGCCACCTGGGCGACTTCAGCTACGAGGACGGCAAGGTCCTGCACCAGGGCCGCCGCGTCGACGTCGTCTACCGGATGTTCCTGCCCGGCGAGATGCCCGACGAGCCGCGCACGTACGAGCTGGTCAACCCGCTCCTCGACGCCGTCGAGGCGGGCCACGTCGAGCTGTTCGCCTCGCTCGACTGCGAGCTGTACGGCAACAAGGGCAGCCTCGCGATGCTCAGCGACGAGCGCAACCGCGCCGCCTTCACCGAGGAGGAGCGGGCCCTCATCGAGCGGATCCTGCCGTGGACCCGCTTCGTGCGCGACGAGAAGGTCACCTTCGAGGGCGAGAAGATCGACCTGCTCCCCTACGCCGTCGCCAACAAGGACCTCCTCGTCCTCAAGCCCACGCTGCTCTACGGCGGGGTCGGCGTCACCCCCGGCTGGACGACCGACCAGAAGGAGTGGGTGGAGAAGCTGCACCAGGCCGTGGACGGCCCCTTCGTCCTCCAGCGGCGCCTGCTGCCGACCACCGAGCGGTTCCTGTCCGAGGACGGGGTCACCGCCGAGGACATGGCCGTCGCCTACGGCACGCTGATGGTCGACGGCTCGTACGCCGGCACCCTGGCCCGAGGCGTCACCGACCCGTCCGTGGGCATCGTCAGCATGCTGCGCGGCGCCCAGATCGGCTGCGCCTTCCACGTGGCGGCCGAGCCGGCGACCGAGCAGGTCACCGAGACCGGTGACGGCGAGGGGGAGGCGTGACCGAGTCGACCGGCTCGCCGGACCCGGTGGGTCCGGCGGACGCGGCGGGACCGGCGGGTTCGGCAGGTTCGGCAGGTTCGGCGCACTCCGGCGACGGGGCATCCGCCCCCGTCGCCGGCGGGCGCGAGCGCGGAGCGCTGTGGCGTGACGCCGAGTTCATGAAGTTCTGGACGGGCGAGGGCATCTCCCAGATCGGCGCCCAGGTCACCACCCTGGCGCTGCCCCTGACCGCGGTGCTCACCCTGGACGCGAGCTCCTCCCAGGTCGGTCTGGTGAACGCCGCCTCCTACGCCCCGTTCCTGGTCGTCACCCTGCTCGTCGGGGTCTGGGTGGACCGCGTCCGCAGACGGCCGCTGATGATCGCGGCCAACGCGGGGCGGGCCCTGCTCGTCACGGCCGTCCCGCTGCTCGCCGTGCTCGACCTGCTGCGCATCGAGTTCGTGTACGTGGCCGCCCTGCTCATCGGCGTGCTCACCGTCGTCTTCGACGTCGCCTACCAGTCGTACCTGCCGACCCTGATCGGCAAGGAACACCTGGTCGAGGGCAACAGCAAGCTCCAGGGCACCAGTTCGCTCGCCCAGATCGGCGGGCCCGGCCTCGCCGGTCTGCTCATCGGCTGGGTCACGGCCCCGTACGCGCTGCTCATCAACGGAGCCTCGTACCTGGTGTCCGTGGTCACGCTGCTCGCGGTCCGGAGGCCCGAGCCGCCGCCCACGGTGCCCGAACGCCGCACCGGACTGTGGAAGAGCGTCGGCGACGGCATCGGGATCATCTGGCAGAGCGCCCATCTGCGGGCCTGCGCCCTCCAGTCCGGGCTCTACAACCTGTGCTGGATGTCGCTGCAGACCGTCTTCGTGCTGTACGCGGCCCGGCGCCTGGACCTGTCGCCCGGCACCATCGGGCTGCTGCTCGGCACCGGCGCGGTGGGGTCGCTCGCCGGCTCCCTGGTGGCCAGAGGGCTGAAGCGCGTCATCGGGCTCGGCCCCGCCATCCTGGCGGCGCTCCTGCTGTGCTGCGTCGCCCCCGTGATCATCCCGCTGGCCCCGGCGAACGGCGGGATCCTCACGCTGACCCTGTTCGTCCTCACGTTCGCGCTGATCGGCGCGGGCGGCACGATGGCCAACATCCACATCATCAGCCTGCGCCAGTCGATCACCCCGGACGAACTGCTCGGCCGGATGAACGCCGGCTACCGCTTCGTGTCCTGGGGGATGCTCCCGCTCGGCGCCCTCCTCGGCGGCTGGCTCGGCGACCTGATCGGCCTGCGCGAGACGCTCTTCGTGACCGCGGGGGCCTTCCTCTCCGCCGTCCTCGTGGTGCTGCTCTCGCCGGTGTGGCGGCTGAAGGACTTCCCGGCCCAGATCGGTGCGCGGCCAGGACCCGAGAAGACGGCGGTGGCGTCATGACGGAGACACGGGAGTTCGCGGGGCTGCTCGCCCGGCGCACGGCCTGGGGCCGGTCGGACGCGATCGGCCGCATCCTGGCCGCGGCGAACGCGCCGGGCGTGCTGTCGATGGCGGGCGGCATCCCGGCACCCGACAGCTTCCCCGTGGCGAGGCTCGCGGAGGTGACCGAGCGGGTGTTCGCCCGCTCGGCCACCGCCGCCCTCCAGTACGCCCCGACGGAGGGCGTCACGGCCATGCGCGAGGCGCTGGCCCGCCGCGCCGGCGAGACCGGCGCGGCGGTCGGCGTGGAGCGGGTGATGGTCACCGGCGGCAGCCAGCAGGGCATCGACCTGGTCGCCCGTACCCTCCTCGACGAGGGCGACCTGGTGGCCCTGGACGACCCCAGCTACCTGGGGGCCGTCCAGGCCTTCCGGGCCGCCGGAGCCCGGCTGCTGCCCCTTCCCACCGACCGGGACGGGATGCGGGTGGACATCCTGGAGGAGCGGCTGGCCGCCGGCGCCAGGCCCAAACTCGTCTACGTCGTACCGCACTTCCACAACCCCACGGGCGGCGTGCTCAGCACGGAACGGCGGCGCATCCTCGCCGGGCTCGCGGAACGGTACGGATTCCTGGTCGTCGAGGACGACCCGTACGGCGACCTGGCCTTCGACGGGGAGCGGCTGCCGTCCACGGACATCCACAGCGACCGCGTCATCCGGCTGATGAGCTTGTCGAAGACGCTGTGCCCGGGACTGCGGGTGGCCGGCCTGACCGCACCCGCCGGCCTGGTCGGCGAACTGGTGGCGATGAAGCAGAGCAGCGACCTCCAGACCAACACCTTCGGCCAGCACGTGCTTGCCGAACTGCTCGCCGACCCGTCGTTCCTCCCCGCCCACCTCGCCCGGCTGCGCACCCTCTACGGGGACAAGGCGCGCACCACGGCGGTGCTGCTGCGCGAGCGGCTGCCCTGGCTCGTCTTCGACGACCCGCGCGGCGGCCTGTTCTTCTGGTGCACCGTCGACGATCCCCGGGTGACCTCGGACCTGCTGTACGAGCACGCCCTGGCCCAAGGGCTCGCCATCGTGCCCGGGGCGCCGTTCTGCATCGAGCAGGACGGATCCCGGGTGCTGCGGCTGTCCTTCGCCACCCTCGACGAGGACCAGCGGCGGGAGGGCGTGGCGCGTCTGTCGGCGGCCTTCGACAAGGCCCGCGCCGACGCGCCCTGACCCTCCTCGGTCCCGTCCCCATCCCTGTTTTCCACCCAAGCGATGCAAGGAGCACGGTCGTGACAACCCGCACACACCCCCCGGTGACCGCCGACTCGCTGGTCGCCCGGCTGTTCCAGGTGGTCGACACCCGCTCGTGGGACGAGCTCGGCGAGGTCTTCGCCGACGACGCGGTCTACGAGCGCCCCGGCTACCCGGCCCTGGAGGGCCTGGACCGGATCCGCCACTTCTACGAGCACGAGCGCATCATCGCCTCGGGCGCCCACGAGGTCGCCCAGGTGACGGGCGGCCTCGCCGCGGCGGCCTGCTGGGGCCGCTTCCGCGGCGCGGGCAAGGACGGAGCCCCGCTGGACGAGGGCTTCGCCGACACGTACCTGGTGCGCGACGGAAAGATCTCCTTCCGCAGGACGTACTTCTACCGGGCGGCGATCTGACGCTGTTCAGGGCGAGGGCGGCCTTCTTCACCCGGGTACGGGTGAAGAAGGCCGCCCGTTTCCGTCCTGGCGGACGGAATAGAGTCCCGGATCATGGAACTTGTACCTGTCGACCGCGACCCCGCGCCCGGCGCCGTGCTGCTCGCCGGCATCCCCGGCAGCGGCAAGTCCACCGTCGCGGAAGCCCTCGCGGCCCGCTTCGCCCGCTCCGCGCACATCGAGGTCGACCGGCTCCAGGAGCTGATCGTCCGTGGCGGCCACTGGCCGACCCCGGACGGCGACCCGGAGGCCGACCGGCAGATCTTCCTGCGGGCCCGCAACGCCTGCCTCCTGGCGGACAGTTTCGTCACGGCCGGCTTCGTGCCGGTCGTGGACGACGTGGTGGTCCGCCGCTCCCACCTCGCCTTCTACCGGACCCAGGTGAGGACCGGCCCGCTCCACGTCGTCTTCCTGGCCCCCGGCCCGGCCAAGGCCTGGGAGCGCAACAACGCCCGCCACAAGCGCCTGACGACCGACTGGTCCTTCCTCGACGAGGCCATGCGCGCCGAACTCTCCGGCGAGGGCGTCTGGATCGACAACGCGGACCAGACGGTCGAGGAGACGGTGGACGCGGTGCTGACGGCGACGGGTCTGGGCACGGCCTGACCCACGGACCGTCTCACAGAAGCCATGTCCCAGCCGGTGGCCGGCCGCCGGGCGGGGTCTCGGGCGGGCGGGGTCTCGGGCCGGCCGGGTCTCGGGCTGAGGCCGAGGCCGGGTGACGCTCGGGGCGCCGCGTGACGCCGGTCCGGCGCCCTCACCTCCGCGGCGGCGCCGTCGAGCCCCGTACCACCAGCTCCGCCGCGATCGTCGCGCCCCCGCCCGGCGGCACCGGCTCCGCGCCCAGCGCGATCCGCCCCGCCCGCGCGCCCGCCTCGTGCAGCGGGAGCCGTACCGTCGTGAGCGCGGGCACCGCGTCGACCGAGAAGGGGAGGTCGTCGAAGCCGGCCACCGAGACGTCGCCGGGGATGCTCAGGCCCCGGTCCCGCAGGGCCGCGCAGACACCGAGCGCGACCGTGTCGTTGGCGGCGACGACGGCCGTCAAGCCGGGCTCCAGGCGCAGGAGTTCGCCGGTCGCCTCGTAGCCGGAGGGGCGGTCGTAGCGGCCGTGCACCGTTGGGCCCTCCGCGACCCCGGCCGCCGCGAGCGCCGCCCGGTGGCCCTCCAGACGGTGCCGGGTGGTGGTGCGGTTCTCGGGGCCCGCGACGTAACCGATCCGCCGGTGCCCGAGCGCCAGCAGGTGCTCGGTGAGCCGCCGTGCGCCGGTCCGGTTGTCGAAGGCGAGCGTTGCCGCGGCGGATCCGGCGAGCGGGGGCCGCCCGCACAGCACCGCCCGCGTCCCGGCCTCGGTGAGCCGGGCCAGTTTCGCGGCCACCGCCGCGAGGTGCCCGGGGTCCTCCAGGGAGCCGCCGGTGAGGATCACGGCGGCGGCGCGCTGCCGCTGGAGCAGGGTGAGATAGGTGAGTTCGCGCTCCGGGTCGCCGCCGGTGTTGCACACCACGGCCAGCTTCTCGCCCCCGCCCCGCCCCGCGCCCGGCGCGCCGATGGCGCCCTGCGCGGCCCCGGCCATGATCCCGAAGAAGGGGTCGGCGATGTCGTTGACGAGGATCCCGACCAGGTCGGAGGTGGCGGCGGCGAGCGAGCTCGCCGGGCCGTTGGGCACGTAGTCGAGCTCGTCGACCGCGCGCAGCACCCGCTCCCGGGTGGCGGCGGCGACCGGGTAGTTGCCGTTCAGGACGCGGGAGACGGTCGCGGGGGAGACCTGTGCGCGGGCTGCCACGTCCGCCAGGGTGACGGTCATCGCGTGCGTACCTCCGGGGCCCTTGTCGGCGGTCATGTCGGCAGGCTAGCGTCATACGCGATAGAAAGCGCTTTCTATCTCAGCTTTCCGTCTACACCTTTCACGTCCCCCTCTGCCTGATCCGCCTGATCCGCCTGATCCGCCTGATCCGCCTGATCCGCCTGATCCGCCCGTGCCGCCCGTACCACCCCACGGGGGCGGGTACCGGGCCACGGCCCTCCCACGAGAGGAACAGTTCGTGACACGCCCGACCGCACGCCGCCGCACCGTCCGCATCGCCATGAACGGCGTCACCGGCCGCATGGGCCACCGCCAGCACCTCGTCCGCTCGATCCTCGCGCTGCGCGAGCAGGGCGGACTCGACCTCGGCGACGGCGAGACCCTGTGGCCCGAGCCGGTCCTCGTCGGCCGCCGCGAGCACGCCCTGCGGGCGCTCGCGGAGCGGCACGGTCTGACCGAGTGGTCCACCGACCTCGACGCCGTCCTCGCCGACGAGAGCATCGACATCTACTTCGACGCCCAGGTCACCTCCGCCCGCGTCACCGCGCTCACCAAGGCCATCGCGGCCGGCAAGCACGTCTACACGGAGAAGCCCACGGCCCCCGACCTCGCCGGCGCGCTCGAACTCGCCCGCCTGGCCGAGGCGAAGGGCGTCCGGCACGGCGTCGTCCAGGACAAGCTCTTCCTCCCCGGCCTGCGCAAGCTGAAGCGGCTCGTCGACGGCGGCTTCTTCGGCGAGATCCTGTCCGTGCGCGGCGAGTTCGGCTACTGGGTCTTCGAGGGCGACTGGCAGGAGGCCCAGCGCCCCAGCTGGAACTACCGTGCCGAGGAGGGCGGCGGCATCGTCGTCGACATGTTCCCGCACTGGGAGTACGTGCTCCACGAGCTGTTCGGGCGCGTCACCTCCGTCACCGCGACCGTCGCCACCCACATCCCGCGCCGCCGGGACGAGCAGGGCAAGCCGTACGAGGCGACGGCCGACGACGCCGCGTACGGCATCTTCCAGCTCGCGAGCGGCGCGATCGCGCAGATCAACTCCTCCTGGGCGGTACGGGTCCACCGCGACGAACTCGTCGAGTTCCAGGTCGACGGCACCCACGGCTCCGCCGTCGCGGGCCTGCGCGGCTGCCGGATCCAGCCCCGCGCCGCCACCCCCAAGACGGTCTGGAACCCCGATCTGCCGCTGCGCGGGGGCGAGTCCTTCCGCGACCAGTGGCAGGAGGTGCCGGACAACGGCGAGTTCGACAACGGCTTCAAGGCGCAGTGGGAGCTTTTCCTGCGCCATGTCGTGCTCGGCGAGCCATACCACTGGGACCTCCTCGCGGGCGCGCGCGGAGTCCAACTCGCCGAGCTGGGGCTGCGGTCGGCGGCCGAGGGCCGCCGGATCGAGGTCCCGGAGGTGGCGTTGTGATCGCCCTTCCCCTGCCGGGCGGCGCCACGCGCGCGTACACCCCGCGTACCGAACCGCTCGCGCTCACCGGTGCGGGCCCGCTGACCTCCCGTACGGTCTTCTCCGCCGCCCATGTGGTCGCCGACCCGTACGCCGACACCACCCCGGACGGCCCCGCCGCCGTCGACTGGGACGCGACCCTCGCCTTCCGCCGCCACCTGTGGTCCCACGGGCTCGGCGTCGCCGAGGCGATGGACACGGCGCAGCGCGGGATGGGCCTGGACTGGGCGGGGGCGGCCGAGCTGATCCGCCGCAGCGCGGCGGAGGCGAAGGCGGTGGGCGGAAGGATCGCGTGCGGTGTCGGCACCGACCAACTCACTTTGTCTGCTGACCTGGTGACGATCCGTCGGGCGTACGAGGAGCAGCTCGCCGTCGTCGAGGAGTCGGGCGCCCAGGCGATCCTGATGGCCTCGCGCGCCCTCGCGGCCACCGCGACCGGCCCCGAGGACTATCTGGAGGTCTACGGCCATCTGCTCCGCCAGGCCGCCGAGCCGGTGATCCTGCACTGGCTGGGCCCGATGTTCGACCCGGCCCTGGAGGGCTACTGGGGTTCGTCGGACCTGGACGCGGCCACGGACGTCTTCCTGGAGGTGATCGCGGCCCACCCGGACAAGGTCGACGGCATCAAGGTGTCGCTGCTCGACGCGGGCCGGGAGATCGCGCTGCGCCGGCGCCTCCCGGACGGCGTCCGCTGCTACACGGGCGACGACTTCCACTACCCCGAGCTGATCGCCGGTGACGCGCACGGTTTCAGCCACGCTCTGCTCGGCATCTTCGACCCGCTCGGCCCGCTGGCGGCGGAGGCGGTGCGGGTCCTCGACACGGGTGACACGGCCGGTTTCCGGGCCCTGCTCGACCCCACCGTCGAGCTCTCCCGCCACCTCTTCCAGACCCCCACCCGCTACTACAAGACGGGCGTGGTGTTCCTCGCCTGGCTGGCCGGCCACCAGGACCACTTCACGATGGCCGGCGGCCTCCAGTCCGCCCGCTCCCTGCCGCATCTCGCCCGGGCGTACGAACTCGCCGACGGTCTCGGCCTGTTCCCCGACCCGGCGCGGGCGGAGTCCCGGATGCGCTCGCTCCTCACCGTGTACGGAGTCCCCCAGTGAACCTCGACCGCTTCAGCATCAACCAGATGACGGTGAGACAGCTCCCGCTCCCCGACCTCGTCCGCGAGTGCGTCCGGCTCGGCGTCCCCGGCGTCGGCCTGTGGCGCGAACCCGTGCGGGAGTACGGGGTCGAGGCCGCCGCCGCGCTGGTGCGGGACGCCGGGCTCGCCGTGACCACCCTGTGCCGGGGCGGCTTCTTCACCACCGACGGGTGGGAGGCGGAGAACCGCGCGGCGATCGAGGAGGCGGCGGCGCTCGGCACCGACACCCTGATCCTGGTCTCGGGCGGCCTCCCGCCCGGCAGCCGCGACCTGCCCGCCGCCCGCGCCCGCATCGCCGACGCGATCGGCGCGCTCGCCCCGTACGCCCGCGCCCACGGCGTCCGCCTCGCGATCGAGCCGCTCCACCCCATGTACGCCGCCGACCGCTGCGCGATCTCCACCCTCGACCAGGCCCTCGCCGTCGCCGAACTCTTCCCGCCGGACGAGGTCGGCGTTGTCGTCGACACCTACCACCTCTGGTGGGACGACCGCGCCCCCGCCGCCGTCTCCCGCGCCGGCGCCGCCGCCCGCATCCACTCCGTCCAACTCGCCGACTGGACCACCCCCCTCCCCGCCGGCGTCCTCACCGGCCGCGGCCAGTTGGGCACGGGCGCGATCGACTTCTCCGCCTGGTGCGCGCTGGTGGCCGACGCCGGTTACGACGGCCCGATCGAGGTCGAGCTCTTCAACGACGAGCTGTGGGCGAGGGACGGTGTGGAGGTTCTGGAGGAGACGGCGGAGGCGTTCCTGCGGGTGTGACGCGGACTGCCCCGGCCCCGCCGGACCGGCTCAGCTCAGCCAGTCCAGCGGGTCCTCCGCCGGGGTGTTGTCCGGCAGCAGGGTCGTGAAGGTGACCGGCAGGCGGAGCGCGGCAAGGCGGTCGACGGATTCGGGGGACAGCGTCAGCGGGCCCCCGAGTTCCACCGTCCCCGATACGGCCACCTGGACATGGCAGCCGGCACTGGCCAGCACGCCGACCTTGTCGAGGTGCGGGCCGACGAGCGAGGCCAGCTCCGCGATCTGCCGGCCCAGGTCGGCGGAGCAGCCCGCGTCGATGGTGAAGGCCCACCAGCCCGGTCCGTGATGGACCGACATGCCGGGCCTTTCCGACGCCGGCCGGGTGAAACCGAGGGCACGCTCGACCGCAGAGGCGTCCAGGTCGCTCCCTGTGACAGCGAGGGAGGTGGTCATCGAGGTCCACATGGCGGTCACCGTTCGCTCGTGCTGGGCGTGAGGGTCAGGGGCAGGCCGAGGCCGGCCACCCGGCACATCTGCTCGGCGGTCAGGGCGAGCTGCGAGTCGTTGTCCACGTATCCCCTGACGACAAGCGCGACGGAGACGCCTTCGGCTGTCAGAGCCCGCCACTGCTCCGCGTACGGCTCGGCCGCCGTCAGCACGGTGTCGAGCTGCGCCGCGAAGTCCCGGGTCATGCGCTCGTCGCATTGCAGCCGCCACTCGCCGTCGACGTCGTCCGGGCGACCCCAGGGGCTCGGCCCCGGGGGCCGGGTCGCGGTCGGTTGGAGAGCGAGCCTCGCGGTGAGTGCGTCCGGGTCGAGTTCGGGCCCCCTGACCACCAGGGCGACCGAGGTCAGCGCCCACCTCGCGCTGTGCTGCTGCTCCGTGCTCACCGTGCGGTTCCTTTCCTGCCGACCGCGTCTGCCGGGGCGCCGGTCTTGGCTTCGGGCGTCGGCCGGAACACGACATCGGCCTCGGCCAGTTCGGTCAGTCTGGAGACCCTGAGCTGCCTCGGTGACGGGAAGTCGGGTCTTCCGGCAACCGTGTTGGCTGTGGGTTTCGCCGGCTTGGTGAGGACGCTCGCCATCAGGCTGGTGCCTCACCAAGCCGCCGAGCGTAGTTCGCCGCAGAGCTCCGACATCGAGCCGTCTACGAGCTGCCGCTTTCCGACGGCGGCTTGCCGAGACACCAGGCTGGGGAACCGCCCCGCCCGGACCGTCGTCCAGGTGTCAGACCAAGAGCCGCACGTCCTGTTGCTCGACCTCCTTGAGGACGCGGGCGACTGTGGCGAAGTCGTTGTCCCTGTGCAGGATGGTCAGCCCGTGATGGACCGCCGTGGCACAGAGCAGGAGATCGACGACGCCCGCCGCACGGTGCTGCCCCTTCTGGGTCAGCTTGTACTGCGCGGTTTCCACCCATCGCCAGGCGTCCTTAGGTACACGGACGGCCGCGAACAGGGCGGAGAGGTCTTCATCGATCTCGTCGCGGTCGTCCGGGCCGGTGGCGGTGAACAGGATCTCCGCTCGGGTGGCCTCGCACATGCCGATGGCGCCCGTCTCGATCTCGGCGTCCCAGCGTCGGTGATCGGTGGGATCGGTGCTGAGGTGAACGTATGCGCTGGTGTCGATGAGGTACGTGATCACTCAGCGTCCTCGCCGTGCTGGGCGGCCTTGCGGGCTTCCCAGGCTCGACGTGTGGGCTCCAGTTCACCTCGTGCGCCCCGCTCCGCGAGGCGCTGGTACGCGGCCCTGCGTCGATGGCGCCTTATCACTTCTTCCAGTGCCGTGTTGATCGTGTCCTTCTTCGTGGTCGTACCCAGCAGTCGCGCGGCCTCGGCGAGCACCTCGTCGTCCACGTCGACGTTGGTCACACCCATGATCACCATCCATGTGTGTCATGTGGGACACAATCCCACCTTCCATACATGGTAGCTGGCCGCGCCTGCGCGCGGGCGTCGTCCGCAGGCGGCTGTCCACAGGCCCGCCCCGTTGTTTGAGGGCTTACCTTCGGGTCATGTCCCAGCGAAGCGCGAAGCCTCGCGGTGCTCGAAGGGGCCCCCCGGGTTTGGCGACCCTTCGCGTCGCGCCCAGGCCTGCGCGAAGGCTCCGTGGGCAAAAACAGTCCCCGGTAGTGCTGCACGTGTCCTGAAGCTTCAGTCGTCACTGTCGCCTCGGTATCGCGCCGGCTTGCCGGGGGCCTGAACAACATCCTGTCCAAGTCACTCCGCCGACTAGACGTCCTCGTCGACTTTGTGGCTCTTTCGGTGTTGTCGTCTATTAACCACTACTACGCGCCGTATGCCATAAGTCAATAGGTTTTAGGTAAATTCTTCGGCGTGGCGGTCCCCCCGCCGTCGGTGGCGGGCGTTGTCCACAGGACCGGCGCGCTGTCCGAGGGCTTCGCTACCTTCGGGGCATGTCCAGCGAAGTGCGGAGCCTCGCGGTGCTCGAAGGGGTCCTGGAGCGGATCACCTACGCCAACGAGGAGAGCGGGTACACGGTCGCCCGCGTCGACACCGGCCGTGGGGCCGGCGACCTGCTCACGGTCGTCGGGTCGCTGCTCGGCGCGCAGCCGGGGGAGTCGCTGCGGATGGAAGGGCGCTGGGGCTCGCATCCGCAGTACGGGCGGCAGTTCACCGTGGAGAACTACACGACGGTGCTGCCGGCCACCGTCCAGGGCATACGCCGCTATCTCGGCTCGGGTCTGATCAAGGGCATCGGACCGCGCATCGCCGAGCGGATCGTGGACCACTTCGGCACCGACACCCTCGACGTCATCGAGACCGAGCCGAAGCGCCTGATCGAGGTGCCGGGCCTCGGGCCGAAGAGGACCCGGCTGATCGGCGCGGCCTGGGAGGAGCAGAAGGCGATCAAGGAGGTGATGGTCTTCCTCCAGGGGGTGGGGGTGTCCACCTCCATCGCGGTGCGGATCTACAAGAAGTACGGGGACGCCTCGATCTCCGTCGTGAAGAACCAGCCGTACCGGCTCGCCGCCGACGTCTGGGGCATCGGCTTCCTCACCGCCGACCGGATCGCCCAGGCCGTCGGCATACCGCACGACAGCCCGGACCGGGTGAAGGCCGGCCTGCGGTACGCGCTGTCGCAGTCCACCGACCAGGGGCACTGCTTCCTGCCCGAGGAGCGTCTGATCTCCGACGCGGTGAAGCTGCTCCAGGTCGACACCGGTCTGGTCATCGAGTGCCTCGGCGAGCTCGCCGAGGACCCGGAGGGGGTCGTACGGGAGAAGGTGCCCGGCCCGGAGGGCCTGCCGGTCACCGGCGTGTTCCTGATCCCCTTCCACCGCGCCGAACTGTCCCTCGCCGGGCAGCTGCGCCGTCTGCTGGCCGCCGAGGAGGACCGGCTGCCCGCCTTCCAGGACGTCGCCTGGGACAAGGCGCTTGCCTGGCTCGCGGACCGCACCGGCGCCTCGCTCGCGCCGGAGCAGGAGCAGGCGGTCCGCCTCGCCCTCACCCGTAAGGTCGCCGTCCTCACCGGCGGACCGGGCTGCGGCAAGTCCTTCACGGTCCGCTCGATCGTGGAGCTGGCCCGCGCCAAGCGGGCCAAGGTGGTGCTCGCCGCCCCCACCGGCCGGGCCGCCAAACGGCTCGCCGAGCTGACCGGCGCCGAGGCCTCCACCGTGCACCGGCTCCTGGAGCTGAAGCCCGGCGGCGACGCGGCGTACGACCGGGACAAGCCGCTCGACGCCGACCTGGTCGTGGTCGACGAGGCCTCCATGCTCGACCTGCTCCTCGCGAACAAGCTGGTCAAGGCGGTGGCTCCGGGCGCCCATCTGCTGCTCGTGGGGGACGTGGACCAGCTGCCCTCGGTCGGCGCCGGTGAGGTCCTCGGCGATCTGCTCGCCCCGGACAGCCCCGTCCCGGCCGTCCGGCTGACCAGGATCTTCCGGCAGGCCCAGGAGTCCGGCGTGGTCACCAACGCGCACCGGATCAACGCGGGCCTGCCGCCCGTCACCACCGGCCTGCCGGACTTCTTCCTCTTCGCCGAGGAGGAGACCGAGGACGCCGCCCGGGTGACCGTGGAGGTCGCCGCCCGCCGGATTCCCGCCAGGTTCGGCCTCGACCCGCGCCGCGACGTCCAGGTGCTCGCGCCCATGCACCGGGGCCCGGCCGGCGCCGGCGCGCTCAACGGCCTGCTCCAGCAGGCCGTCACCCCGGCCCGCCCCGACCTCCCGGAGAAGCGCTTCGGCGGCCGGGTCTTCCGGGTCGGCGACAAGGTCACCCAGATCCGCAACAACTACGAGAAGGGCGCCAACGGCGTCTTCAACGGCACCGTGGGCGTGGTCACCGCCCTCGACCCCGTCGAACAGCGGCTCCTCGTCCGTACGGACGAGGACGAGGAGGTGCCGTACGACTTCGACGAGCTGGACGAGCTGGCCCATGCCTACGCTGTGACCATCCACCGCTCGCAGGGCAGCGAGTACCCGGCGGTCGTGATCCCGGTCACCACCAGCGCCTGGATGATGCTCCAGCGCAATCTGCTCTACACGGCCGTCACCCGCGCCCGGAAACTCGTCGTCCTGGTCGGCTCGCGCAAGGCGATCGCCCAGGCGGTGCGCACGGTTTCGGCCGGGCGCCGCTTCACCTCACTGGCCCATCGGCTCGCAGGGGGCACGGTCGTGTGAAAGATCACGGAGGACTACCGGAACCGGGGCGAAGGGGGCAGGATATGCAGGTTGGCGGCACTGAGTGCCGCCGAATGGCCCAATAGGCGACCCCGAGTGCACTCTGCTCTGCCAAATGGGGGATGGTAGAGACAGTCAGGGCACCTCGAAGAAGAGGCACTACGTCGGTGAGGGATGACGTGAGCGACAACTCTGTAGTACTGCGGTACGCGGACGGTGAATACACCTACCCGGTGGTCGAGAGCACCGTCGGTGACAAGGGCTTCGACATCGGAAAGCTGCGGGCCCAGACCGGTCTGGTCACCCTGGACAGCGGATACGGCAACACCGCCGCCTACAAATCCGCCATCACCTACCTCGATGGCGAGCAGGGCATCCTGCGGTACCGCGGCTACCCCATCGAGCAGCTGGCCGAGCAGTCCACCTTCCTGGAGGTGGCGTACCTGCTGATCAACGGCGAGCTGCCGAAGGCGGACCAGCTCACCACCTTCCAGGGCGAGATCACCCAGCACACGCTGGTCCACGAGGACGTCAAGAACTTCTTCCGCGGCTTCCCGCGGGACGCCCACCCGATGGCGATGCTGTCCTCCGTGGTGTCCGCGCTGTCCACCTTCTACCAGGACAGCCACAACCCGTTCGACGAGAAGCAGCGTCACCTCTCCACGATCCGGCTGCTCGCCAAGCTGCCGACGATCGCGGCCTACGCGTACAAGAAGTCGATCGGTCACCCGTTCGTCTACCCGCGTAACGACCTCGGCTACGTCGAGAACTTCCTGCGCATGACCTTCTCGGTCCCGGCCCAGGAGTACGACCTGGACCCGGTCGTGGTCTCGGCGCTCGACAAGCTGCTGATCCTGCACGCGGACCACGAGCAGAACTGTTCGACCTCCACCGTGCGTCTGGTCGGCTCCTCGCAGGCGAACATGTTCGCCTCGATCTCCGCCGGCATCTCGGCCCTGTGGGGCCCGCTGCACGGTGGCGCCAACCAGTCGGTCCTGGAGATGCTCGAGGGCATCCAGGCCAACGGCGGCGACGTCGACGCCTTCATCCGCAAGGTGAAGAACAAGGAGGACGGCGTCCGCCTGATGGGCTTCGGCCACCGGGTGTACAAGTCCTTCGACCCGCGCGCCAAGATCATCAAGGCCGCCGCGCACGACGTCCTGTCGGCCCTCGGCAAGTCCGACGAGCTGCTCGACATCGCGCTCAAGCTGGAGGAGCACGCGCTCTCCGACGACTACTTCGTCTCGCGCAACCTCTACCCGAACGTGGACTTCTACACGGGTCTGATCTACCGCGCGATGGGCTTCCCGACGGAGATGTTCACCGTCCTCTTCGCCCTCGGCCGCCTCCCGGGCTGGATCGCCCAGTGGCACGAGATGATCAAGGAGCCGGGTTCTCGCATCGGCCGCCCGCGCCAGATCTACACCGGCGAGGTCCTCCGTGACTTCGTCCCGGTCGAGGCCCGCTGACCTTCGTCCGCGACTTCCTGGTCCGCGACGTCCTCGTCCGCGCCTTCTTCCCGGGCGAGCAGCTTCCCGGTCGAGGCGGCCCGATCACGGGCCCGCCTCCCGGAGTGCGTCCGGAGCGCGTAGCGAAAGCGCCCCGCCGCCGATCCCCCCACGGGTCGGCGAGCGGGGCGCTTCCCATATCCCCGGTGCGGATTCCCCCCACGGGATCCGGGCCGGGCGTCTGTTCGCGCGGTCTGCCGGGGTACGTACGTACGGGAGGGCCGCTCAAAGCTCCCCGGTGCACGTGCCCCGGCCGCGCTTGCCCAGGGACGTCCCCCAAGACATCCCCATGAACGTCCCCCAAGACGTTCTTGGCATCGCCCACTTAGACTCGCGAACAGCCCAGATGGTTACCCCCCAATATCTGTGATCTAGATCTCTTTGTGAAGGTCCTGTGCGTCACGTGTAGGTGAATTCGCGTGATCACGCGCCGTACGGAGCACAGGTCACGCCGGTCCCCGATCCGGCCTGATCCGGCCCGATCCACGCGACAGCCCTAGCGGAAGCGGCGCAGCCGCAGGCTGTTCGTCACCACGAAGACCGAGGAGAAGGCCATCGCGGCGCCGGCGATCATCGGGTTGAGCAGCCCGAACGCGGCCAGCGGCAGCGCGGCCACGTTGTAGCCGAAGGCCCAGCCCAGGTTCCCCTTGATCGTGGCCAGGGTGCGCCGGGAGAGCCGGATCGCGTCGGCCGCGACCCGCAGGTCGCCCCGTACGAGGGTCAGGTCGCTCGCCTCGATCGCGGCGTCCGTGCCCGTGCCCATGGCCAGGCCCAGATCGGCGGTGGCCAGGGCCGCGGCGTCGTTCACGCCGTCGCCGACCATCGCCACCGTGCGGCCCTCGGCCTGAAGGCGCTTGACGACGTCGACCTTGTCCTGCGGCATGACCTCGGCGATCACCTCGTCGATGCCGACCTCGGCGGCGACGGCCTCGGCGACGGCCTTGTTGTCGCCGGTGAGCAGGATCGGGGTGAGACCGAGGGCGCGCAGCCGCTCGATGGCCTCGGCGCTGGTCTCCTTGACCGCGTCGGCGACCGTCAGGGTGCCCCGGGCCCGCCCGTCCCAGGCGACGTGCACGGCCCCGGGAGCCGCCCCGGCCGGGATCTCGATCTCCTCGGCGGCGAGCAGCGCGGCCCGCCCGACCAGGACCAGATGCCCGTCGACCGAGCCGCGCACGCCGAGTCCCGGCACGTTCTCGAAGCTCTTCGGTACGGGCAGCTCGCCGACCCGTGCGGCGGCACCGGCCGCCACGGCGCGGGCGACCGGGTGCTCGGAGGAGTGCTCCAGGGCGCCCGCGAGGCGCAGCAGCTCGTCCTCGCCGGTGCGGTCGGCGCCGTAGGCGCCCCCGTACACATGCACCCCGGTCAGGGTCATCCGGCCGGTCGTGACCGTGCCCGTCTTGTCGAGGACGACGGTGTCGACGCGGCGGGTGGACTCCAGGACCTCCGGGCCCTTGATGAGGATGCCGAGCTGGGCGCCGCGCCCGGTGCCGACCATGAGCGCGGTCGGGGTCGCGAGACCGAGGGCGCAGGGGCAGGCGATGATCAGCACGGCGACGGCGGCCGTGAAGGCGGCCGTGGTGTCGCTCGTGACGAGGAGCCAGGTGACGAGGGTGCCGAGGGCGATGAGCAGCACCACGGGCACGAAGACGGCGGAGATCCGGTCGGCGAGCCGCTGCACCTCGGCCTTGCCGTTCTGGGCCTCCTCGACGAGCTTGGCCATCCGGGCCAGCTGCGTGTCGGCGCCGACCCGGGTGGCCTCGACGACCAGCCGGCCGGAGACGTTGACGCAGCCGCCGGTGACGGTGTCGCCGGGGGCGGCGTCGACCGGCACGGACTCGCCGGTGAGCATGGAGGCGTCCACGGCGGAGGAGCCCTCGACGACGGTGCCGTCGGTGGCGATCTTCTCCCCGGGGCGTACGGCGAAGCGGTCGCCGACCACGAGCGCGCCGACCGGGATCCGTACTTCCGTGGTCCCGCCTCCCGAGGTCCCGCGCAGCACGGCCACGTCCTTGGCGCCGAGCCGCAGCAGGGCGTGCAGGGCGGCACCGGCCTTCCGCTTGGCGCGGGCCTCCAGATAGCGGCCGAGCAGGATGAAGGTGATCACCCCGGCGGCCACCTCCAGATAGATGGTGGAGGCGGCGTGGTCGCGGGAGACGGCGAGGTCGAACTCGTGGCGCATGCCGGGCATGCCGGCGTCCCCGAGGAAGAGCGCCCACAGCGACCAGCCGAACGCGGCGAGGGTGCCGAGGGAGACCAGGGTGTCCATGGTGGCGGCGCCGTGCCTGGCGTTGGTCCAGGTGGCGCGGTGGAAGGGCAGCCCGCCCCAGACGACCACGGGCGCGGCGAGGGTGAGCGAGAGCCACTGCCAGTTGTCGAACTGCAGGGCCGGGACCATCGCGAGCAGCACCACCGGCAGTGAGAGCACGGCGGAGACGACGAGTCGCTGCCGCAGCGAGGCGAGCTCGGGGTCCTGCTCCCGGCCTTCGGGGGACCCGGCCTCCGACTCCGACTCCGTCTCCGGTTCGGGCTCGGGCTCCGGCGGCGGGGGCTCCTCGGCGGTGTAACCGGTCTTGACGACGGTGGCGATGAGGTCCGCGACCGGCACCTGGGCAGGGTGTTCGACCCGCGCCTTCTCGGTGGCGTAGTTGACGGTCGCGGTGACGCCCTCCATCCGGTTGAGCTTCTTCTCGACCCGGGCGGCGCAGGACGCGCAGGTCATGCCGCCGATCGTGAGCTCGGTGACGGTGGAGGTCGTGAGCGGTGCCATGGATGGTTCCCAACAGGAGCAGGGCCGTACGGAGACACCGTACGGCCCTGCGGGGGTGAGACGGAGGGCCGTACGGCCCGGGGAGGGTCAGGCGGGGTTCAGGCCCGACCCGGGCGGCGGCTCAGGCCTGGCCCACGAGCTCGTAACCGGCCTCGTCGACGGCGGCACGGACGGCCTCCTCGTCGAGCGGGGCGGCGGACACGACGGTGACCTTGCCGGTGGCGGCGACGGCGGTGACCGAGGCGACGCCGGCGATCTCGGAGATCTCGCCGGCCACCGCGCCCTCACAGTGACCGCAGGTCATGCCCTTGACGTCGTAGACGGTGGTGATGCCCTCGGCCGAGGCCGCGTCCGCCGCGCCGCCCCCGCAGCCGCCGGTGGAGGAGCAGCAGGAGGAGGTCACCTGCGGGAGTTCGGTCCGGGTCTCGGCGGTCATGGCTTCTCCTCTTCGAGGGCGGTGCGCTGTGTGGGGCGTGGCCCGGCGGTTCGCCGGTCCGTACGCCGTACTACCACCCAGTGTACCCCTAGGGGGTATGGATCGCGGGGTGGACCTGCCGACTGGAGGGTCGGGCCCTCGTCCGCGCCGGAGCGGGTCACGGGCTCGGAGTCGTGGTGACCGGCTGGTCGGTGGCGGTGGCGGTGGCGGTGGCGGTGGCGGTGGCGGTGGACGGCTGGTCGGCGAGAAGGGGGGCGAGGTAGCGCAGCAGGACGGTCTTCAGCTCGGTGACGACCGCGTCCCGCTCCGCGCCCTCGGGCGCGGCCAGGACGAGCGTGAGTCCCGCCTTCACGATGGCGAAGATCATGTCGGCGATACGGGCCCGCTGGGCGGGCGCGCTGTCGGGCAGGTAGTGGACCATCAGCTCGCCGACCGCGGCGAGCAGCTGGGCGTGCACGGCGTCGTGCTCCTCGGCGATCCGGCCGGGAACCTCCGAGCCGTGCATGAGCGCGAGGAAGGCCGGGTTCTGGCAGTTGAACTCGATCAGCGGGTCGAGGACGGCGTCGACGAGCTGGGGGAGCGGCAGTCCCAGGTTCGCGGGAGTGAAGGCCTGACCGTGGGCGGCCCGCATCTCGGCGAGCAGCCGGTCGCCCAGTTCCAGGGCGATGGCCTCCTTGTTCGGGAAGTACTGGTAGAGCGTGCCGGGCGAGACGCTCGCCTCGCGGGCGATCGCGTTGGTGCTCGCGGCCGTGTAGCCCTTGGCGCAGAAGACGTTCGCGGCGGCCTGGAGCAGCTGGCTGATCCGGCGTTCGCCGCGGGCCTGGCGACGGCGCGGCTTCGGTTCCTCGGACATGGCTGTCCCCAGCCTCCCTCGACACGTTTGACAAACACGAGAGGTCGCTCGCATTCTGGAGAAACGCGAGTGATCGCTCGTGTTTGCCAGTCTATGGCAATAGGCGACCCCTGCACGGGTCTGCACGGGTCACGGTGAAGGGGACACCGCGTCATGGCCGAAGTCAAGAAAGCCCTGCCCACGGAGGGCACGGGGCCCGTGGGGGCCGCGGGAGGCTCGGGGAGTCCCGGGGGCGGGCCGGGCCGCTGGACGCGGATCGTCACGGCCCGGCCCCGGCTCTCGCTCCTCGTCGCCCTCGTCCTCACCGCGCTCGCGGTGTTCGCCGGCAGCGGGGTCGCCGACCGGATGGGCAGCGGCGGCTGGGAGGACCCGGACGCCGAATCCACGTACGCGACCCAGGTCCTGGAGCGGGAGTTCCCCGCCTCCCAGCCCAATCTGCTGCTCCTGGTCGACGCGGGTCCCGCCGGGGTCGACGCCCCCGCGGTCGCCGCCGAGGCCCGCCGCCTCGCCGAGCGGCTCGACGCCCAGGAGGGCGTCGACGGCGTCGGCTCCTACTGGCAGACCGGCTCGTCGGCACTGCGCTCGAAGGACGGGCGGCAGGCCCTGATCGCCGCCCGCATCGACGGCGAGGAGAAGGCTGCCGGCGCGGTCCTGCAGCGCATAGCCCCCGAGTTCCGGGGCACCCACGGACCGGTCGAGGTCTCCGTCGGCGGCCCGCTCGCCGTCCGGCACGAGATGCAGACGATCATCCAGGAGGACCTCCTCAAGGCCGAGATGATCGCCCTGCCCATCACCCTCGTCCTGCTCGTCATGGTCTTCGGCAGCGCCGTCGCGGCGATGCTCCCGCTCGGCATCGGCATCGTCGCCATCCTCGGCACCAACGCCGTGCTGCGCGGCCTCACCGAGTTCACCGACGTCTCCGTCTTCGCCCAGAACCTCACCACCGCCCTCGGCCTCGGACTCGCGATCGACTACGCCCTGTTCGTGGTCCGGCGCTTCCGCGAGGAGCTGGACGGCGGCGCCGACACCCGCACGGCCGTCGCCACCACCCTGCGCACCGCCGGGCGGACCGTGCTCTTCTCCGCTCTCACCGTGGCCGTCTCGCTCGCCGCGATGATGGTCTTCCCGCAGTACTTCCTGCGCTCCTTCGCGTACGCGGGCATCGCCGTCGTGCTTCTTGCCGCCGCGGCCGCCCTGGTCCTGCTGCCGGCCGCGCTGCTGCTGCTCGGCGACCGGGTCAACGCCCTGGACCTGCGTCGGGTGTTCCGCCGGCGGCGGCGCGAGGCCGGGGCCGAGACCGGGGCTGGGGCCGAGACCGGGGCCGTTCCCGGTGCCGATCGTGCCGATCGCGCGGAGGGGGCCGGCTGGGGACGGGCCGCCGGGCTCGTCATGCGGCGGGCGCCGTGGTTCGCCGTCGCCACCGCCACCGGTCTGGTGCTGCTCGGACTGCCCTTCCTCGGCGTGAAGTTCGGCACCGCCGACGACCGCCAGCTGCCCGCCACCGCCGAGTCCCGGGTCGTCCAGGACCAGCTCCGCGAGGGCTTCCCCGGCAACCCCGGCGGCGCGCTCACCGTGCTCGCCGAGGGCCCGGCCACCGGCGCCCAGTACCAGGACTACCGCGCCCGGATCGAGGCGCTCGACGGGGTCGCCCGGGTCGACGGGCCGGTCACCGCGGGCACCGGCGAGCAGGCCCACGCCTCCTACACCGTGCTCCCCGAGGGCGAGGGCGTCGGCGCCGGGGCCCAGCGGGTGGTCGGCGAACTGCGCGCTGAACCGGCCCCCTTCGCCACCTCCGTCACCGGCGCCGCCGCCGTCCTGGTCGACTCCAAGGACGCCATCGGCGAGCGGCTGCCCTGGGCGGCCGCGATCATCGCTGTCGTCACCCTGGTCCTCGTGTTCCTGCTCACCGGCAGCGTCGTCGTCCCGCTCCAGGCCGTCGTGCTCAACGCGCTCAGCCTCACGGCCATGTTCGGCGCGGTCGTCTGGGTCTTCCAGGAAGGGCACCTCGCCGGACTGCTCGGCTTCACCTCCACCGGCGACATCGAGACCACCCTGCCCGTCCTGATGTTCTGCGTCGCCTTCGGACTCTCCATGGACTACGGGGTGTTCCTGCTCTCCCGCATCAAGGAGGAGTACGACGCCACCGGCGACCACGAGGGCGCCGTCCGGCACGGACTGCGCCGCACCGGCGGGCTGATCACCGCCGCGGCCGTCATCCTGGCCGTGGTCATGGTCGCCATCGGCACCAGCCGGGTCACCAACACCAAGATGCTGGGCCTCGGCGTGGCCCTCGCCGTCCTCATGGACGCCATGGTGGTGCGCAGCCTGCTCGTCCCGGCCGTGATGAAGCTGACCGGCCGGTTCACCTGGTGGGCGCCCGCGCCGCTGCGCCGGCTCCATGCCCGCTTCGGCATCAGCGAGGGCGGCATACCCGGGGCGCCCGCCCCCGCACCGGGCGCGGCCGGCCACGAGACCGAGGGCGAGGGCGGCGGGAACAGGGCCGAGAAGGAGACCGTCGCCGGATGACCGAGGGCCCCGCACCGCGCGGGTGCGCGGTGCGGGGCCCTCGGGAGCCGAGGCTCTGGTACGGGGGAGCGGCTCAGTCCCGGCGGCTCCGGTTCCCCGGCCGGTTCGCGACCCAGCGGCGGATCGTGTCGGGCTGCCAGTACGGCTTGCCCGACTCCACGTGGTCGGGTGCGGGCAGCAGTCCGTGCTTCCGGTAGGAGCGGACGGTGTCCGGCTGCACCTTGATGTGCGCGGCGATGTCCTTGTACGACCAGAGTCTTCTGTCCGTCATGGCGTGGCACCTCTCCTGCGTGCCCGGCAGAGCGGCGGGGGGAGCCGTCGGGGGTGCTGCCGGACGTCACTGGTGATCACTCGTGTCCCGTGATCACTGAGCCTGTGCCCGGTCAACGGCCCCTTCCGACAGGAGGGGAGCGGCTGTCGAACGCCTGTGACGGAAAACCCGCGTAATGGAGATATGCGTGACGAAGGGGCGACGGTCGTGACGAAAGTGACGCATGGTCATGAGAGGCCGCACGAGCGGAGAAAGCGCCGGGTACGGACCGCGATGGGGTAGGGGGCGTCCGGATCGCAGGGGTACATGTCCTGCTCGACGATGGCGAACAGGTCCACGCCCAGGGCCCGCGCCGCGTCGAGCACCGGTTCCAGGGCCGGCACGCCGGCCGGCGGTTCGCACATCACGCCCTGGGCCACCGCCGGGCCGAAGGGCAGCTCCTCGGCCACCACTCGGGCGAGGACCGCCGGGTCGACCTGCTTGAGGTGGAGGTAGCCGATCCGCTCGCCGTAGGTCTCGATCAGCTTCACGCTGTCGCCGCCGCAGTAGGCGTAGTGCCCGGTGTCCAGACACAGCGCCACCAGCTCCGGATCGGTGGCGTCGAGGAAGCGGGTGACGTTCTCCTCGGTGTCGAGGTGGGTGTCGGCGTGCGGATGGACGACGACCCGCAGCCCGTAGCGCTCGCGCACCTCCTGGCCGAGGCGCTCGGTCAGACCGGTCAGCTGCCGCCACTGCCCGGCCGTCAGGACGCGGTCCTCCAGGACCGCGCCGGTGCGGTCGTCCCGCCAGAAGGAGGGGATCACCACCAGATGTTCCGCACCCATGGCCTGGGCGAGCGCCGCGTTCTCGGCGACATGGGCCCAGGTCCGGTCCCACTCGGCCGGACCGTGGTGGAGACCGGTGAACACGGTCGCCGCCGAGACCCGCAGCCCCCGGCTCCCCGTCTCCTCGGCGAGGAGACCCGGATCGGTGGGCAGATAGCCGTACGGACCGAGTTCGATCCAGCTGTATCCGGCGCCCGCCACCTCGTCCAGGAACCGCTGCCACGGCACCTGCCGCGGATCGTCGGGGAACCACACCCCCCACGAGTCCGGGGCGGAGCCGACCCGGATCCGGGACGGTGACGGCGGTGGCTGGGGCGACGACGGCGACGGCGGAAGCGACGGATTCGTCATGAATGCCACCTTGGGGCGGACTCCGGAGGGCGTCAAGACGGCGTCCGGCGGCACGTCCGAATGTCAGGACATGTCATTGACACCGCCCGGGGCCGTGGATAGACCTGGGAGCGTGAGCCCCCGGCGAGATCCACAAGACACGGTCCGGGCGAGAGGTGACGTGCCGATGACGGCGGAACCGGAGCACCGGCCGGACGGCCGGCCCCACGACCCGGCCTCGTACAGCCCGGACTCGTACGACCCGGCCTCGTACGACCTGATCACGATGGGCCGGCTCGGAGTGGACCTCTACCCGCTGCAGAGCGGGGTGGAGCTGGCCCGGGTGGAGACCTTCGGGAAGTTCCTCGGCGGCTCCCCGGCCAATGTGGCCGTCGCCGCCGCGCGGCTCGGCAGCCGCACGGCGCTGATCAGCCGGACCGGGGCCGACCCGTTCGGGGAGTACCTGCGGCGCGAGCTGCGGGCGTTCGGGGTGGACGAGCGCTGGGTGACCGAGGTCGCCGCCCACCCCACCCCGGTGACCTTCTGCGAGATCTTCCCGCCCGACCACTTCCCGATCCACTTCTACCGCCGCCCCAAGGCCCCCGACCTGGAGATCCACCCCCACGAGCTGGACCTCCCGGCGATCCGGGCGGCCCGCGCCCTGTGGGTCACCGGCACCGGCCTGAGCGCCGAACCCAGCCGCACCGCGACCCTCACGGCGCTGCGCGAGCGCGCCGCCGCCGCGACCGGGGCCGGGGCCGGGCCCATGACCGGCGCGGACCCCGGCCCGCTCACCGTGCTCGACCTCGACTGGCGCCCCGCCCTCTGGGACGCCCCCGCCGAGGCCGGACCGCTGTACGCGGAGGCGCTGCGGTACGCGACGGTCGCCGTCGGCAACCTCGACGAGTGCGAGGTCGCCACCGGCGAGCGCGAGCCGTACGCCGCCGCCCGCGCCCTGCTCACGGCGGGCGTCCGGCTCGCCGTCGTCAAACAGGGCCCCAAGGGCGTGCTCGCGCTGTCCGCCGACGGCACCGCCGCCGAGGTCCCGCCGCTGCCCGTCGAGGTGGTCAACGGCCTCGGCGCCGGCGACGCCTTCGGCGGCGCGCTCGCCCACGGCCTGCTCGCCGGCCTCGGCCTGGAGGAGGTGCTGCGCCGGGCCAACGCGGCGGGCGCGATCGTGGCCGGCCGGCTCGCCTGCTCGCCCGCCATGCCGTACGCCGAGGAGATCGATCTGGCCCTGGCGACCGGCGACGCCTCGATCCCGGAGCGCCCCCGATGACCCTCCGGGACACCTCGAACACGACCCGGACACGTCCCGGACGGCGTCCCGGACGGCGTCCCGGACCGGACCCGGACATGACCCGGACGCGGCGGTGAGGCCCCCGGACCGCGGGTAGGGACAGATCATGGACTCGACGCTCAACCTCCACGTCCCGGCCGGGACGGCCGCCCGCGGCCCGTACGCCGTCGACATCGACCCCGAGCGGGCCGGCTGGACGTACAGCTCGCTGCGCGTTCTCGAACTCCCGCCCGGCGGGACCCACCGCTTCGAGACAGGGAACAGCGAATGGGTGGTGCTTCCGCTGTCCGGGGGCGGTACGGTGCGCGTCGACGGGGAAGTTCTCGAACTGAAGGGCCGGGAGAGCCCGTTCGACGGGGTCTCGGATTTCGCCTATCTGCCCAGGGACGCCCACGCCCAGATCGCCTCCGGTGCGGGAGGCCGCTTCGCTTTGGCAGGAGCGAAGTGCGAGCGACGACTCCCCGCCCGCTACGGCTCCGCGCCGGAGGTACCCGTCGAGACCCGGGGCAGCGGCAACCGCACCCGCGAGGTGCGCAACTTCGCCGCGGCCGGCGCCTTCGACTGCGACCGGCTGATCGCGGTCGAGGTGATCACCCCCGGCGGCAACTGGTCCTCCTACCCGCCCCACAAGCACGACGAGCACCGCCAAGGCACCGAGTCCGTCCTGGAGGAGATCTACTACTACGAGGTGTCCGCCCCTTCCGGCTACGCCTACCAGCGGATCACCCCCTCCCGCCCCGGCGGCGCCGAACTCCTTGCCGAGGTGCGCACCGGCGACGCCGTCCTCGTCCCCGACGGCTGGCACGGCCCGTCCGTGGCCCAGCCCGGCCACCCGCTCTACTACCTCAACGTCATGGCCGGCCCAGGCCCCGAGCGGGAGTGGCGGATCAGCTTCCACCCCGACCACACGGAGGGATACCAGTGAGCCGCTCCACCGTCGCCCAGGCCCTGATCCGCTTCCTCGCCGCGCAGTACACCGAGCGCGACGGCGAGCGGCAGCGGTTCCTCACCGCGACCTGGGGCATCTTCGGGCACGGCAACGTCGCCGGGATCGGCCAGGCGCTCGTCGAGCACGCCGACCTCATGCCGTACCACCAGGGACGCAACGAACAGGCCATGGTGCACGCGGCCGTCGGCTACGCCCGCCAGTCCCGCCGGCTCCGGGCGCACGCCGTCACGACCTCTATCGGCCCCGGCGCCACCAACCTCGTCACCGGCGCCGCGCTCGCCACGATCAACCGGCTCCCGGTCCTCCTCCTGCCCGGCGACACCTTCGCCGCCCGCCCCGCCGACCCCGTACTCCAGCAGCTCCAGGTCCCGTACGCCGGTGACGTGTCCGTCAACGACTGTCTGCGGCCCGTCTCCCGGTACTTCGACCGCATCGTCCGCCCCGAGGCGCTGATCCCGGCCGCCCTCGAAGCGATGCGGGTCCTCACCGACCCGGCGGAGACCGGCGCCGTCACCCTCGCCCTCCCGCAGGACGTGCAGGCCGAGGCGTACGACTGGCCCGAGGAGTTCTTCGCCGAGCGGACCTGGCGGGTGCGCCGCTTGTCACCCGACGAGGACGAACTGGACGCGGCGGCCGAGGCGATCGGCAGGGCCGCCCGCCCCCTGATCGTCGCCGGCGGAGGCGTCAAGTACAGCGGGGCCGAGGAGTCGCTCTCCGACTTCGCCGCACGGACCGGCATCCCGGTCGCCGCCACCCAGGCCGGCAAGGGCGCGCTGCCCCACGGCCACCCCCAGGACGTGGGCGGCATCGGCCACACCGGCACCGCCGTCGCCGACCACCTGGCCCGCACCGCCGACGTGGTGATCGGCGTCGGCACCCGCTGGAGCGACTTCACCACCGCGTCCTCGACCCTGTTCGGCCACCCCGCCGTGCGGTTCGTCAACCTCAACATCGCCGCCGTCGACAGCCACCGCCTGGCGGCGCTCCCGCTGGTCGCGGACGCCCGCGAGGGCTTGGAACAGCTCCACACACTCCTTGAGCAGCACCATGTCAGCGCGCACTACGCGCACGAGTACGCGGAGGAGAAGCTGCGCTGGGAGGCCCGTACCGACGCCGCCTACGCCGCCCCCGACGAGACCGCCCGCCCCACCCAGACGCAGGTGCTCGGCGCACTCGACACCCTGGTCACCGGCGACGACATCCTGATCAACGCGGCCGGCTCGCTCCCCGGCGACCTCCACAAGCTGTGGCGGACGCGTTCCGAGGACCAGTACCACGTCGAGTACGGCTACTCGTGCATGGGCTACGAGATCCCCGCGGCCATCGGTGTCGCCCTCGCCGCACCCGGCCGGCCCGTCTGGGCGCTCGTCGGCGACGGTACGTATCTGATGAACCCCACCGAAATCGTCACCGCCGTGCAGGAGGAGCTGCCCATCAGGCTGGTCGTCCTCGACAACCACGGCTACGCCTCCATCGGCGGTCTGTCCGAGGCCGTCGGCGCCGAGCGCTTCGGCACCGACTACCGCTTCCGCGACGAGCGGGGCGGCTTCACCGGCCCGCCGCTGCCCGTCGACCTCGCCGCCAACGCCGCCTCCCTCGGCATGCGGGTGCTGCGCGCCCGCACCGTACGTGACCTGCGGGAAGCCCTCGCCGACGCGAGGGAGGCCACGGTTCCTACATGTGTCTACGTGGAGACCGAAACGGACGACAGTGTGTCGGGCGCGCCCCCCGCCCAGGCGTGGTGGGATGTGCCCGTGGCCGAGACCGCGACCCGCCCGGACGCGGTCAAGGCCCGCGAGGAGTACGCCCGGCACGTCACCGCCCGACGCCGCCATCTCTGAAGGAGCAACGAGTCATGACGAAGACCGTCCACCACTGGATCGGTGGCAAGACCGTCGAGGGCACGTCGGGCAACTGGGGCCCGGTCACCGACCCGGCCACCGGCGCCGTCACCACGCGGGTGGCGCTCGCCTCCGCCGACGAGGTCGACGCGGCGGTCGCCGCCGCCAAGGCCGCCTTCGAGACCTGGGGCACCTCCTCGCTGGCCCAGCGCACCACGATCCTCTTCCGCTTCCGCGCGCTGCTCGACGCCAACCGCGACGCCATCGCCGAGCTGATCGTCGCCGAGCACGGCAAGGTGCACTCCGACGCGCTCGGCGAGGTCGCCCGCGGCCTGGAGATCGTCGACCTGGCCTGCGGCATCACCACCCAGCTCAAGGGCGAGCTGTCCACCCAGGTCTCCAGCCGGGTCGACGTGGCCGCCATCCGCCAGCCGGTCGGCGTCGTCGCCGGCATCACCCCGTTCAACTTCCCGGCGATGGTGCCGATGTGGATGTTCCCGCTGGCCATCGCCTGCGGCAACACCTTCGTCCTCAAGCCGAGCGAGAAGGACCCGTCGCCGTCCCTGAAGATCGCCGAGCTGCTCGCCGAGGCGGGTCTGCCGGACGGCGTCTTCAACGTCGTGCACGGTGACAAGGTGGCCGTCGACCGCCTCCTGGAGCACCCGGACGTCTCCGCGGTCTCCTTCGTCGGCTCCACCCCGATCGCCCGCCACATCCACACCACCGCCTCCGCCAACGGCAAGCGCGTCCAGGCGCTCGGCGGCGCCAAGAACCACATGCTGGTGCTGCCCGACGCCGACCTCGACGCCGCCGCCGACGCGGCCGTCTCCGCGGCGTACGGCTCCGCCGGCGAGCGCTGCATGGCGATCTCCGCGGTCGTGGCGGTCGGCTCCATCGGCGACGAGCTGGTCGAGAAGATCCGCGAGCGCGCCGAGAAGATCAAGATCGGCCCCGGCAACGACCCGACCTCCGAGATGGGCCCGCTGATCACCGCCGTCCACCGCGACAAGGTCGCCTCCTACGTGCACGGCGCGGCGGCCGAGGGCTGCGAGGTCGTCCTCGACGGCACCGGCTACACGGTCGAGGGCGCGGACTACGAGAACGGCCACTGGATCGGCCTCTCCCTCCTCGACCGCGTCCCCACCACGGCCAAGGCCTACCAGGACGAGATCTTCGGCCCCGTCCTCTGCGTCCTGCGCGCCGACACCTACGAGGAGGGCGTCGCCCTCATCAACGCCTCGCCGTTCGGCAACGGCGTCGCCATCTTCACCCGCGACGGCGGCGCCGCCCGCCGCTTCCAGCTGGAGGTCGAGGCCGGCATGGTCGGCGTCAACGTCCCGATCCCGGTCCCGGTGGGCTACCACTCCTTCGGCGGCTGGAAGGACTCCCTCTTCGGCGACCACCACATCTACGGCAACGACGGCGTGCACTTCTACACCCGCGGCAAGGTCGTCACCACCCGCTGGCCGGACCCCTCCGAGGCCCCGACGGGCGTCGACCTGGGCTTCCCGCGCAACCACTGACGCCCCCCCGGCCCCGGGCCGTCCCGCGGCAGAACCCCCGGCCGGTCCCCACCGGCCGGGGGTTCCCGCCGTCTGCGCGCAAGGACTTGGCCCGGGACGGGGTCAGTCCTCGGTGACGCGGATGATCGTCCTGCCGGGGGTGCGCTTGGCCGGGGTGAAGGCGGAGGTCGCCTCGGTGAGCGGGTGGACGGCGCCGATGATCGGCTTGAGGCGGCCGTCCCGCAGCCGCTGGGCGAGGTGGGCCAGGCGGGTCCGGTCGGGTTCGACGACGAAGAAGACGGCGTGCGCGTCGCGGGGGCGGACGGTGACCGGCTCGGCGATGGTGACCAGGGTGCCGCCGGGGCGGACCAGCGCGGCGGAACGTTCGAGGATCTCGCCGCCGATCACGTCGAACACCACGTCCACCTCCCCGATGTCCTCCAGCCTTTCGGCCTGGAGGTCGACGAAGGTGTCCGCGCCCAGGCCGAGGGCGGTGTCGCGGTCGGCGGCCCGGCCGGTGCCGATCACCCGGGCGCCGACCTCGCGGGCCAGCTGCACCGCGAGTGAACCGACACCGCCCGCCGCGCCGTGGACGAGCACGCTCTGGCCGGTGAGCAGGTGGGCGTGGTCGAACAGGGCCTGCCAGGCGGTGAGCCCGGAGATCGGCAGCGCGGCGGCCGTGACATGGTCGACATCGGCGGGGAGCGGGGCCAGGTTGCGGGCCTCGACCGCGACGTACTCGGCCAGCGAGCCGTCGCGGGCCCAGTCGGCGAGACCGAACACCCGCTGCCCGACCGTCAGGCCGGTGGTGCCGTAGCCGAGCTCGGTGACCACGCCGGACAGCTCGTGGCCGGGCACGCTCGGGGTCCGGTCACGGCCGGCCCGGTCGGTCCAGGTGGCGGGCCAGGTCAGCTCACCCGGGGTGAATCCGGCGGCGTGGACCTTCACGATCACGTCGTTCTCGGCGGCGTGCGGGTGGGGCAGCTCGGAGAGGGCCAGGCCGCTGACACCGGCGTCGCGGTCCTTGACGGTGATGGCTTGCATGAGGAGTTCCTCTGAGTGAGGGGACGTTCATGGCGGGGGCGGGCCGACCGCCCGCCAGGCCCATCCCAGCGCCGTCAGCCGCTGTCCGCCACCGCAGACCGCGGCTGACGGATGGCGGCTGACAGGTGCTGTCGGGGTCACCTCTCCACGCTAGGAGGCCAGCGGCCCACACCATGGGGCCATTCGCACGTCGCTTCGATGGGCCATTACTCCCGGGAGGTAAACCAGTGGCCCTCAGGCGTGTTCGCCGCGCACCCTTGAGACCATGTCCGTTCCCGTTCAGCCTCCGAAGCAGCAGATCCGCGCCGTGTACGGCGACACCACCGTGACCGTGTATCAGGCGTACAGCCCGGTGATCGGGCTCCCGGCCGCCCGGGACGGGCGGTTCCCCGCGGCCTGGAAGCGGGAGCGGATGACCTGGATCAAGCCCTCCTTCCTGTGGATGATGTATCGCTGCGGGTGGGGGCTGAAGGAGGGGCAGGAGGTCGTGCTCGCCGTCGAGATCAGCCGGGAGGGCTTCGAGTGGGCCCTGCGGAACGCCGCCCTCTCCCACTACGTGCGCGGGTTCCACCCCGACCGGGCGGGCTGGCAGCGGGAGTTGAAGCGCGCCCCGGCCCGGGTGCAGTGGGACCCCGAGCGCGACCTGCATCTGAGGGCGCTCGACCACCGCTCGCTCCAGCTCGGCCTGGCCGGGGAGGCGTCGCGGCGGTACGCCGACGAGTGGACGACCGGGATACGGGACGTGACGCCGCTCGCCCACGAGATCCACGCGCTCGTACGGGAGCGGCGGCTCGCGGAGGCCGAGCGGCTGCTTCCGGCGGAACGCCCGTACCCCGTGCCGGACGGGCTCCTCGACCGGGTGCTCCCCATCAGGACCGAGGTCAAGACCGAGGTCAGGACCGAGGGAACGACCAGCCGCGCATCGTGAACACGCCCTCGTCCGCCGCCCCCGCCGACGCGTACGTCCGCAGCGCGGCCTCGTTGTCCGTGTCCACGCCGACCCACATGCCGTAACAGCCGCGCGCCCGGGCCTCCGCCGCCAGCGCCTCGGTGAGGGCGCGGCCGATGCCCCGGCGGCGGTGGGGCTCGTCGACCGAGAGCTCGTACAGACACAGCTCCACGCCCTTGTCGGGGTGGCGCATCTCGATGCCGGAGACGAAACCGGCCGGCGTGCCGTCGGGCGCGTAGGCGATGAGCAGCACATGGCCGGGCGCGGCGAGGAAGGCCGCCGCCCACTTCTCGCGGGGCGGCGCGTCGTACAGGTGCGCCGCCGCGAGCAGTTCCGCCACCGTGGTCGCCCGCCGGATCTCCATCCAGGACCTCTCATGACCGATGCGCGTACCGCGTCTGGTGTACGGGACGGTAGCGCGTACGACCGGAGGAGGCCGCCGAGTTCCGCCCAGGGCACCCGGGGTATGGCTCCCCGGCCGCCTAGGCTCGATGCCATGCAGCTGCGACTTCCCCGCAAGGGCCTTCCGCGGTGGGCCGCGGCCGGTGCCGCGCTCGCCGTGCTCGTGGGCGGCGCCGGTACCTGGAGCGCCGTCGCCGTGGACGAGCCCGCGCCCGTGCACCGCGCGGACCGGATGCTCGATCTCGACGGCGTGAGGCTCGACACCTCGTACTTCACGGCGGGCGGCGGCACCGGCCGCCGGCCCGCCGTGCTCCTCGGCCACGGCTTCGGCGGCTCCAAGGACGACGTCCGCGCCCAGGCCGAACGGCTGGCCCGCGACGGTTACGCCGTCCTCACCTGGTCCGCGCGCGGCTTCGGCGCCTCCACCGGGCAGATCGGCCTCAACGCCCCGGAGCGCGAGGTCAAGGACGTGCGCGGCCTCGTCGACTGGCTCGCCGGCCGCCCCGAGGTGCTGCTCGACAAGGCGGGCGACCCACGGGTCGGCGTCACCGGCGCCTCCTACGGCGGCGCGGTCTCGCTGCTCGCCGCCGGCTACGACCCGCGCGTCGACGCCATCGCGCCACAGATCACGTACTGGAACCTCGCCGACGCGCTGTTCCCGAACGGCGTCTTCAAGAAGCTGTGGTCGGGCATCTTCTTCTCGGCGGGCGCGGCCTCGCCGCTCGGCGGCCCGCCCCAGGGCACCTCGCAGGACGCGGGCCCGACCGCCCCGACCGCCCCGGCGGCCCCGAAGGGCGCCGACACGCCGGGCGCGGCGCCGACTCCGGGGGCCACGACGGCCCCGGCCGGCCGGCCGGGCACATCCCGGGACGGCTCGCTCCCGGGCGGCGCGGCTGCCACCGGTGCCGACACACCCGGCGCGACGCCGGCCACCCCGGCCGCCCCCGCCGCCTGCGGCCGCTTCAGCCCCGAGGTCTGCGCCCTCTACCAGCGCGTCGCCGTCTCCGGCCGGCCCGACGCCGCCGCCCGGGCCCTGCTCGAGGCCCGCAGCCCCTCCGCCGTCGGCGCGCGCATCAAGGTGCCCGCACTGATCGTCCAGGGGCAGGCCGACTCGCTCTTCACCCTCGACCAGGCCGACGCCATGGCCCGGACGATCACCGCCAACGGCGCGCCCGTCGCCGTCGACTGGACCGCCGGCGGCCACGACGGCGGCGACCGCGAGACCGACCGCATCGAGGGCCGGATCGGTGCCTGGTTCGACCGCTATCTGAAGAAGGACGCCACCGCCGACACCGGCCCGGCCTTCCGGGTGAGCCGCACCGGCGGCGTGGACTCCACCGACGGCCGTTCCACCCTGCGCGGCGCGACCGCCGCCCGCTACCCCGGCCTCGCCGCGGGCACGGTGAAGGTCGCCCTGTCCGCCCCGGCCGGCGGCCCCGCCGCCCCGGCGGGCACCCCCGCCGGCCCCACCGCCCCGCGCCCCTTCGCCAACCCGGCCGGCGCCAACCCGCCCGCCCTCTCCGCCGTGCCCGGCCTCGGCGGCGGACTCACCCAGCTGTCCTCCCTCGGCGCCGGGCTCTCGCTCGACTTCCCCGGCCAGTTCGCCGCCTTCGACGCCCGGCCGCAGACCGAGCCGCTGCGCATCACCGGCACGCCCGCCGTCCGGGTCCGGGTCACCTCGACCGCGCCCGACGGCTCGGCGGTGCTCTTCGCCAAGGTGTACGACGTGGGGCCGGACGGCCGGCAGCAGGTGCTGCCCGCCCAGCTCGTCGCCCCGGTCCGGATCGACGGCGCCGCCCACGGCCGTACCGTCGACCTCACCCTCCCGGCCGTCGACCACGAGGTGCCGGCCGGCCACCGGCTGCGCCTGGTGCTCGCGGCCACGGACCTCGGCTATGCCTCGCCGGCCGCGCCCGCCACGTACACCGCCGCCGTCGAGGGCGCGCTGACCGTGCCGACCGCTCCGGCCGTCGCCACCCAGGCTGCCGGGCTTCCGTGGTGGGTGTGGGGCCTGCCGCTGCTCGGGCTCGGCGTCGCCGCGGGCCTCCTGCTGACCGCCCGGCGCCGTACCACGGCGCCCGCCCCGGACCCCGAACTCGCCGACGTACCCCTCCAGATCACCGGCCTGTCCAAGAAGTACGCGGGCGGCGACCGGTACAGCGTCCGCGAGCTGTCCTTCCGGGTCGAACAGGGCCAGGTCCTCGGCCTGCTCGGCCCCAACGGAGCCGGCAAGACCACCACCCTGCGCATGCTGATGGGCCTGATCACCCCGGACGAGGGCGAGATCAGGGTCTTCGGGCACGCGATCCGGCCCGGCGCCCCGGTGCTCTCCCGGGTCGGGGCCTTCGTCGAGGGCGCGGGCTTCCTGCCGCATCTGTCCGGGCGGGAGAACCTGGAGCTGTACTGGGCCTCCACCGGCCGCCCCGCCGAGGACGCCCACCTCGACGAGGCGCTGCGCATCGCCAACCTCGGCGGCGCCCTGGAACGCGCCGTCCGCACCTACTCGCAGGGCATGCGGCAGCGGCTCGCCATCGCCCAGGCCATGCTCGGCCTGCCCGACCTGCTGATCCTGGACGAGCCGACCAACGGGCTCGACCCGCCGCAGATCCGGGAGATGCGGGAGGTGATGATCCGTTACGCGGCGGCCGGCCGCACCGTCATCGTCTCCAGCCACCTCCTCGCCGAGGTCGAACAGTCCTGCACCCATCTCGTGGTGATGGACCGCGGCGGCCTCGTCCAGGCCGGCCCGGTCGGCGAGATCACCGGCAACGGCGACACCGTGCTCGTCACCCTGTCCGGCCCGGTGCCGGACCCGGTGGTCGAGAAGCTCGCCGCCGTACGGACCGACGCGGGCCTGCTCGTACCGCTCGACGGCCGGACCGCCACCGACCTCATCGGCGAACTCGTCCGGCTCGACCTGCCGGTGACCGGCGTCGGCCCGCACCGGCGGCTCGAGGACGCGTTCCTGACCCTGATCGGAGGAGAGACGGCATGACCACCGCCACCGACGCCACCCCCAAGGGGTCCGCGCCCGGGTCCACGCCCGGGACCGGGTCCGCGCCCGCCACCGCCCCCGGCTACGCCCCGGGCCGCACCCTGCCGCTGCGGGTCGAGGCGCTGCGCCAGCTCAAGCGCCGCCGGACCCTGGTCATGGGCCTGATCCTGGCCCTGCTCCCGTTCGTCCTGATCACCGCCTTCGCCATCGGCGGCTCCCCGGGGCGCGGCGACGCGAACGGCCGGATCAACCTGATGGACACGGCGACGGCCTCCGGCTCCAACTTCGTCGCCACCTGTCTCTTCGTCTCCGCGGGTTTCCTCCTGGTGATCCCGATCGCCCTCTTCTGCGGCGACACCGTGGCCTCCGAGGCCGGCTGGTCCTCGCTGCGCTATCTGCTCGCCGCGCCCGTGCCGCGGGCCCGGCTGCTGTGGTCCAAGCTCGCCGTGGCCCTCGGCTTCAGCGCCGCCGCGATGCTGCTGCTCCCGCTGGTCGCCCTGGCCGCCGGCAGCGTCGCCTACGGCTGGGGCCCGCTGAAGCTCCCCACCGGCGGCGCGCTCCCGGCCGGCGAGGCGCTGCTGCGGATCGGCATCGCCGTCGCCTTCCTCTTCGTGTCCCAGCTCGTCACCGCGGGCCTCGCCTTCTGGCTCTCCACCCGCACCGACGCGCCGCTCGGCGCGGTCGGCGGCGCCGTCGGCCTGACCATCATCGGCAACGTCCTCGACGCGGTCACCGCCCTCGGCGACTGGCGCGCCTTCCTCCCGGCGCACTGGCAGTTCTCCTGGATCGACGCGCTCCAGCCCCAGCTGGAGTGGACGGGCATGGCCAAGGGCGCGGCGGTCTCCGTGACCTACGCCCTGGTCCTCTTCGCCCTCGCCTTCCGCGGCTTCGCCCGCAAGGACATCGTCTCCTGACCCGTGACCCGTGACCCGTGACCCGTAACCCGTCCAGAACAACTCCATACATCCTGATCGACCTCCCTCAGATCCACCCCCTTCGAGCCGCTTCCGCCCCCGCACGGAAGCGGCTCGTCGTGCCGAGTGCCGCCATCAGCTCGCCGACCCTTCGGCTGTACGTGCGCGGCGACATGCCCAGGCGCGTCGCCGCCGTCTCGTCCGTCAGACCGGCGAGGAGGGCTTCGAGGACCGGGCGGAGCTGGGAGGGGAGGTCGCGGGCGGGGGCGGTCAGACCCGCGAGCTCCTGGCCGGTGTCCCAGGCGGCGTGGTGGGCGCGGACCAGGGCCTGGACCACCACCGGGTCGCGGATCAGGAGCAGCCCGTTGTAGTGCAGCTCCAGGTCGAGGGGGACGGCGGCGACCGTGCGGTCGACGAGGATCATCTTGAACGGGATGGCCTCGGCGACCCGGGCCCGGCCGGGCATCCGGACCGCCCCCGCCACGTGGGGGAGGGCGTGACGGGGGACGATCCGGCGCACCTCCCCGGCCCGCTCCGCCGCCGCACGCATGCACGCTCCCGCCAGCTCCAGGAACGGCTCGGGGATCGCGCGCGACGCCGAGGCCGCCGGGTCGTCGAAGGTCAGCAACTCATGCCGCGCCGAGGCCGCGAGGCCCGCGAGCGCGGCGCTGACCCGGCGCGTGCCGCGCACCGGACGCCCCGGCGGACGCTGCGGCTCCGGACCGGCACGGCCCATCGCCGAACGGGCGAGCAACACGGAGCCCGCAGTCTCTGCCACCGGTGACCACCCCCGCCCGATCGGTGTGCCACTCCATGTACGCACGCGACTGCACACGGTGACAACCCCTGTTGACAAGGATGGCGAGTCCCTGCCACCACGGCGCGCCCCCGCCGCCGTTGCCGCATTGAGATCCTTCCGCAACTCCTTCGTCTGCTCCTTCCGGCCCTCTCGGACGTCACATTCACAAGTGCCTGGCTCCTAAGGGGAGATCAGGGGGGAGACGAGGAGATGGGGGAGATGTCCATGACGCGGACTGTGATGCGGACTGTGACGGGGACTGCGACTGGGACTGCGACGGGGAGTGCGACGCGGGGTGTGAAGCGGAGCATGAGGCGAAGGGCGGCCGGCGTGCTCGCCGGCACGCTCACCGGAGTCCTGTTGCTCGCGGGCTGCGCCGGCGAGGGCGGTTCGCACACCAGCGCCGACCGGGGCGCCGCCGCGCCCAACCGCCCGGCCGTCCCCGACGGCGGCAAGGCGGCGGGAGAGCAGGCGCCGCGCGGCAAGGGCCCCGACGGGAAGCCCGCGCCCGCCCCGGACCGGCTGTCCACCTTCGCGCTCGACGTCGACACCGCCTCGTACGGCTACGCCCGACGCACGCTCGCCGAGGGCCGGCTGCCCGACCGGGAGAGCATCCGCCCCGAGGAGTTCGTCAACAGCTTCAAGCCCGACTACGCGCGCCCCCAGGACAACGGCTTCAGCGTCACCGTCGACGGCGCCCGCTCCGACGCGCCCGGCTGGTCGCTGCTGCGCGTCGGGCTCGCCACGAAGCCCAGCGACGGCGAACGCCCGCCCGCCGCCCTCACCTTCGTCGTCGACATCTCCGGCTCCATGGGCGAACCCGGCCGCCTCGACCTGGTCAAGGAGTCCCTCGGACTGCTCACCGACAAGCTCCGCGACGACGACTCCGTCGCCCTCGTCACCTTCAGCGACGAGGCCGAGACCAGGCTCCCCATGACCCGCGTCGGCGACCACCGCGGCCGGATCCACGAGGTCGTCGACTCCCTGGAGGTCACCTCCTCCACCAACGTGGAGGCGGGCGTCCGCACCGGCTACGACGTCGCCGTCGAGGGCCACCGCAAGGGCGCCACCAACCGGGTCGTGCTGCTCTCCGACGCCCTCGCCAACACCGGCGACACCGAGGCCGCCGGCATCCTGGAGCGCATCGACAAGGAGCGGCGCACGTACGGCATCACGCTGTTCGGCGTCGGCGTCGGCAGCGACTACGGCGACGCGTTCATGGAGCAGCTCGCCGACAAGGGCGACGGCCACACCACCTACGTGGGCACCCCCGAGCAGGCCCGCAAGGTCTTCGTCGACCAGCTCCCGGGCCACGTCGAACTGCGCGCCCGCGACGCCAAGGCGCAGGTCGCCTTCGACCCGAAGACCGTGGAGAGCTTCCAGCTGATCGGCTACGACAACCGCAAGGTCGCCGACGAGGACTTCCGCGACGACCGGGTGGACGGCGGAGAGGTCGGCGCCGGGCACACCGTGACCGCGCTGTACGCCGTGAAGCTGCGGCCCGGGCAGTCCGGCCGGGTCGCCACCGCCACCGTCCGCTGGCTCGACCCCGCCACCCGCGCCCCGCACGAGCGCTCCGGCACCGTGGACGCCGCCGCGCTCACCGCGCCGATCTGGGGCGGCGGCCACGACAGCCTCCAACTGACCGCTATCGCAGCCTACTTCGCCGACCGGCTGCGCGGCGGCCACGTCCCCGGCGCGCCGCCGCTCTCCGGCCTGGCGGCCCGCGCGGGCGCGCTCGCCGACCGGGCGCGCTCGGCGTCCGTACGGGAGCTGGCCGAGGCGATCCGGCAGGCCGACGGGCTCGGCGGTGGCAGTGACGCCGACGCCGACACCCACACCGACACCGACCCGTACGCGGGCTGATCGGCCATGATGAACGCCATGGCCGCCCTGCTGCTCGCCCTCGCCGTCGTGTCCACAGGCCTCTACGCCGGAATCCTGCTGATCTTCCGGACGGGAGTGATGCCCGCCCTGGCCCGCCTGTCGGACGAGGAGTTCGTCCACGCGATGCGGCGGATCAACGAGTACGTGCCGAGGCCGGTGTTCCTGGTGATCTTCCTGGGCGTCGCGGTCCTCCCGGCGGCCACCCTGTTCGTGCCGGTCGACGGCCGGACCGACACCCAGAAGTGGCTGGTGGTGGCCGGTCTGGTGGCCGCGCTCGCCAACCACCTGGTGACGGTGGCCGGGAACATCCCGCTCAACACGGCGCTCGCCGCCTCCGAATCGGCCGGCGAGCCGGCGGGCGCGGTGCGCGCCGCGTTCGAGCGGCGCTGGAACGGCTTCCATCTGATCCGGACGCTGCTGATCCTGGCGGCGTTCGGGCTGCTGACCGCCTCGGCGGTGGTCGGCGGCTGACCACGCGCCGGTCCTGCGTCACCGGCCCCTGCCCGGTGGCCGGTATACCGAAGACGGGACCGGAGGGTCGGTTTTCCGGTCGCCCTGAGTGACGTACGAGAGTGTCCGGCCTCCCGTCAGGTCGGTGCCGATCGCGCCGACCTGACGTTCTCGTACCGAAGTCGATCGGCAAGTTCCCTGGTCAGAGGCGTTCGTACGGCGATGGCCGAGCTTGCGGGTTCACGGCGAACAGGGCTTCGGGTATGTTCCAGCTGCCGGAAAATTGGTACCCCAAGGTTTGTTTTCTCGGGCCACCGGGATGCCGGTTCGGGCGCGATGAGAGGGACGTGACTCCCATGGCGAAGCAGGATCGGGCGATCCGTACCCGCAGGGCGATCCTGGAGGCGGCGGCCGCCGTCTTCGACGAGCGGGGCTACGAGGCGGCCAAGCTGTCCGACATCCTCGCCCTCGCCCAAGTGACCAAGGGCGCGCTCTACTTCCACTTCGACTCCAAGGAAGACCTCGCGCACGCGGTGATCGACGCCCAGGTGTCGGTGGTGCCCACGGCGCCGCCGCAGACCTGCAAGATCCAGGAGTTCGTGGACGTCGGCATGGTCTTCGCGCACCGGCTGACCGTCGACCGGGTGCTGAGCGGAAGCGTCCGGCTCACCCTCGACCAGGGCGGCCACGACCTCAACCGCAGCGGCCCCTACCGCGAGTGGACCGACATCAATCTGAGCCTGCTGCGGGAGGCGAAGGCGCAGGGCGAACTGCTGCCGCACGCCGATCCCGAGGAGGTGGCCCCGCTGGTCGTCGGCGCCTACGCCGGGCTCAATCTGATGACGCATGCGCTGGAGGGCGACCGCTCCTCCATGGAGCGCTGGGCCTCGGCGCTCTATCAGCACTTACTGCCCAGCATCGTGGTGCCGGCCGTGCTCACCATGCTGGACCTGGAGCCGGGCCGCGGCGCCCGCGCGCTCGGCCTCGCGGACGAGGCATCCTAGGGACCGGCACTCCCGGGGTTCCGGGGTTCCGGGTTGCCGGGTTGCCGGGTTTACGGGACTCCCCGCTTTCCGGGTCCTCCCGCCCGGGGCTTCCTGGCCGGGACTTCACCCGTACGTCACTTCCTCATGTGTCACTGCCTCGTGGGGCTTCCCCCTGCCCCGGGTGGCGCGCCATCATGATCTGAAACAAAACCGGCATGCCGGTTTCCTCGAAGGGCTGGCCGGAAGGTGCCCGCACGCCTGCCTGAAAACGACCGGCAAAGCATACCCGTGGGTCCAGTAACTGGATCCGTGAGTACGTTTCCTCACACGTTGACGCGCTGTTGATGGGTCTAAGTCGGACCAAAGCGGGCAAATTTTCCGTCCGCGGAGTCCAGTTATTCCATACCGCCCGGTTTCTTATTGACATGCCGCGCGGTCTCTTTTCTAATCGTCCAGGGTCATCCCGTGCGCAGACACTGAGGGGGCAAGGTGGACGTCCGGATCCTGGGGGGACTTTCGGTGCGCGAGAACGGGGTGTCGATCACCCCGACCGCCGCCGCGCCGCGACAAGTGCTCGCCGTGCTCGCCGCGTCCGCCGACCAGACAGTGCCGGTCTCCGTCCTCATGGCCGAACTCTGGCCGTCCGGCGCCCCGCGCGGCGCACGCGCCGAACTCCACTCCCATGTCGCCGGGTTGCGCGCGCTCGTCGCGGACGCGCTGCACGAGGGCCGTCCGCGCGGTGCCGCCGGCGGGGGTACGGGCGGGGGGCGGGGTGCGGATACCGGCCGGGGCGGCGCGGACGGCGGGCGCACCGCGGAGACCGTGCTCGCCGCCCAGTCCGGCGGCTACCGCCTCGACACCGGCGGCGGCTCCCACGACGTCTGGCAGTTCGAGCGCGCCGCCGGTGCCGGCTACCGCGCCATGGAGGCCGGCGATCTGTCCCGCGCCGCCCTCCGGCTCGGCGAGGCCCTCGCCCTCTGGCGCGGCGAACCGTACGCGGGCGTGGCCGCGGGCCCGCGCCTTCGCGCGGAGACCGTGCGCCTCACGGCCTCCCGCCTGAGCGTCCTCGACCAGTGGGTGGAGGCCCAGTTGGGCCTCGGGCGCCACGCCGAGATGGTCCCCGAACTCGCCACCCTCGTCGCCCGGCAGCCCGTCAACGAGGCGCTGCACGCCCAGTTCATGGTCGCCCTGCTGCGCTCCGGCCGCACCGAGGACGCCCTCGACGTCTACCGCCGGCTGAGCGGAGCGCTCGCCGCCGACGGCGGCCGGGAGCCGTCCGCGCGGTTGCGACGGCTGCATCGTTCGCTGCTGACCGCGCGGGACGCGGTCCGGCCCCGGGTGCCCGCGCAGGCCCCCGGCGTGTGGGCCCGTACCCCCCGGCTCGCCCCGGCCGTCGCGGGCGCGGCGGTCTGATCCGCCCGTACCCCGAGCGTTTCTGACGCTCCGTCGGGGTGGAGAATGGCGGAATGGGGCGGAAGAGGAACGAACGGGAACGAAGGGGTGGATCCGACTGTTGACCGGCGTGTACGAGCGATTTGGCGGATTTGGCGGATCTGGCGGATCTGGTGGATCCGGCGGACCAGGCCGATCGGCTCGATCGGCTCGATCGACCCGGTCAACCCGGTCAAGGCGGTCCGGTTTCGGCCAGCGGTACGGGGGTCCGGCGAGACCCACGGTTCCGCTCGACAGCGGGAGTTGAGGCATGTCCCACCACGGCACGGACGGGGGCGCAAGCGGGGGCGGCAGCGTCGACGCGCTCTCCGTGCTGGAGCTGCTCGCCCAGCAGGCGCCGCCGGGGCGGTTCGCCGAGCTGCTCGACGGAGCCCGCGCGGCCGGCCGGCCCCCGGCCGAACTCGCGCATCTGGAGCGGGCCGTACACCTCGCCACCGGGGTCGCCCAGTCGCTCGCCCGCCGCGAGCAGCGCGAGTCCGCGCTCGACGCGCTCGCCGACACCGCCCGTGACCTCACCCACCCCTACGACCTGGACGGGCTGCTGCGGCTGATCGTCCGCCGGGCCCGCCGGCTGCTCGACCTCGACCTGGCCTGCGTCACCCTGCGCGACGCCCATGGCCTGCGCGTGCTGCACAGCAGCGAGGGCGGGCTCACCGCCTTCGACCCGGCCGGCTGCCCCGCCGCGCTCGACCGCGAAGGGCTCGCCGGACTCGTCCACGGGCTTGGCGGACCGGCCTGGACCGAGGACTACCTGACCGACGACCGCTTCCCTCATCTGCCCGCCGTCGACCGGGTCGTCCGCGACGAGGGGCTGCGCGCGGTGCTCGCCGTGCCGCTGCGGGTCGGCGACACCGTCCTCGGGCTGCTGTACGGCGGGGACCGCCGGGCCCGCCGGTTCGCCGAGGGCGAGCTCGGCCTGCTCGCCCCGCTCGCCGACCTGGCCGCCGTGGCCACCGAGAAGGCGGGCCTGCTCGACCAGACCCGCGCCGAGGTCACCGAACTGGAGCAGGACAGCTCCCGCGCCCGGACCGCGCTCACCCGTATGCGCTACATCGGCGAGGCGCACAGCCGGATCATGAACCTGGTGCTGTCCGGCGGCGACCTGCTCGGCGTCGCCAAGGCCGCGGGCGACGCCCTCGACGCGTGCGTCCTGGTCCGCGACCCGGGCGGCCGGACGCTCGCCGCGACCGGCGAACTCCCGGGCCTCGACGAGGCGGCGGTGGCGAAGGCCTCGCTGGACGCGCATGCGGGCAGGCGCCCGGTGCGGGCTCCGGCGTGCCCGGGGAAGGTGCGGGTCGCCGTCGTCGGGGAGGCGGGGGCCGCGGGGGCCGCGGGGGCGGCCGGGAGCGTAGGGGCCACGGGGGTCATGGGGGTTACTGGGGTCACCAGGACCGCCGGGGACGTGTGGGAGGCCGGGGGCGCGGTCTCCCTGGGGGCCACCGGGATCGCCGGGACCGCCGACGGCGCCTTCGGCGCCTTCGGGTCAGCCGCCGGGATCGCCGGCGCCGACGGTGCCTTCGGGCCTGCCGCGAACGCCGGCGCCGACGGTGCCTTCGGGTCAGTCGCTGGGCCTGTCCCGAACGCCTGGGACTCCGAACTGACCTGGGTCGCACCCGTCATCGCCGGTTCCGAGGACCTCGGCGTCCTCGTCGTCCGCGCCGTCACCCCGCTCACCGGCGAGGACGAGCGCCTGCTCGAACTCGCCGCCCAGTCCGTCGCCTTCCTGCTCCTCATGCAGCGTTCCACCGCCGTGGCCGAGGGGCCCGTCCGCGACGAGCTTCTCGACGACCTGCTCGCCGAGCCGCAGCACGCCCCGCTGCAGATCGCCCAGCGCGCCCGCCGCCTCGGCATCGACCTGCGCGAGCCGCACGTCCTGGTGGTGGCCCGGCCGGAGGGCGGTGAGCAGGGCCGCGCGGTGGTGTGGGCGTCCTCGTACGCGTACCGGATGGCGGGTCTGAAGACGGTGCAGGGCGGCTGCATCGTGCTGCTGCTTCCGGGCGCCGACGCGTCCGCCGCCGCGAAGGCGGTCTCCGCCGAGCTGGCCCCGCTGCTCGGCCACCCGGTCTCGGTCGGCGCGGCCGGCCCCGGGTGGAGCCCCGACGGCGTCGCGCGGCTCTACCAGGAGGCCATGCGCTGCCTGGACGCGATGAGCGCGCTCGGCGGGGCGGGCGCGGCGGCGTCCGTGGAGGACCTGGGCTTCCTGGGCCTGCTGCTCTCCGACGACCACGACGTGGACGGCTTCATCGAGTCGGCGATCGGACCCGTACTGGACTACGACGCCGAGCGGTTCACCGAACTCACCCGCACCCTGGAGGCCTACTTCGCCTCCGGCGCCAGCCCCACCAACGCGGCCGAGGCCCTCCACGTGCACCCCAACACGGTCTCCCGCCGCCTGGAGCGCATCGGCGAACTCCTGGGCCCGGAATGGCAGAAGCCCGGCCAGGTCCTCGAAGTCCAGCTCGCCCTCCGCCTCCAGCGCACCCGCGACATCCTCGCCGGCCGCCGCACCGCGCTCCCGACGGGCCCGCGCCCGTCCCGCGGCGAGGAGTAGCCGAGGGCAGGTTACGGGGCCCGGGAGCCCCAACTCCCGGACCCCGGCTCGATGCCGGCCCGCCGGCCCGCACGCTGGGCCGGTCGTCGGTCGGCCCGCACGCCGGGCCGGACCGTGGCCCGTACGGCGGGGCCCGCCCCGATCCAGGCCCCAGCCCCGTCCTCCCGCCCCGCTCCTCAGCCCGCCGACCGTGCCTGCCCCACCCCGAACGGGGCCGCGCGGTCCGCCGCGAGCACCGTTGCCGCGTGGGCTGCCGACGCGAGGGTGATGTGGCGGTGCCAGCCGCGGAAGGAGCGGCCCACGAAGTCGCGGAGGCCCGCGCCCTCGCCGACGGCGCGGAAGTCACGCTCCACCCGCCGGGACAGCTTGGTCAGGCGGAGCAGGGGGCCGACCGCCGAACCGGTCAGGTCGGTGATCCAGAGGCGGGCCGGGGCGTGGCGCGGCTCGTCCCACTCGCCGAGGAGGAGCAGGGGGCGCTGCCGTTCACCCGCCGGGACCGGGAGGGTGACCCGGACCGCGGTGGCGAGGGAGGTGCGCGAGGTGCGGATGCCGGCCGCCGAGTCCACCCAGCTCACCGGGCGGCGCAGGCTCTTGAGGGACTCCAGGATCTGCAGCGCGGTGAGCGGCCCCGACCCGAAGCCGGGCAGCGAGCGGTCCGCGACGGTCAGCCGGCAGCCGGTGCCGATCCGGGCCACCACCGGGACGCCCGCGAGGGCGAGCCGGTGCAGGGCCGCGCGGCCCGCGCCGCCGCGGATGTCGAGCAGCAGCGGCTTGCGGGCGACATCGGGCCAGCGCGCGGTGTCGAGCGCCGCGTTGACCGCGCACTCCTCCAGGGTCTCCGCCCCGGCGCCCTCGGGCACCTCGGCCCGGTCGCGCCGGGTGCGGTCCTTCACCCACGGGTCGGGCAGGAACAGGCGCCAGTTGACGGGAACACTGACCTCGTCCGACGCGAACCACAGCCCGAACGCCTGCTGCCCCCGGAACACCTGACCGCGCTCCGGGTCGAAGCGCCGGTCGACACCGACCGAGTGCTGCCCGGCCTTCGGTATCGGCATCGGCCGCACGACCCAGGCCTGCGGCGCGACGGTGCGCTGCAGATGCCGCGCCAGCTCGGCGCGCATCGGCCGCCAGTCCCAGGTGGAGCTGGAGATGAAGTGGTGCAGGCTCTGCTCGGCGGCCGGGCCGCCGATCTGCGCGGCGATGTTGCGGATGGACTTGCGGCCCTGCGCGGTCAGCAGGCCGCGCAGATACTGCTCGGCCTTCATGCGCTGGTCGCGCCGCGGGAAACCGGAGAACAGCGCGGCGCAGAGTTCGCCGTACACGTCCTCGGCGGCGTCCCCGCCGGCCGCGTCCCCGTGCGTCCGGTGCGCCCCTTGCGCGGGGACGGTCCTCAACCTGGTTGCGACGGATGTACTCACGAGACTCCTGCCATGGGGGGTGGTGCAGCTCCCTCCCGCTGCCCCTCCACGTTCCCGCCCCGGACCCCGCCGGGACGAGGTGGAGGCGGCACCCGAATGGGCCGCCCGATGGTGGCCGGACCACACCCCCGTGGAGTGGCCGATACCCGTCGCGATACCCCGTGGGGGGATCTGACAGATTCGGGAGCCGGGCTTTGACCGCCGCGCGGCCCCGCCCGGAACATCGGGGCGAGGCAGCACGGGCCGGGCTCCGGTTAATGCCCCAGGCCGGAACCCGCGCCTGTGCGCCTCGTTCCCCCGCACGCGGGCAGGACTTCCGTTACGCCTACGCTGGTCCCATGGGATTCCGCGCGCAGCTACCGGTCGTCGGGGTGGTCGCCGCGGGCGGCGCCCTCGGGGCCACGGCGCGCTATGCGGGGATCCTGCTCTGGCCCACCCCGGCCGGCGCCTTCCCCTGGACGGTCCTGACCGTGAACGCGGTCGGCTGCGCGGTGCTCGGCGCGCTCATGGTGGTCGCCACCGAGACCGCCAACCCGCCGCACCCGCTCGTCCGCCCCTTCCTCGGCACCGGCGTCTGCGGCGGCTTCACCACCTTCTCGACCTACGCGCTCGACACCCAGCGGCTGCTCGCCCACGGCGAGGTCCCGCGTGCCCTGTCCTATCTGGCCGGGACGGCCGTGACCGCCCTCGCCGCCGCCTGGGTGGGCATCGTGGCCGCCCGGGCCGCCACCGTACGAAGGAGGCCGACATGACCCGGCTCTCGGGCCCCGCGCTGCGGCTGACCGCCCTCGTCGGCGAGACCGACACCTGGCACCACCGCCCGCTGTCCACCGAGATCGTGCACCGGGCGCACGCCGCCGGCCTGGCCGGCGCGTCCGTGTTCCACGGCGTCGAGGGCTTCGGCTCCTCCGCCCTCGTGCACACCGCCCGGCTGCTCTCGCTCGGCGAGGACCTGCCGATGGCGGTCGTCATCGTCGACACCGAGGAGCGGGTGCGGGCCTTCCTGCCCGAGCTGGAGGAGCTGATGCGGGACGGCGGGCTCGTGCTGCTCGACGCCTGCGAGGTCGTACGGTACGGGCCGGCCGCGTCGCCCGGGGAGTCGGCCGGGGCCCCGGAGCCGCCCGCGTGAACTGGCTGCTCGTCGTCGCCGGCGCCGTCGTCGGCGCCCCTCTGCGCTATCTCACCGACCGGGCCGTCCAGGCCCGCCACGACTCGGTCTTCCCCTGGGGCACCTTCGTGGTCAACGTCGTCGGCTCCTTCGTCCTCGGCCTGCTCACCGGCGTGTCCTCGGCGCACGTCGGCCTGCTGCTCGGCACCGGCCTGTGCGGGGCGCTCACCACGTACTCGACCTTCTCCTACGAGACCCTGAAGCTGTACGAGTCGGGCGCGCGGGCCTTCGCCGCCGCCAACCTCGCGGGCACCACCGCGGCCGGTCTCACCGCGGTCTGGCTGGGCGTCGAGCTCGCGCAGTCCTTCTGACGCAGAGACCTCAGGGCGATGCGGACCTCCCGGCGTCAGAACCGCGTCAAGACCCGCGCCGTGGGCGTCAAGGGCGCGGGAGGAGAGTCCGGACCTGGCCGAAACGCACTTCACGCTGGGGCAGTCCTCAAGAGCCCGCAGCGAAAGGCATCGGAACGATGGCCGTCCAGAGCGACAAGAACGCCGTGAGCGCGCCCGCGCCCGTCCCCGAGGAGCCCCCGGATACCGGGCCCGCCGACACGCGGACTGCCCGTCCCGGGCCCGCCGACACGCGGACCCTCCGTCCCGGGCCCGCCGACACCCGGACCCCCGGTCTCGGGACCCCCGCTTCCCGGACCCCCGGTCCCGGGTCTCCCGCTTCCGGGACCTCCGCTTCCGGGATCCCCGGTCCCGGGACCACCGCTTCCGGGATCCCCGGTACCGGGACCTCCGATCGCGGAATCCCCGGTCCCGAGACCTCCGATCGCGGAATCCCCGGTCCCGAGACCTCCGATCCCGGCTCCCGGCACCGGCTCACCGCGCTCCAGGGACTCGCCGCCCTCTCGCTCGACGCGATGGCGTCCGTGGCGTACGGGCCCGAGGCCATCGTCCTGGTCCTCGCCGCGGCCGGCGCCCACGGGCTCGGCTTCACGCTCCCCGTCACCCTCGCCATCGCGGGCCTGCTGGCCGTGCTCGTCGCCTCGTACCGCCAGGTCATCGCCGCGTTCCCGGACGGCGGCGGCTCCTACGCGGTCGCCAAGACCCACCTCGGCCGCCGTACCAGCCTGGTGGCCGCCGCCTCGCTCGTCCTGGACTACGTGCTCAACGTGGCCGTGGCCGTCACCGCCAGCGTCGCCGCGCTCACCTCCGCCTTCCCGGCGCTCTACGACGACCGGCTGCCCATCTGCCTCGGCGTCCTCGTCCTCATCACGGCCGTGAACCTGCGCGGCATCGTCGACTCGGCCCGCGCCTTCATCCTCCCCACCGCCGTCTTCGTCGGCGCGATCCTCGCCATGGTGGTGGTCGGACTGTTCCGCGACGCCCCGGTCTCCACCGCCGCCTCCGCCGGACACGCCTCCGTCCTCGCCGACGACGCGACGGCCGTCGGCGCGCTGCTCCTGCTCAAGGCCTTCGCCTCTGGCTGCTCCGCGCTCACCGGTGTCGAGGCCATCGCCAACGCCGTACCGTCCTTCCGCGCCCCGGCCGCCCGCCGCGCGCAGCGCGCGGAGGTCGCGCTCGGCGCGCTGCTCGGCGTGATGCTGATCGGCCTGTCCGTCCTCATCTCCCGCTTCGGTCTCCAGCCGGTCGAGGGCGTCACCGTGCTCGCCCAGCTCGCCGACGCCTCCTTCGGGCACAACTGGGTCTTCTACGTCGTCCAGTTCGCCACCATGGTGCTGCTCGCGCTGTCCGCGAACACCTCCTTCGGCGGCCTGCCCGTCCTCCTCAAACTGCTCGCACGCGACGACTTCGTCCCGCATGTCTTCGGGCTCAAGGCCGACCGCCAGGTGCACCGGCACGGCGTCGTCTGGCTCGCGGTCGTCTCCGCCGGGCTGCTCGTCTTCTCCGGCGGCGACACCAACACCCTCGTCCCGCTCTTCGCGATCGGCGTCTTCGTCGGCTTCACCCTCGCCCAGACCGGCATGGTCCTGCACTGGCGGGCCACCCGGCAGTGGGGCAGGGCCGCGCTCAACGGGCTCGGCGCGCTGCTCACCGGCGTCTCGGCGGTCGTCGTCACCGCCACCAAGTTCCACGACGGCGCGTGGCTGATCGTGATCGCCCTGCCGCTCCTCGTCCTCCTCTTCGAGGGCGTGCACCGCGCGTACGGGCGGATCGGCGACCGCCTCGGCGTCGGCCGGATCCCCGCGGCCCCGCACCGCGCCCACTCGCTGGTCCTCGTCCCGGTCTCGTCGCTCACCCGCGTCACCAGCGAGGCCCTGACCGCCGCCGTCTCGCTCGGCGACGAGGTCCGCGCGCTCACCGTCTGCCACTCCGACCCGGAGGACCGGACCCTCACCGAGGCCCTGGAGCGCGACTGGGCGCTGTGGAACCCGGGTGTCCCGCTGGTCCTCCTGGCCTCCGAGTGGCGCACCCTCGGCCGCCCGATCACCTCCTACGTACGGGAGCTGACCAAGGCCCGCCCCGGCACCCGGATCACCGTCCTCATCCCGGAGGCCGAGCCGGAACGCCTGTGGCAGCGGCTGCTGCAGAACCAGCGCGGCGCCGTGGTCGCCCACGCGGTCCGCCGGGACACGGACGCGGCGGTGTGCCGCCTGCGCTTCCGGATCTGACGGGGGTACGGGGGTACGAAGAGGGCGCCGATCCCGTTGCGGGGGGGGCGCCCTTCCCGTACCCGTACCCGTACCGGATACGAGAAAGGGGCGCCGGACCTCGTACGGTCACGGCGCCCCGGGTGACGTGAAAGAGCTGCGGGCAGGCGTCAGCGCAGGGCGGACGCGCCCGGACGGCAGCGGGGCGTGCGACACGGCGACGCCTGATGAGGCGGCCGGTCGAGCAGGAGCCACGCGCTGTTCACGTTCTTCATCGAACCCCGGGCCGGATCCCCCGACAAGGCGAACCGGCTTTCCCTGACGCCGCCCTGATGAGGATTCACGCCTGCGGGCGCGGGTGTCATCCGATGCCCGGCACGGTCGACACGACCAGGTCGATCAGCTTGATGCCGACGAACGGCAGGACCAGGCCACCCACCCCGTACATCATCAGGTTCCGCTTCAGCAGGTCGTGCGCGGACGCCGGGGTCCACCGCACGCCGCGCAGGGCGAGCGGGATCAGGGCGACGATGATCAGGGCGTTGAAGATGATGGCCGAGGTGATCGCCGAGGTCGGGCTGTGCAGGCCCATGATGTTGAGCGCGCCGAGACCGGGGTAGGCGCCGGCGAACATGGCCGGGATGATCGCGAAGTACTTGGCGACGTCGTTGGTGATGGAGAAGGTGGTCAGCGCGCCCCGGGTGATGAGGAGCTGCTTGCCGATCTCGACGATGTCGATGAGCTTGGTGGGGTTGGAGTCGAGGTCGACCATGTTGCCGGCCTCCTTCGCGGCCGACGTGCCCGTGTTCATCGCCACGCCGACGTCCGCCTGCGCGAGCGCCGGGGCGTCGTTCGTGCCGTCACCGGTCATCGCGACCAGCTTGCCGCCCGCCTGCTCGCGCCGGATGAGGGCGAGCTTGTCCTCGGGCGTGGCCTCGGCGAGGAAGTCGTCGACACCGGCCTCCTCGGCGATGGCCCTGGCGGTCAGCGGGTTGTCACCCGTGATCATCACCGTACGGATGCCCATCCGGCGCAGCTCCGCGAACCGTTCCCGGATGCCGTCCTTCACCACGTCCTTGAGGTGCACGATGCCGAGCACCCGTGGCCCGTCCGCGTCGTGCACGGCGACGAGCAGCGGCGTGCCGCCACCGGCCGCGATCGCGTCCGCCCAGGTGCGGGCCTCCTCGGAGACCGGGCCGCCGCGCAGCCGCACCCAGTCGAGGACCTGGGCGGCGGCGCCCTTGCGCACGGCGCACCCGTCGCCGTTGGGCCAGCGCAGGTTGATCCCGCTCATCCGGGTCCGGGCGCTGAACGGCTCGTAGTGCGTCTCGGCGAGCTCGCCCGGCTCGGGCGGCAGCAGTCCGTACTGCTCCCTGGCGAGGGCGACGATCGAGCGCCCCTCGGGTGTCTCGTCGGCCAGGGACGACAGCTGCGCGGCGTCGGCCAGGAGGGCCGGGGCCACGCCCGGCAGCGGCACGAAGCCGGCGGCCTGCCGGTTGCCGTGGGTGATGGTGCCGGTCTTGTCGAGGAGGAGGGTGTCGACGTCGCCGGCGGCCTCGACGGCGCGGCCCGACATGGCGATCACATTGCGCTGGACGAGCCGGTCCATGCCGGCGATGCCGATCGCGGAGAGCAGCGCGCCGATCGTCGTCGGGATCAGGGTCACCAGGAGGGCGACGAGCACGGTGGTCGACTGGGCGGCGTGGGCGTGTCCGGCCATCGGCTGGAGGGTGAGGACGACGAGCAGGAAGACCACGGTGAGCGCGGCGAGGAGGATGTTGAGCGCTATCTCGTTGGGGGTCTTCTGCCGCTGCGCGCCCTCGACCAGGGCGATCATCCGGTCCAGGAACGAGTGCCCGGGGCGGGAGGTGACCCGGATGACGATCCGGTCGGAGAGCACGGTCGTACCGCCGGTGACGCCGGAGCGGTCGCCGCCCGCCTCGCGGATCACCGGGGCGGACTCGCCGGTCACCGCCGACTCGTCGACCGCGGCCGCCCCGTCCACGACGTCGCCGTCCGCCGGGATCAGCTCCCCGGCCTCGACGATGACGAAGTCGAACTGCCGGAGCTCGGTGGCCGCGACCGCCTCCGTCTCGGCGGTGCGCGCGTTCGTGCCGTACCGCCAGCGCTTGAGCCGGAGCGCCACCGTGTCCGTACGGGCCCGGCGCAGCGACTCGGCCTGCGCCCGGCCCCGGCCCTCCGCCACCGCCTCCGCCAGATTGGCGAAGACCACCGTGAGCCACAGCCAGACGCTGATCACCCAGGTGAAGACGGACGGGTGGACGAGCGCGGAGAGGGTGGTGAGGACCGAGCCCGCGGCCACCACGAACAGCACCGGATTGCGGACCAGGGCCCGTGGATGGAGCTTGCGCAGCGCCTCGGGGAACGAGGTGAGCAGCTGTACGGGTTCGAGCAGCCCGCCCGGGACGGCCCGGTGGGAGGCGGCTGAGGTGGCGGAGGTGGCGGAGGTCATGGAGGCACCTTCGTGACGTCATGAAAGAGCCGCCGCCCGGGACGGCGGGCGGCGGCGGGTCTTCACGCGGTCGCGGCCCGCCGGTCCAGGGATGGGTGTCCTGCGGGACCGGCGGGCCGCGGGGCGGGGCGCGACGAGCGAGGAGGCGCTGCGTCGCATCAGCCGTCTTCGAGCGGGGGCCAGGCCACTGACGTCCGTGCTCGAAGCGGAGCGGCCGAGAAGGAATCTAGGCCCTGAAAGGGGCCAACCGCGGCCGGAACGACCGCTGTTGACGCCCCTCTGACGAGGACCGTCCCGGTGGCGTATGGGCGGCGTATGGATGGGCCGACGGAGCGTCAGGAGAGCGTCAAGGGCGGTCGATCGGGTGTCCGTACCCGCCAAGACTGACCGGTACGGGGGAGCGGACGCCCGTCCGCCGCGTGAGGGGGAGGGCGTATGACGCTCACCACTGGTCGAGCGCAGCAGGATCCGGGCGAGGGGGCCCGGCCGGCAGCCGCAATCAGCCATGCGACGGTCGTGCGGCCGCCGGACCCGGACCCTCTGGGCCCGGACCCGGACCTGGACCCCCGGGGTCCGCGATCACGAGGGGGGTCGCGGCCCGCCCGCCCGGCGGGGAACGGTTCCGAGGGTTCCGAGGGTTCCGAGGAGCCGTTCCCCCGCCGGGCGGTCCACCGCGCCGGGGTACGGGTCCGCGGACGGATCCGCGCCCTGGCCGCGACCGTCCCGGCCCGCCTGCGCCTGGCCCGTACCGCCACGCTCGTCCTGCTCGCCGCGCTCGCCGTCCTGCTGCTGCGCTCCGGCCTCGCCGCCGACGGTGCCTGGGACACCGCAGAGCAGGCCCACGCGCCGAGCATCACCAGCGCCGCGGGCGTGGACCTGGCCCTCAACGACATGGACGCCCAGGCCGCCAACATCCTGCTGTCCAGCGGCGAGGCCGGCCGGGGCCGGCTCGACGAGGCGTACACCAAGGCCACCGGCTTCTACGACGACGCCCGCCGCACCGTCAGCCACGAGCTGCGCGTCCTCGCCGTCGCCGCCGAGGGCGACCCGGCCGCCGAGGAGACCGTCGACCGGCTCACCGAGAACTTCGCGATCTACCAGGAGCGCATCGGCCGCGCCCTGGAGAACGACGCCCGCCCCGGCGGCAAGGCCGACGCCCGGAGCGACTACCAGTCGGCCAACCAACTCCTCGGCGACGAGCTGCTCCCCGAGGCCGAGGCCCTCGTCCGGACCAACGACACCACCTATCTGGCCGACTACACCGACGCCCGTGACGCGCTCGACGCCGAGGAGCTCACCCTGCTCGCCCTCGGCGGGCTGCTCCTGCTGCTGCTCGGCGCCCTCCAGTGGTTCCTGGCCGTCCGCTTCCGGCGGATCCTCAATCCCGGGCTCGTCGCGGCCACCCTGTGTGCGGTCACGGCCCTCGTCCTGGCCGGCCAGGCCCTCTCCGGCACCGCCGAGCAGATGCGGGTCGCCCGCCACGACTCGTACGACTCGGTCGTGGCCCTCTCCAAGGCCCGCGCGCTCTCCTACCAGGCCAACGCCGACGAGAGCCACTTCCTGCTCTTCCCCAGCCTGCGGAGCTCCTACGAGTCCACGTACCTGGAGAGGTCCCAGAAGCTGTACGGCGTCCAGGGCGCCACGCTCGACACGTACGCCGACCGGCTCGACGTCACCTGGGCGGCCTACCGCGGCGACCACAGCGTCCTGCGGTTCACCGGCGAGTTCCGCCGCGAACTCGACAACATCACCTTCCCCGGCGAGCGCGAGGCCGCCGAGCGCACCATCGACGCCTATGCCGTCTACCAGCACGACGACCGCACCTTCCGCGATCTGGTCGGGCAGGGCAAGGAGCGCGAGGCCGTCGTCTTCTGCCTCGGCTGGCAGCCGGACCAGTCCAACGCCCACTTCGGCGTCTGGATGACCGAGCTCCAGAAGCTCACCGACCTCAACCGGTCCTCCTTCACGAGCTCCGCCGCCGAGGGCCGGGCCGACCTCGCCGGCCTCCTCCCGGCCGCCGGCGCGGCCCTGCTCCTCGCCGCCCTGCTGACCGTCCTGGGTCTGCGGCCCCGGCTCGCCGAGTACCGCTGAGCGGGTCTACGGTGGGTGCGCCTATGGTCACAGTGAGTACCACTGGCCGACTCCGTCCGTCCCTGACCGAAAGCCGCGTAGGAGATGCGTCAAGACGTCCGCCAAGGGCGTTAGGGGCCCATCAACGGAGGCCGCGACCTGGCTGAAAAGCGGTTTCCTCTTCACGTCAGAAAATCCGCTCTCTCCGTCAGGAGCTCACGATGGCCGACGTGGCCTTCGTGGTCACCACGATCGCGATCTTCGCGCTGGTGGCCTTCATCGCCAAGGGGGTGGCGAAGCTGTGACCGCCGAGAACATCGTCGGCCTCGTCGTCGCCGTCGCCCTGCTCGGGTATCTCGTCCTCGCCCTCGTCAAGCCGGAGAGGTTCTGAGCCCCGACATGAGTCCTGTCCTTGCCGGCGTTCTCCAGCTCCTCGCCCTCGTCGTCGCCCTCGGCCTGTCCTACCGGCCGCTCGGTGACTACATGGCGAAGGTCTACTCCTCGGAGAAGCACTACAAGCCCGAGAAGTGGATCTACAAGGCCATCGGAGCCAATCCCGACACCGAGATGCGGTGGCCCGCCTACCTGCGCGGCGTGCTCGCCTTCTCCGCGGTGAGCGTCCTCTTCCTCTACCTGCTGCAGCGTCTCCAGGGTTCCCTGCCCGGCTCGCTCGGCTTCGTCTCCATCGACCCGGACCAGGCCTTCAACACGGCCGCGTCCTTCGTCGCGAACACCAACTGGCAGTCGTACTACGGCGAGCAGGCCATGGGCCACGTCGTGCAGACCGGCGGCCTCGCGGTGCAGAACTTCGTCTCGGCGGCCGTGGGCATCGCCGTGGCGGTCGCCCTGGTCCGCGGCTTCGCCCGGTCCCGTACCGGCGAGCTCGGCAACTTCTGGGCCGACCTGGTCCGCGGCTGTGTCCGCGTCCTGCTGCCGATCTCGGTGATCGGCGCGATCGTCCTGGTCGCCACCGGCGCCATCCAGAACTTCTCCGGCATCCACGAGGTCGGGCAGTTCACGGGCGGTACGCAGCAGTGGAACGGCGGCGCCGTCGCCTCCCAGGAGGTCATCAAGGAGCTGGGCACCAACGGCGGCGGTTACTTCAACGCCAACTCGGCCCACCCCTTCGAGAACCCCAACGGGCTCTCCAACCTCTTCGAGATCTACCTGATCCTGGTCATCCCCTTCGCGCTGACCCGCACCTTCGGCCGCATGGTCGGCTCGATCAAGCAGGGCTACGCGATCCTGGCGACCATGGGCGTCATCTGGCTGGCCTTCGTCGGCCTGATGATGTGGACCGAGTTCGCCCACCCGGGCCCCGCCTTCGACATCGCGGGCGGCGCCACGGAGGGCAAGGAGACCCGCTTCGGCGTCGGCGCCTCGTCGATCTTCGCGGTCACCACCACGCTGACCTCGACCGGTGCGGTGGACTCCTTCCACTCGTCCTTCACCGGCTTCGGCGGCGGCATCACGATGCTGGGCATGCAGCTCGGCGAGATCGCGCCCGGTGGTGTGGGCTCCGGCCTCTACGGCATGCTGATCATGGCGATCATCGCCGTCTTCATCGCCGGTCTGATGGTCGGCCGCACCCCCGAGTACCTGGGCAAGAAGATCGGCACCCGCGAGATCAAGTTCGCGGCGCTCTACATCCTCGTCACCCCGGCCCTCGTCCTGTGCTTCACCGCCGCGGCGATGGCGCTGGACACCCCGGCGCACTCGATGACGAACTCGGGCGCGCACGGCTTCTCCGAGATCCTGTACGCCTACACCTCCGGCGCCAACAACAACGGCTCCGCCTTCGCCGGCCTCAACGCCGACACCCAGTGGTTCAACTCGACCATCGGCATCGCGATGCTGCTCGGCCGGTTCCTGCCTATGGTGTTCGTGCTCGCCCTGGCCGGCTCGCTCGCCGAGCAGAAGCCCGTACCCGAGACCGCGGGCACCCTGCGCACCGAGAAGCCGCTGTTCACCGGCCTGCTCGTCGGCACCATCATGATCATCACCGGTCTCACCTACTTCCCGGCCCTGGCCCTTGGCCCGCTCGCCGAAGGACTCGCAGCATGAGCACCCTCACACCCACCCGCGCGCCGCACGACGACGCGCCCCGGCCTTCGCGCAAGGAGGCCGACGCAGGACGGGTCGGCGGGGGCCTGTTCGACCCGAAGCAGCTGGTCAAGTCGCTGCCGGACGCGGTGCGCAAGCTCGACCCGCGCGTGATGGTCAAGTCCCCGGTCATGTTCGTGGTCCTGGTCGGCTCGGTCGTCACCACCGTCCTCGCCGTCATGCACCCGGGCGACTGGTTCGGCTGGGCGATCGCCGCCTGGCTGTGGCTGACGACGATCTTCGCCAACCTGGCGGAGGCGGTCGCAGAGGGCCGCGGCAAGGCGCAGGCCGACACCCTGCGCAAGGCCAAGACCGAGACCGTCGCCCGCCGTCTCCTCAAGGACGGCAAGGACGGCAAGGGCAGCAAGGACGGCAAGGACGGCAAGGGCGGACAGGGCGGACAGGGCGGCAAGGACGGCCGGAGCGAGGAGCAGGTCCCCGGCACCGAGCTGCGGATCGGCGACCTCGTGGTCTGCGAGGCCGGCGACATCATCCCCGGCGACGGTGACGTCGTCGAGGGCGTCGCGTCCGTGGACGAGTCGGCGATCACGGGCGAGTCCGCCCCGGTCATCCGCGAGTCCGGCGGCGACCGCTCGGCCGTCACCGGCGGTACGAAGGTGCTGTCCGACCGCATCGTCATCAAGATCACGACGAAGCCCGGCGAGACCTTCATCGACCGCATGATCAACCTGGTCGAGGGCGCCGCCCGGCAGAAGACCCCCAACGAGATCGCCCTCAACATCCTGCTGGCGTCCCTCACCATCGTCTTCCTGCTCGCCGTCGTCACCCTCAAGCCCTTCGCGATCTACGCCGGTGCCGACAAGCAGACGTCGATGATCGTCCTCACCGCGCTGCTCGTCTGCCTCATCCCGACGACGATCGGCGCGCTGCTCTCCGCGATCGGCATCGCCGGCATGGACCGGCTCGTCCAGCGCAACGTGCTCGCGATGTCGGGCCGCGCGGTCGAGGCCGCCGGCGACGTGTCCACGCTGCTGCTCGACAAGACCGGCACCATCACCCTCGGCAACCGCCAGGCCGCCGAGTTCGTGCCCGTCCGCGGGACGACGGAGGCCGAGGTCGCCGACGCCGCCCAGCTCTCCTCCCTCGCGGACGAGACGCCCGAGGGCCGCTCGATCGTCGTCCTCGCCAAGGAGAAGTACGGGCTGCGCGAGCGCCACCAGGGCGAACTGGCGCACGCCACCTGGATCGAGTTCACCGCCCAGACCCGTATGTCGGGTGTGGACGTGGACGGCCGCAAGGTCAGGAAGGGCGCGGCCGGTTCGGTCGTGGCCTGGGTGGAGGAGCAGGGCGGCGATGTCGCCAAGGACGCGCAGCAGCTCACCGACGCGATCTCGCAGGCCGGCGGCACGCCGCTGCTCGTGGCCGTGGCGGACGACAAGGGCGCGCGCGTCCTCGGCGTCATCCACCTGAAGGACGTCGTCAAGGAGGGCATGCGCGAGCGGTTCGACGAGCTGCGCCGCATGGGCATCAAGACGATCATGATCACGGGTGACAACCCGCTGACCGCCAGGGCCATCGCCGAGGAGGCCGGTGTCGACGACTTCCTCGCCGAGGCCACGCCCGAGGACAAGATGGCGCTGATCAAGCGCGAGCAGGCGGGCGGCAAGCTGGTCGCGATGACCGGTGACGGTACGAACGACGCCCCGGCGCTCGCGCAGGCGGATGTCGGCGTGGCGATGAACACGGGTACGTCGGCCGCGAAGGAGGCCGGCAACATGGTCGACCTCGACTCGAACCCGACCAAGCTCATCGAGATCGTCGAGATCGGCAAGCAGCTCCTCATCACGCGAGGCGCGCTGACCACCTTCTCCATCGCCAACGACGTCGCGAAGTACTTCGCGATCATCCCCGCGATGTTCGCGGTCGCCTACCCGGGCCTGGACAAGCTCAACATCATGCAGCTCGCCTCGCCGGAGTCCGCGATCCTGTCGGCGGTCATCTTCAACGCGCTGATCATCATCGCGCTGGTGCCGCTCGCCCTGAAGGGCGTGCGCTACCGGCCCTCCAGCGCCGACTCGATGCTGCGCCGCAACCTGGGTCTCTACGGACTCGGCGGCCTGATCGCCCCGTTCATCGGCATCAAGATCATCGACCTGCTCATCTCCCTCATCCCCGGAATCGGCTGACATGAATAACTCCGTAGGAAACGCGGGGCGGTTGCTCTGGGCGGGCCTGCGCGCCCTCCTGGTCCTCACGGTCGTGCTGGGCGTGATCTACCCGCTCGTCGTCACCGGTATCGCGCAACTCGCCTTCCCTGGCAAGGCCAACGGCTCCGAGATCAAGGACGCGAGCGGCCGGGTCGTCGGATCCGAGCTGATCGGCCAGGCCTACAAGGACCTCAAGTGGTTCCAGCCGCGCCCGTCGAACGGCCTCGGAACCAACTCCGTCAACACCCAGTACAAGATCATCCTCTCGGGTGCCACCAACCGCTCCGGCGACAACGGCGCGCTGACCGACAAGAACGGCAAGGCCTACTGCCCGGAGAAGCCCGAGGAGGGCACGCTCTGCGCCCAGGTCATGGACGCCAAGGCGGCCGTCGTCAAGGACAACTCCGTCGCCGGCTACACGGTGAAGCCCGAGGACGTGCCGGCCGACGCCGTCACCTCCTCCGGCTCCGGCCTCGACCCGCACATCTCCCCGGAGTACGCCGAGCTCCAGGTGCACCGGGTCGCCGAGCTGAACCACCTCACCGTGGCCCAGGTCGCCAAGCTGGTCGCCGACCACACCGACGGCCGGATCCTCGGCTTCGTCGGCGAGCCCCGGGTCAACGTCCTCCAGCTCAACATCGCGCTGAAGGCGCTCGTGGCCGCCAAGGGCTGACAGTCCGTCACTATGCAGCAGGCCCACGGGCCCGGGAGACCTCCCGGGCCCTTCGGCCGTGAAACCCCTGAACAGGAAGGCCCCCACGGATGACCCGGGTACTGGTCGTGGAGGACGACCCCCAACTCGCGCGGGCGCTGGTCATCAACCTCCAGGCACGGGCGTACGAGGTCGACGCCGCGCCCGACGGGGCCACGGCCCTGCGCCTCGCCGCCGACCGCCGCCCGGACGTCGTCGTCCTCGACCTCGGGCTGCCCGACATGGACGGCATCGACGTCATCGCGGGGCTGCGCGGCTGGACCCGGGTACCGATCCTGGTGCTGTCCGCCCGTACCGCCTCCGAGGAGAAGGTGTACGCCCTGGACGCCGGCGCCGACGACTACATGACCAAGCCGTTCAGCATGGACGAGCTGCTCGCCCGGCTGCGGGCCGCCGCCCGGCGCCGCGAGGCCGTCCCCACGACCGAGGTCACCACCGTCGAGACCGCCGACTTCACCGTCGACCTCGTCGCCCGCAAGGTCCGCCGCGGCGAGCGGGACGTCCGGCTCACCCCCACCGAGTGGCACCTGCTCGACATCCTGGTCCGCAACCCGGGCCGCCTGGTCGCGCAGCGCCTGCTCCTGGAGGAGGTCTGGGGCGCGAGCCACCGCGGCAACACCAACTATCTGCGCGTCTACATGGCGCAGTTGCGGCGCAAACTGGAACCCGACCCCTCCCACCCCCGCTATCTGATCACCGAGTCCGGCATGGGTTACCGCTTCGAGCCGGGAGCCGAGAAGGACGGACCGGCACATGCCTAGACGCGGAAGACTCCGGATCTATCTGGGCTCGGCGCCCGGCGTCGGCAAGACGTACGCGATGCTCTCCGAGGGCCACCGGCGCGTCGAGCGCGGCACCGACGTGGTCGTCGCGTACGTCGAGCACCACAGCCGGCCGCGTACCGAGGTCATGCTGCACGGCCTGGAGGTCGTACCGCGCACGGACATCGAGTACCGGGGCACCACCTTCCCCGAGATGGACCTCGACGCCGTGCTCGCCCGCCGGCCGGCCGTCGCCCTCGTCGACGAGCTCCCGCACACCAACGTGCCGGGCTCGCGCAACTCCAAGCGCTGGCAGGACGTCGAGGAACTGCTCGCCGCCGGCATCGACGTCGTCTCGACCGTCAACATCCAGCATCTGGAGTCGCTCGGCGACGTCGTCGAGTCGATCACCGGCGTACGGCAGCGGGAGACCGTCCCCGACGAGGTGGTACGGCGCGCCGACCAGATAGAGCTGGTCGACATGTCGCCGCAGGCCCTGCGGCGGCGCATGGCGCACGGCAACGTCTACAAGGCCGACAAGGTCGACGCGGCCCTCTCCAACTACTTCCGCCCCGGCAACCTCACCGCCCTGCGCGAGCTCGCGCTGCTGTGGACGGCGGACCGGGTCGACGAATACCTCCAGGAGTACCGGACCGAACACCAGGTCTCGAAGATCTGGGCCTCCCGGGAGCGGATCGTCGTCGGCCTCACCGGCGGCCCCGAGGGCCGCACCCTGATACGGCGCGCCGCCCGGCTCGCCGAGAAGGGCGCGGGCGGCGAGGTCCTCGCCGTCTACATCTCCCGCAGCGACGGCCTCACCGCGGCCTCGCCGAAGGAACTGGCCGTCCAGCGCACCCTCGTCGAGGACCTCGGCGGCACCTTCCACCATGTCGTCGGCGACGACATCCCCACCGGCCTGCTGTCCTTCGCCCGCGGCGTCAACGCCACCCAGATCGTCCTCGGCGTCAGCCGCCGCCGCACCTGGCAGTCCGTGCTCAGCCCCGGCGTCAGCGCCACCGTCGCCCGCGAGTCCGGCCCCGACCTGGACGTCCACATCGTCACGCACGACGCGATGGCGAAGGGCCGCGGCCTGCCGGTCGCCCGCGCGGGCCGGCTGCTCGGCCGGGCCCGGATCGTCTGGGGCTGGCTGGTCGGCGTGCTCGGCCCGGTCCCGCTGGCGCTGCTGATCAGCCGGCTGGCGCCCGACATGGGCCTCGCCAACGACATGCTGCTCTTCCTGTCGCTGACGGTCGCGGCGGCCCTCCTCGGCGGACTGCTGCCCGCGCTCGTCTCGGCGGCCGTCGGCTCCCTCGTACTCAACTACTACTTCACCCCGCCGGTCGGGAAACTGACGATCGCCGACCCCGAGAACATCGTCGCGCTGCTCATCTTCGTCGGGGTGGCCATATCGGTCGCCTCCGTCGTGGACCTGGCGGCCCGCCGCACCCACCAGGCGGCCCGGCTGCGCGCCGAGGCGGAGACCCTGTCCTTCCTCGCGGGCAGCGTGCTGCGCGGAGAGACCAGCCTGGAGGCCCTGCTCGAACGGGTCCGCGAGACCTTCTCGATGGACTCCGTGGCGCTCCTCGAACGGGCCGGGGACCTGGAACCCTGGAGCTGCACGGCGAGCGTCGGCGTCGCCGCCCCGGTGGCCCGGCCCGAGGACGCGGACGTCGACATGCCGGTGAGCGACCGGCTCGCGCTCGCCCTGACCGGACGTGTCCTGCCCGCCGAGGACCGGCGCGTCCTCGGCGCCTTCGCCGCCCAGGCCGCCGTGGTCCTCGACCGGCAGCGGCTGGTCGACGAGGCCGAGGAGGCCCGCCGGCTCGCCGAGGGCAACAAGATCCGCACCTCGCTGCTCGCCGCCGTCAGCCACGACCTGCGTACGCCGCTCGCGGGCATCAAGGCCTCGGTGACGTCCCTGCGTTCGGACGACGTGGAGTGGAGCGAGGACGACCGGGCCCTGCTGCTCGAAGGCATCGAGGAGGGCGCCGACCGGCTCGACCACCTGGTGGGGAACCTGCTCGACATGTCACGCCTGGAGACGGGCACGGTCACCCCGGTGATCCGCGAGACCGACCTCGACGAGGTGGTGCCGATGGCCCTCGGCGGGGTCCCCGAGGGGAGCGTCGAACTCGACATCCCCGAGACCCTGCCGATGGTCGCGGTCGACCGGGGCCTGCTGGAGCGGGCCGTCGCCAACATCGTGGAGAACGCGGTCAAGTACAGCCCGGACGGCGTCCCCGTGCTCGTCTCGGCCGGCGCCCTGGGGGGCGGGGTGCAGATCCGGGTCGTCGACCGGGGCCCCGGCGTCCCGGACGACGCCAAGGACCGCATCTTCGCGCCCTTCCAGCGGTACGGCGACGTGCCGCGCGGCGCCGGCGTGGGCCTCGGCCTCGCGGTGGCGCGCGGCTTCGTCGAGGCGATGGGCGGCACCGTCACCGCCGAGGACACCCCCGGCGGGGGCCTGTCGATGGCGATCACGGTGCCCCAGGCGGGTGCCGCGCGCGAGGGCACCCCGCGGGTTCCCTTCAGCGAGGGAGTTCCGCCCGGCGCCCCGGCAGGAACAGGGCGGGCAGTACAGCCAGGGTGAGCAGCCCCGCGGCGACGGCGTAGGTGAGCCGGAACCCGGCCGGGTCGGTGCCCGCCGACGCGAGGAGCACCGAGCAGAGCGCCGTGCCGACCGCCGCGCCGAGCTGGGAGTCGATGCTCAGCGCCGTACTCGCGGCGGCCAGCCGGTGCCTGGGCAGATCGCGGCTCGCGGTGGTCATCGTCGGCATCATCACGATGCCCGCGCCGACCCCCATCAGCATCGCCGCCGCGACCGGCCGCCAGACCGCCACGTCCGGGATGCCGGTCTGCAGCGCGCTCATCCCCATGCCGAGCGCGGCGACGGCGACACCCGCGGGGATCAGCCGCCGGGGCGCGACCGAGTCGATGCGCCGCGCGGCGATCTGCATGGTGAGGCCGACGGTGAGCCCGACGGGCATGGCGAGCAGCCCGGTGGAGCTCGCCGTGAACCCGCGGGCCGCCTGCCAGTACACCGGCCCGAGCAGCATCGAGCCGAAGTAGCCGCAGGTGAACAGGGCGAGGGTGCCGATGCCCGCCGCGAAGGTGCGGTCGCGGAGCAGCCGCAGGTCGAGCAGCGGCTCACGGGCCGTCAGGGCCCGCCGTACGAAACCGGCGACGAGCAGCACTCCCGCCGCCGCGGGGAGCCATGCCTCCAGGGCGGTGAAGTTCCCCGCCTCGCCGCCGCGCGCGAGCCCGTAGAGCAGCAGCGCGAGCCCGGGGGAGAGCGTCAGCAGACCCGGTACGTCGAGCCGGGGCGGCGCCGGGTCGCCGGCGCGGGGCGCGTCGGGGCGCAGCAGCCGGGCGGCGAGGGCGAGGGCGAGCGCGCCGAGCGGCACGTTGATCAGGAAGATCCAGTGCCAGGACGCGGCGTCGACCAGCCATCCGCCGAGCGTCGGTCCGAGCACCGGCCCGACCAGGATCGGCAGTCCGCCGATCGCCATCGCGCGGCCCATCCGCTCCGGATCGGCCGCGCGCATCACCATCGTCATCCCCACGGGCATCAACAGCCCGCCGCCGAGCCCCTGCACGGCACGGAACGCGATCAGACTCCCCGCGTCCCAGGCGCCCGCGGCGAGCAGCGAACCGAGGGTGAAGAGCGCGAGCGCCGTGAGGTACGCGCGCCGCGCCCCGATTCGCCCTATCGCCCAGGCGGCGGTCGGGATGACGGCGGCGAGCGCCAGGGAGTAGGCGGTGGCGGCCCACTGAATGGTGGTCAGCGGGGCCCGGAAGGCGTCCGAGAGACTGCGCAGCGCGACATTGACGATCGTCATGTCGAGCACCGCCATGACGGACCCGAGCACGGTGACGGTGAGAACCCGGCCGAGCGGGGTGGCGGTGGGGGAGGGGACGGCGGAGGCGGGGGCGCCGGAAGGGCCGGAGCGGCCGACCGGGGCCGGCCGGGCCGCCGGGCCGGCGACGCCGGGTGGGCCGGGCAGGTCGGTCGGGTCTGCCGCGGTGTTCGGCTGATACGGGCCGGTCAGGCTGGGAGAGGTGGCCGGGTCGGACGAGATGGACGGGCCGGTGGGGCGGGACAGTTCCGCCCGCTGGGGCAGGCCGGCCGGGGCCGCCGGGCCGGAGGCGGGGGCGGTCAGGCCGGCGGTGGCCGCCGGGCCGGATGAGCCGCAGCCGGACCCGGCGCCGGGATCGGCCACGGGCCCGGTACGGAGCGGGGTGGCGGGGTTGGCCGAGACGGATGGGCCTGCCGGGGCGGTCAGGCCGGCGGTGGCCGCCGGGCCGGATGAGCCGGCGTTGGGGCCGGGGGCGGCGACATCGGGCGGCGCGGGCGGCTCGGTCGCGGATCCGGTACGGGGCGGAGACGTGGTCATGGCGGGCGCGCCCCTCAGCCCTGGTAGGGCAGGGCGGTCCGGGCCGTGCGCAGGGCGCGGCCCCACCAGGTGAGCTGGCCGAGCATGCCCTTGGCGGCGCCTTCGGCGACCGCCGGGTCGAGCGGCTGTCCGTCCTCGCCGAGCCCGGACCAGGGGCCGTGCAGGCTGACCGAGTCGCGCACGGTGGTGGCGTGCAGTTCGGCGAAGACGAGCCGGAGCTGCTCGACCGCGCGCAGGCCGCCGCCGAGGCCGCCGTACGAGACGAAGCCGACGGGCTTGGCGTACCACTCGGTGCGGTGCCAGTCGATGAGGTTCTTCAGGACGGCCGGGAAGCTGTGGTTGTACTCGGGCGTGACGACCACGAAGGCGTCGGCGGCGGCGAGCCGCGGCGAGACCCCGGCGAGCGCGGCGACGGCCCGCGGGTCGACCTGTCCGCCCCAGCCGGGCATGACGAGCGGCAGGTCGACCTCGGCCAGGTCGATCACGTCGAGCTCCAGGCCCCCGTGCCGGGCGGCGAGGCCAGTGAACCAGTCGGTGACGGCGGGCCCGCGGCGCCCCTCGCGGACGCTGCCGACGAGGACGGCGACGCGCAGCGGAGTCTCGTCCGTGTCCTCGGAAGTGATGGTGGCGGTGGTGTCGACGGCGGTCGCGGACATGACTGTTCCCCCTCGATGGACGGCCGGGACGCCCGGTGCGTCCGGCCCGCCAGAAAGGTACAACGCTCGTTGTAAAAAGTGCAACGCCCGTTGTACTTGAGTGGGGGAGGGCGAGTACGCTGCCGTCATGAGCAGCACCAACGACGCCTGGATGGAGCGCGCCAAGCGCGAGGTCCCGCCCCGCAAGCTGGAGAAACAGCTCGCCGTGGTGCGCGCGGCCTGCGGGGTCTTCGGCCGAGACGGCTACGCCCGCGCCTCGGTCGACGCCATCGCCGCCGCCGCCGACGTGTCGACCCGCACGCTCTACAACCACTTCCCCGGCGGCAAGGCCCTGCTGTTCCGCACCGTCGTCACCTGGACGGCCAACGAGGTGCGGGACGCCCAGCTCGCCCGCCTCCACGCGCTCCTCGACCCCGCGCGCCCGCCCCACCCCGACGACCTCGAACGCGACCTGGTCGCCCTCGCCCGGGCGTTCACCGACCTCATCGGCGAGTACCAGGACCACTTCGCCCTCGTCCGGCACATCCACGCCGAGGCCGGACACATGCCCGAGGAGGTCATGAGCGCCTGGCAGGAGGCCGGCCCGGCCCCCGTCGCCCGCGCCTTCACCGCCGCCCTCACCGCCCTGGAGGACGCCGGCCTGCTCGACCTGCACGGCGACGCCGCCCTCGCCGCCGTCCACTTCCCGGCCCTCACCTCGGCGGCCGTCCTCCAGCGCTCCGTCTACGGCGTGCTGCCACTCCCAAAGGACGAGGCCGACCGCCTCCTGCGGGGCGGCGTCGGCGCCTTCCTGCGCGCCTACCGCCGCACGGACGGCGCGTAGACCCGCGCCTGCGCCTGCTGCGCCTGCTGCGCCTGCGCGGGCGCGAGCGCGAGCGCGAAGCCGTGGTTCGCGGCCACCGACCGCAGGTGCTCGGCGGACAGCGAGCCCGGCCGCTCCAGGGTCAGCGCGGGCAGCCCCGCCCGGCCGTACCCCGCCGCCCGGTGGAAGGACACGACCGTCACCGGCACCGGCGCGTGATGCGGATGGCGCTTCCGCGCCGCCACCTCGTCGGCGTGCGTGAGGACCGGTACGTGGGACAGCTCCCGCGAGCGGTCGGCGCGGGCGGTGAGCCGGGTGAACAGCAGCCCGGTGCCGGTGCGGTCGAGCGCGGCGGCGAGGAAGGCGTTCGACGGGCAGTGCCGGCCCGGCGCGACGACCCGGACGGTGCGCACCCCGTCATGTACGGCGGTCAGATGGTCCGGCACCGCGTCCGCGGCCGGGCCCCGGAAGCCGAACGGCCCGAGCTCGTACAGCTCCTCCATCAACAGGCGCAGCTGCCGGCGCGGGAGTTCGGCGGGCAACCGGGTCCAGTCGAAGAGCCCGGGCAGCGCGTCGGGTGTGGTGGTGATGCTGCCGGTGGAGTCGTCCGGATGGCCGTCCGGACGGCTGGTCAGCCGGTTTACCAGGGCGATGCTCTCCCGGTCGGGGTGGGCGGTCAGCGCGTGGATGGTGGCGAAGCAGTGCATCACCGCGCGGCCCAGGGCCAGTTCGTCGGCCGCGGCCCGTACGGCCCCCGGGTCGGCGACCGTCCCTCGCGTCCCCGGCTCCGTCCCCGGCTCCGTCATCAACGCCGTCCGCTCGTCTCCCACCGTCGTACCTCCGCTGCTCGTCGCCTGCCTGATGGTTTACGGCGTGCAACGACGACGGCCTGATCCGGTCACTCGCGGTCACGTTGAGTCACCGGGGGAGAGGGAACACGGCCGCACGGAACGCGTTCCGGACGCGCGTGACGGGGACCGTGGCGCGCGTGAAGTACAGCTTGTTGGTGAGCAGGACCGCCCAACGGCCGCGCGCCGGGCTGACCCACATCCCGGTGCCGGTGAAGCCGTAGTGCGTCCAGATGTCGTCGGCGGGCGTCGTGCCGGGCGCGAGATGCCAGAACAGTCCGCGGTGTGGGACGAGTTCACCGGTCCGTACGCGCAGCGACTCCGTCACCCAATCCGTGCCGAACGGAGCCGGAGGCCGTACGGGATCGAGCACCTGCCGCAGAAAACGCCCGAGGTCCCCGGCGGTGGCGAAGGTGCCGGCGATCCCGCACGCCCCGCCGAGCAGCCGGGTCGAGAAGTCGTGCACGGTGCCCCGGAGATGGACGCCGGTCTCCTCGTCGTACTCGGTGGGCGCGGCGCGCGCGGCGAGGGCGGGCGGGAGCGGCCCGTACGACGTGTCCGCCATGCCCAGCGGCGCCCAGATCCGGGTCCCGGCGAGTTCGCGCAGCGGCCGGCCGCCGGTGAGGAACTCGGCGAGATAGCCGAGCACGAGCGCCGCCCGGTCGGTGTACTCCACCGCCTCCCCCGGCCGCCGCCGCAGCCGCTCCCGGATCACCCCGTCCCGTACGTCCTGCGGGTCCGATCCGTACAGGGCGCGGAGGTTGGCGCGCAGCGGCAGTCCGGCGGTGTGGGTGAGCAGCTGGAGCGGGGTGACGTCACCCACCGGATGTCCGGCGGTCTCCGGCCAGAACTCGCCCAAAGGCGTGTGGAGTGGGAGCTTGCCGCTCTCGACCAGGGTCCCGACGACCGGCCAGACGGCGATGATCTTGGTGAGGCTCGCGAGGTCGAACAGCGCGTCGGTGTCCGCCGGCCGGCCCCCGGGCACGAGCGCACCCACGGCCCCGCCGGCCAGGGCCCCGCCGGCATCGCCGACGGCCCAGACGGCCCCGGGGTAGACCTGTTCGCGGACCCCGTCCTGAAGGAGTCGCTCGATACGGGGTACGGCGAGGCTCGAGTTCACACCGGATGTGTACCCGGGGCGGGGGCGCTGCGACCGCGGACGGTGAGGGTCCGGTGGGCGGCCGCGGGTGGGAGGGTTTCGGCGGACGGCCGCGGACGGGCGGGCCCCGGTGGGCGGCTGCGGACGGGCGGGGGTGTGGCGACCCGCGACGGGGTCCGGCTGTGACCGGGGGCGGGAGGGGGTCGGTGGGCGGCGTGGATGCGAAGGGCCTGGCGGGGCCCGCGGACGGAGGGGTCCGGTGGTGACCGCGGACGGGAGGGGTCCCGGTGGGCGCCCGCGTGCCTACGATGCCCTCATGCCCTCACCCGACGGCGCCCCCGACCCGGCGGGCCCCGACCCGAGCCCCGGCCGGCGGCCTCGCCCGCGCAACCACCAGCACACCCCCGGCGTCCGCGAGCTCGACGCGGCGGCCCGTGTCTTCGCGCTGCTCGCCGACCCCACGCGCCTCCATCTCGTGTGGCTGCTCTCGCGCGCCGAGTCCGACGTCAGCGCGCTCGCGGAGGCGGTCGGCGCCGCGCGCCCGGCCGTGAGCCAGCATCTGGCCAAACTGCGCCTCGGCGGGCTGGTGGAGTCCCGCAAGGAGGGCAGGCGGGTGGTCTACTCGCTGCCCGACGGGCATATGAAACGCCTGGTCGTCGAGGCGATCAGCCACGCCGACCACCAGGTGACGGGCGAGCCCTGGCACGACTGACGGCCCTGCCGCCTCCCCCGACGGGCCGACGGTCGTGCCGCCTCCGCCCGCCCGGCCCCCGCCGCCACAGCTCCGGTCAACCAGCTGCCCCGCCCGGCCGGTTCGGCGGCGGACCCGGCGGCCTTGCCGGTGCGGTGACCGATGGCGATGATCGACAGCGGCGGCCCACACGGTGCACCGCCCCGTACGCCCCCGACACCACGAGGAGAGCGAGCCGTGGACGACGCCCGGACACCCCCGGACCTGCCCTCCTGGGCCACCTGGTGGCAGCGGCCGTTCCCCGACGCCAACACTCTGTTGCTGCACGGGCGCCGCCCCGCACTCGTCGACAGCGGTTTCGTCGGGCACGCCGCCGAGACCGCCGACTGGGCCGATGCCCGGGCCCGCGCCCGCAGCGGCGGCCGCCCGGTCGAACTGGTCGTCAACACCCACTGGCACTCCGACCACGTCGGCGGCAACGCCCTGCTCCAGGCCCGGGGCGCCGCCGTCGCGGCCGGTGCGCCCGAAGCCGCGGCGCTCGCCCGGCGCGACCCCGGGTGCTGCTCCGCCGAGTACCTGGACCAGCCCGTCCCCGCGTACTCCGTCGATCTCGCCCTGGACGACGGGCAGTCGCTGCGCCTCGGCGACGCCGACTGGCAGATCGTCCGCACCCCCGGCCACACGCCCGGGCATCTCGCCCTCTGGCAGCCGGAGGAGCGGCTGCTGGTCGTCGGCGACGCGCTCTCCGACTACGACGTCGGCTGGGTGAACCTCGCGCTCGATGGCCCCGAGGCGGCCGGTACCGCGCTCGCCTCCCTCAAGCGGATCGCCGACCTCGACCCGCGGGTCGTCCTGCCGTCCCACGGCCCCGTGCCCGCCGACCCGGCCGCCGCCCTCGCCGCCGCGCAGCGCCGCGCCCAGCGGCTTGTCGACGACCCCGACGGGGCGGTCTGGTACGGCGCGCGCCGGATCCTCGCCTTCGCGCTGATGATCCGCGGCGGCCTGCCGAGCGCCGAGGCCGAGCCGTACCTCCTCGCCCGCGCCTGGCTCACCGACGCCGCGCGGCTGCTGCGCCGTACGCCCGAGGTGCTCGCGGACGAGCTGGTCACCGGCATGGTGCGCAGCGGCGCGCTCGCCCTGCGGGACGGCCGGCTGTACGCCGCCGCCGAGCACGCCCCCGTACCGCCGGAGACCCTGCGGGTGCCGTACCCGCGCGACTGGACCTGATCAGGTCATGGCCAAGACCTGATCACGACCGGCGGTCGGCGGTGCCGGGCTTCGTGCCCCACACGTACACGCGGTCGTCGAGCTTCAGGAGCCTCCACAGCGCCTCCGCGTCCTTCATCGACAGGTTGACGCAGCCGGCCGAGCCGCCGCCGTCGAAGAGGTCGCCCGGGTGCCCGTGCAGCGCCTGGCCGCCGTCGAAGAACTGGGCGTACGGCATGGGGGCGTTGTCGTACAGGCTCGACACGTGGTTCTTGTCGCGCCAGTAGACGGCGTGCCAACCGGGGCGGGTCTCCATGGTGTCGCGGCCGGTGCGGATCGGGACCGGGCCGAAGCCGACCTTTTTGCCGGTCTGCACCCAGAGCAGTTGCCGGTCCATGTCGACGCAGGTGACCTTCTCGTCGCGGACCGGGCAGCGGCCCTGCGCGTTCGGGTCCGGGCGGGCCTGGACGGCGACCGACGTCCGGTACGTGGCGAGGTCGGCGTACCCGTCGGTGCGTGGGAGCCTCTCGCGCTGCTGGAAGGTCCGGATCGCGGCGCAGTCGGCCTCCGACTGCACGCCGTCGACCGGGCGGCCGAGATACTGCTCCAGGGGGCGCTGGTACGGGCCGGTCGGCGCCGTGCACGAAGCGGCGGGTGCGGCCTGGGCGGCCGGGGCGGCCTGGGCAGCCGGTGCGGCCGGGGCCGCGGACAGCAGTGCGGCGACCGCCATGGCGACGGTCGCGGCACCGGTTGCCCTTGCCCGAACGATGAGCACCTCGGAACCTCCTCCAGGGACGGGGACGGGGACAGGGACGGCGACGGGGCGGGGACGGGGGCGGGGACGCTCCCAGTCGAGCAGTGCCGACACGCCCCGGCCCGCCCTGCGCGGCCGAACCGGTGAACGCGCCCCGCCCCGTCCCGGATCTCCCGGAGCCCCTCGGCTCAGCGCGTCAACGACGCGGACGGCTCTTGCAGTCCTTCCCGTGGCACGGCTCGCCGCGCTCGTTGGGGATGGACACCTCCGCCCGCCCGCCGTGGTCCTGCGTGATCCCGAACGGTCCGAAGACGCCTTCGCCCGGCAGCACATACCCCTCGGGCACGGCCGTCTCTCGCAGGTAGTACCAGCCGAGCGGCAGGTCATCGAAGGAGCAGACGCCCTTCGTGTCGGTGGCGCAGCCCGCGCCGACCCGCTGGTCGGGCTTGGTGCCGTCCGTCTGCAGCCCCGCCACGCCGTTGGTCTCGCGCCACGCCTCGAACACCGCGCCCGCCAGCGGGCGGTCGGTCTTGGCGTCGGTCTTGAGCAGCTTCAGTGAGCCCTTGGCCTCGGGCGTACGGGAGTTGGTGGCGACGACCTCGACGCCGTCGTCGGCGTTCTCCGCGGTGAGGACGAGCGGGCCGAAGACCGCCGCCGGGTCGGGCAGCTCGTGCCCGTCGGGGGCCTTCGTCTCCTCCCAGTAGTACGTGCCGGTCTCCACGGTGTCGGAGCAGATGCCCTCGGTGCCGGTCGTGCACGTGTCACCGACGGCGGTGTCGGCGTTCGCACCGTCGGTCTGGAGCCCGGCCCTGCCGTTGGTCTCCTTCCACAGCCGGAACTCCGCGCCCGGGAGCAGCGCGCCGGTGTCGGCGTCCTTCTTGACCACCGAGACCACGCCGGTGGCGTTCGGCGAGGAGCCGCAGTCGGGCAGGTCGTCGCCGTTGAACGGGTACGCGTGGAACTCCTGCCCGCCGCCGCCCGTGGCGGCGCTCGCGTGGGTCAGCGAACCGGTGGTGAAGAAGCGCCCGTTGATGCCCGGCAGGGTCACCGTCGTGCTCGACGTCTGCTCGCCGATGAGGAAGCTGCCCTGGAACTGCCCCGTGCCGGCGAGGTTCACCGTGGTGGCGTCCGGGATGTTCCAGAGGAGCCGGTCGCGGTAGGCGTTGAGGGGGTCGGTCCTGTCGTCGAGGCCGCCGCTGTAGGTGTTGATCGTGCGGTGGGCGCCCGTGAGGTTGACCAGGATCGTGGCGCCCGCGGGGATGTTCCGGAAGACGACGCCCTGCTGCCCGCCGGTGGCGGAGGTGAGGTCGAAGCCGACGTCGAAGACCTGGAGCGGCGAGCTGTTGTCACCGGTGAACACGGTCTCGCCGCCGTTGTTGACCGCGGTGCCCGTGGCCGGCCGCGGCCGCCCGTCGACCCGGGCGTAGCAGCGGCTCGCGGAGGTCAGCCGGTCGCGCAGCGCGGTGTACGGGTCGGCCGCGTGCGGGTCCTCGACGAGCTTGTCGGCGCTCACCGTGCCGGTGAGGCCGCCCCCGTGCCGTACGACCCCGTCCTCGGCGAGCACCTGCTGGCGGGCGGCCACCGTGATGTCGCCGCCGGTGGTCAGCCAGTCCGCACCGACGGGCGGCGGGACGCGCGAGCCGACGCCCGCCTCGCCGATGTTGTACACCTGGCTGACGGGCGGCCTGCTCTTCGCCATGTCGAAGTCGTCGAGGACGACGACGCGGCCCTCGGCCTCGGCGGCGCCGCCGCGCACATGGAAGTCCTCGCCGACGAAGAGGTTGATCGCGTCGTCGCGCCCGGCGATGCCGTGGTTGCCGACGCCGGGGAACGGCGAGGGGCAACTGCCGGGCACGCAGGGGCCGAGCCCGTCGGGCAGCCGCGCCGCGGCGGCGGGCGCGGCCGCCACGCCGAGGAGCAGGACGGGAACGGCCGTCGTGGCGAGGACGGCGGCGAGCGCGGTGGAGCGCACCCTCTGGTGGCGCCAGAGGGCGCTCTGCGCGGCGCGCCGTTCGGTGCTTTTATCGGCTTTATTCACTTTGCGAGTTTTACAACCGGGGCCGCTCCGACCCCCGCATTGGCGGCGGCGAACCGGTCCGCCCACGGGCAGTCCCACCGGCCTGCATGAACCGGCTCGGCCGGTTGGCGTACGGGAGCGGTGGCCCGGGTTGCGCGCGTCAGGTGGTGGTGCGTGTGGTGCGGTGCGCGGCCGTGGGTGTGGGGGTGGGTGTGGGGGTCGGGCGCGGCGCGGGCACGTGCACCCCGCGGGGCGGGCGGGCGGCGGCGCTGCGCTCGGCGTCCCGGAGGGTGTCGAGCAGCCGGCGCAGGGCGGCGCGCGGCTGCGGCGCGTCGAGGCGTACGTCGAGCTGGGCGAGCGCCCGCTCGGCGCGGCGCAGGGCCCGGCCGGAGTGCCCGGCCCGGTGGTCGGCGAGCGCCCGTGCGTACTGCGCGAGCGCCGTCGCCCAGGTGTCGTGGTGCCCGGTCTGCTGGGCGAGGGCCCGGCGCGCCGTCCGTACGCCGAGGGCGGGCGACTCGGCGGAGTGCACGACCGCGAGCGCGGCGAGGCTGACCGCCGGGGTCGGGCCGCCGGGCGCGTACGGGGGCACGGTGTCGGCGGCGTGCCGGTAGTGCGCCGCGGCGGCCGGGAGGTCCCCGCGCTGCCAGGCGAGGGTGCCGTGGACATGGGAGATCCGGCCGATCAGGGCGTCGTCGCCGGTGAGCACCGCGACCGGCCAGGCCCGTTCGAGCAGCCGGTGCGCCGTGGCCGGGTCCGCGCCGGTGCTGAGCCAGCCCGCGAGCCACTGCGCGCGGGCGGTCAGGGACTCGTCGGCGGGCACCCTCGGCAGCAGGGCGAGCACATGACCCGCGCCCTCCCGGGCCCGCTCGTGCGCCACCCACCAGAACCAGAGGTGAAGCACTGTCTCCAGGGCGAGTTCGGCGTTGTCGTCGTCCCGGGCGCCGCGGCGCACCAGGGCGGTGACCTCGGTGAGTTCGTCCTGCACGAGCCGTACCGCCTGCTGCTGGAGCCCGGTGTTCCACAGGGTCTCGGCGACCGCGGCGGTGCTGCGGCAGTGCCGGGCGTGCCGGCTGCGCGCGGCGGCCGACTCGCCCGCCGCGGCGAGCCGTTCGGCGCCGAAGTCACGGGCGGCGCGGGTCATCCGGTAGCGCGGTTCGAGCACCGAGCTGAGCTCCGAGCCCGCTTCCAGGGCGCCGATGGCGGTCAGCCGGGCGAGCACGCCCGGCACCCGGTCGGCGGAGAGGTCGGCGCCCTCGCAGACGAACACCGCGGCCCGCTCGGTGAATTCGCCCGCGAACACGCTCAGCCGCCGCCACGCCTTCCGTACGCCCGGCTCGCACAGCGCGTGCACGGCGCCGAGCGAGGCGCGCCAGGACCGGTGCCGCTTCAGCAGCGGACCGGGTGCCGACAGCCAGCACTGCCCGTCCTGGAGACGGTCGGCGAGCTCGTCCGCCGGGAGCTCGGCCAGCTGTGCGGCGGCCAGTTCGATCGCCAGCGGATTGCCCTCCAGAAGCCGGCACACCCGGGCGACGGCGGCCGGATCGGGCGCGCTCGTCACCCCGTGCGCCTCCGCCGCGGTGCGCAGCAGCTCGCCCGCCGCCTCGGTGGCCAGCGGAGCGAGCCGTACGACATGCTCGTCGCCGAGCCCGAGCGGGTGCCGCGCGGTGACCAGGACGCGCAGCGCGGGCAGCGCCATCAGCAGCGTCTGCACCAGACTGGCGCACTGCGCGTGCACGGGGTCGACGTCGTCGAGGATCAGTAGCAGCTCGGCGCCCCCCAACGCCCTGACGGCGGCGGCCAGATCGGGCGCCGCCGGCCGCCCGTACCCGCCGCGACCGGCCGCCGCGTCGAGCGCCTGCGCGATCCGCGCCGCGAGGGCCTGCCGCCCGACCGGCACCCCGTCATGCCACCGCACCCGCACCATGGCCTGCCACGGCGCCGCCCCGCCCGGAGCGACCGCGGCGAGCGCGAGCCGGCTCTTCCCGACCCCGGCGGCCCCGGTCACGCTCACCAGCCGATGCGCCTCCAACGCGCCCCGCACCGCCCCGAGCTCCGCCTCCCGCCCCACCAGCCCCTGCGGCCCCCGCACCCGCTCCAGCAACCCGACCCCGACCCCGACCCCGGCCTCGGTCCCTGCCCCGGTCACTGCCCCGACTCCGGCCCCGACTCCGGCCCCGACCCGTCCGCCCTGCCCAGCCCACACGCGCACTACCCCGTCGCCTCGATCCGCTTCGCGTCGTACCGCCCTCGAACCCGCAGGTCCCGCGTGCAGAACCGTCACTGCAAAAGGCGTCACGGGACGTCAACGCCGGAGGGCGGGGGTAGGTAGCGCGGATGAGGCGGGCGTCACCCTCCCCGGTGACGGGAGGGCCCCGCGCGGGGGAGGGCGGGGGAGCGGTCCGCCTCCGGTGGGCCCCTCACATGTGCGGGCGCATCACATGTGAGGCATGCCGTAGTACTTGGCGAACTGATCGAGGTAGCCGGGATCGCGGGGCTCCCTTCCCCGCTCGAACGCGGGCGCGTCCTTGATCTGGTCCTTCGTGCGGTCGACGTGGACCGTCTCGTCGTCCCGGTCGACGCGCCGAATCGTGCTGGCGGGGAGCAGCACGTGCTTGCCGAAGATCCACACGCCGGTGTCGACGACGAGATAGCCGGCTCCGGCCTCGTCCGTGTGCTCGTCGACCTTTCCGATGCTTCCGTCGGTCGCCTCGACCTTGAACCCGATCAGGCTGGTTCCCGCCTCATAGCCGGAGCCGGTGCGGTAACCCCAGATGCCTTCGTTCGCCATGATCGCTCTCCTCGTGGGCCGCTGCTGTCCCCGCTGGGCGACGCACTCGCGCCGTGCGCCGTCACTCCGGCAGTCTCAGGCGGGTGGTTCCTCCCCGCCCGCGATGGCGATCCTGCGCGGCTTGGCCTCCCGCGACTTGGGGATGGTGACCGTCAGGACGCCGCTGTCCAGGCCGGCCTCGATCCTTTCGCTGTCGACGCCGCCGGACAGGGTGGTGCGGTAGGAGAACCTGCCCTTGCGGTGCGTCAGCACCTTGCCCTCCGACTTCTCGTCGAGCTCACCGGTGATGCACAGATCGTTGCCGTCCAGCTCCACTGCGATGTTCTCGCGGGGAATGCCGGGCATCTCAGCCCTGATCACATAGGCGTCGTCGGTCTCCTCCTCCTCGGCCATGGGGGTCCAACCGAGGCCCATGGCCGGGGTCGCGGCCTGCTCAAGGAACCGGCCCATCTGGTCCCACATGGACTCGAAGTCGTGCCAGGGGTCCGATCCGCCCCAGCCGTGGCGGCGCCACATGGTGTCGCCGGAACTCCGTCGAACAGGGAAGTTCATGACACCCTCCACTTCCCTCGTCACACTCGGTGCGCAGCCCGAGCGCGTACGGTCGTCTGCGCACTCGCTGGCAACTCTGCGCCTTCCCGCCCCACGCCCTGTCATGCGCGCCATGCCCCGAGCGGGCCCGGACAGCAGGCCAGAGGTGGCCCAGCCGACTCGCTCGGAATTGGCCCGGATGATGAGGCAACCGGGCAGTAGCGTGGGCGCAATGCCAAGCAGATCCACTGCGGCCGGCCGGCCCACGTCCGCGCCCGCGCCTGCGCCCACGTCCGCGCCTGCGCCCACGTCCGCGCCCGCGCCCACGTCCGCGCCTTCGCCCACACCCGATTCCGCGGCCTTGGCCGAGGCGCCGATGCGGCAGGCTCGTAACTCCGCCGCCTTCTGGACCGCGACCGGCCGATGCCGGGGACATGAGGTCATCCGACGCCGCGGATTCGTCGCGGTCGACGGCGACGCGCGCGCGGGCCTGCGGATCCTGATCCAGGAGCCCGTCCTCGACCCGGGCGAGCTGGCCGAGCTGAGCGAGCTGGCTCGCCGAGCCGTGGGCCCGGCGAACGTGGAGGATCCGTTCAGCTCGACCGACCTGAGCCATCTGGGCATGCGCAGCTGGCAGATGCCGGTCATGCTGCGCCCGCCCGGGCCCGTCGGTGAGCCGGCGCTCGACGTGATCCGGGTACGGCGGCCCGAGGACCTCCGGGCGGCCGAGCGGATCGTGATCGAGGGCTTCGAGCTGGCCGGATTCGAGCCCTACCGCCCCGGCGAGCTGTTCCCGACGGCGCTGATCGAGCAGCCGGGCGTGGAGGTGTTCGTCGCCTCGCACGACGGCGTGCCCGCGGGTGCCTGCGTCAGCGTCGTGGCCGACGGCTTCGGCAGCCACTACTGGGTCGGCACGTCGCCGGCCTTCCGCTCGCGTGGCGTGGGCCGCGCCGTCATGCTCGGCTCCCTCGCCCACCTGGCGGACCTGCCGCTCACCCTCACCGCCTCGAAGCTGGGCAGGCCGTTGTACGAGTCGTTGGGCTACACCGCCGCAGCGCCCTCGACCTGGTGGGCCTCCACCCGGTGACACCGTCGTACGGCAAGGGCGTCGCCGGTCATGCCTGCTTGGCGCCGGTCTTGGCGTCGATGTCGGCGATCAGGCCCTCGACGAGGGTCCTGATCTCGTCGCGGATGGGGCGGACGGCCTCGACGCCCTGGCCGGCCGGGTCCTCCAGCTGCCAGTCGAGGTAGGTCTTGCCGGGGAAGTACGGGCAGGCGTCGCCGCAGCCCATGGTGATGATGTAGTCGGACGCCTGGGCGGCCTCGGGGGTGAGGACCTTGGGCCTCTGGTCCGAGATGTCGATGCCGACCTCGGCCATGGCGGCCACGGCGGCGGGGTTGACCTGGTCGCCGGGGAGGGAGCCCGCGGAGCGGACCTCGACGCGGTCTCCGGCGAGGTGGCGCAGGAATCCGGCGCCCATCTGGGAGCGGCCGGCGTTGTGGACGCAGACGAACAGCACGGAGGCGAGCGGGGTCTCGGGCATCGGTTCTTCCTCGAAGGGGAGCGGGCGAGGGGGAAGGGCAACGGGCGCGGTGCGGTGCCGGGTCTCCGTGGAGCCGGGACCGGGCTCGACGGCCCAGCCGGTGACACGGCTCGGCAGCCTCTGAAAAAATCAGTCGCACTTGATATCAGTCAACAGTGATGTGAGATTATCAGTCCATGATGACGTCAGTCGACACTGATCTGATCCGGGTGCTGGGAGACCCCCTGCGCCTCCAGATCGTCACCCTGCTCGCCCGCGAGACGCTGTGCACCACCCACCTGGTGGAGGAGACCGGCGCCAAGCAGACCAACCTCTCCAACCACCTGAGAGTGCTGCGCGAGGCCGGGGTCGTGGAGACGGAGCCCTGCGGCCGGTTCACCTACTACCGGCTCAAGCCGGACGTCATCGAGCAGCTCGCCGGCCAGTTCGCCGCTCTCGCGCAGACCGCACGTCTGACCGCCGAGGCGAACTTCAAGCGTTCCTGTCCGTGACCCCGCCCCCTGCCCCCGCCCCCTGCCCCCGCCCCCTGTGCCTCACCTCCGTGTGCCTCACCCGTCCGAGGAGAACCCGCCCGTGACCGCCACCGAGCCCGCCGCGAGCGACACCATGGCCGCCGACCTGTCGCCGCAGCCCGCACCCGGCGCCACCCCGCCCCGTACGCCGCTCGTCGCCCGGGCCGCCGCCGAATTGGTCGGCACCGCCGCCCTGGTGGCGATCGTCGTCGGGTCCGGCATCCAGGCCACCGACCTCACCGACGACGTGGCGCTGCAACTCCTTGCCAACTCCACCGCCACGGTCTTCGGGCTCGGCGTCCTGATCGCCCTCCTCGGCCCGGTGTCCGGCGCCCACTTCAACCCGGCCGTCACCCTGGCCGAGTGGTGGACCGCCCGCCGCGGCGGCGCCGGCGTGAACACCCGCGAGCTCACCATCTACGTCCCCGCCCAGATCGTCGGCGGGATCCTCGGCGCGATCCTGGCCGACGCGATGTTCGGCGAGCCGCTGGTGAAGTGGTCCACGCACGAGCGCTCGGCCGGGAACCTGCTCCTCGGCGAGGTCGTGGCGACCGCCGGTCTGATCCTGCTGATCTTCGGCCTGGCCCGTACCGACCAGCTTCGCTTCGCGCCCGTCGCGGTCGCCTCGTACATCGGCGCGGCGTACTGGTTCACCTCCTCCACCTCCTTCGCCAACCCGGCGGTGACGATCGGCCGCGCCTTCACCAATACCTTCGCCGGCATCGCCCCCGGCTCGGTGCCCGCGTTCATCGGCATGCAGCTCATCGGCACGGCCGGTGGCCTGGCCCTGGTCGCGGTCATCTTCATGCGCGGCAGGACGGACTTCATGCGCGGCAGGGCGGACTTCGCGCGCGGCAGGACGGACGGGGAGTGACCCGGGCCGTGGACGTGGTGGTGGTCGGCGGCGGCCAGTCCGGGCTCGCCGCCGGCTACCACCTGCGCCGTGCCGGCCTGGACTTCGCCGTCCTCGACGCGCAGCCGACACCGGGCGGTGCATGGCAGCACACCTGGGACTCCCTGCGCCTCTTCTCGCCCGCCGCGTACTCCTCCCTGCCCGGCCGCCTCATGCCCCCGCAGGCGGGCGAGACGTACCCGGACGCCGCCCACGTCGTCTCGTACCTCACCGACTACGAGCAGCGTTACGAGCTCCCGGTCCACCGCCCCGTACGCGTGGCCGGCGTGCACCGGGACGGCGAACTCCTGCGCGTGGAGACCGACTCCGGTACGTGGCGGGCACGGGCGGTCATCAGCGCCACCGGCACGTGGTCACGCCCCTTCGTCCCGGCCGTGCCCGGACGTACGGAGTTCCAGGGCACCCAGCTCCACACCGTCGAGTACTCGAACCCGGCCGACTTCTCCGGGCAGAAGGTGATCGTGGTCGGCGGCGGCAACTCCGGCGCCCAGATCGCCGCCGACCTCGTCCACGACTCGGACCTGACCTGGGTCACCCTGCGCGAACCCCGCTATCTCGCAGACGACATCGACGGCCGCGCCCTCTTCGACCACGCCACCGCCCGCCGCCGCGCCCTGGACGAAGGCCGCACCGACACGGGCGGCGTCGCCTCTCTCGGTGACATCGTCGCCGTCCCGCCCGTCCGCGCCGCGCGCGACGCCGGCCTGCTCAAGGCCCAGCCCATGTTCGCCCGGCTCGCCACTCGCGGAGTCGTCTGGGCCGACGGCATGACGGCGGAGGCGGACGCGATCATCTGGTGCACCGGCTTCCGCCCGGCCCTGTCCCACCTCGCCCCACTCGGCCTGCGCGGCCCCCGCGGCCACATCCCCACGACCGGCACCCAGGCGATCGCCGAACCCCGCCTCCACCTCCTCGGCTACGGCGACTGGACCGGCCCCGCCTCCGCCACCCTCATCGGCGTCGGCCGCCCGGCGCGCGAAGCGGCCCGGCAGATCGCGGATCTGCTGCGCTGAGGCCCGCCCTCGCCGCGACCGGCTCGACGAGCATCGATACCAAGCGACCCGCCCGACACGGCGGGCCTCAGGAGATGGCAGGCGTCAGGAGATGGCGGGGCTGCGGCGCTCGACGAGGACGGTGTCGCGCCAGCGGCCGTGATGAAGCCCGATGCGTTCACGGGTGCCGATGACCCGGAAGCCGGCCCGCTCGTGGACGGTGAGGCTGGCGGCGTTCTCCGGGAAGATCCCGGACTGGATGGTCCAGATCCCGGCTGCCTCGGTGGAGTCGACCAGTGCCTTCAGCAGCGTGGAGGCGATGCCGCGTCCGCGCGCGTCGGGGTGGACGTAGACGGAGTGCTCGACCACGCCCGCGTACGCGCAACGGTCGGAGACCTTCGTGGCGGCGACCCAGCCGAGGACCCGCCCGGTCTCGTCGAGGGCGGCGAAGCGGTGCGCGGGCAGTTTGGCCGCGTCGAACTGCTCCCAGGTGGGGGCGGTGGTCTCGAAGGTCGCGTTGCCCTCGTCGATGCCGGCCTGGTAGATCGCCAGGACCTCGGTGGCGTGCTCGGCGGTCAGCGGCGCGACGGTGACCATGGGGTTCACGCGGTCGCCGCCTTGGTCAGCAGCTGTCCCATGGCGGCAAGGACGGCGGGCTCGACGCGGTAGTAGACCCAGGTGCCGCGCCGCTCGGAGGACAGCAGCCCGGCCTCCTTCAGCTTCTTCAGGTGGTGCGAGACGGTCGGTTGGGAGACGCCGACGTCCGAGATGTCGCACACGCATGCCTCGCCGCCCTCGTGTGAGGCGACCGCTGAGAACAGCCGCAGCCGGACCGGGTCACCGAGCGCCTTGAACATCCTCGCCGTCCGCTCGGCCTCCTCGGCCGTCAGCGGGCGCTCGGCCAGGGGCGGGCAGCACGGCTCGACCTCGGGCTCCAGCAGCGGCAACACAGCAGCATTCGACATGCATCTATGTTGACACACGTCGAACCAAGGCGGGAAGTCGTCGAGTCGCCCAAAGGGGCGCCTTGACCATGCAGATTCGATGAATGTCTATGTTGACGTTTGTCGATGTCGAGTGCCATCCTGGGCCGCGAAGAGATCGACATGCGTCGAAGCAAGCATCGAAGCAAGGGGAACCGTCGTGAACGCCATCGCCACCGACCAGCTGCCCGTCCTCGTGATCGGCGCCGGGCCCGCCGGCCTGGCCGCCGCCGCTCACCTCGTCGAGCGCGGGCTCGAACCGCTGGTCCTGGAGGCCGGGCCCGTCGCCGGCGCGGCGGTGCGCGAGTGGGCGCACGTGCGGCTGTTCTCCACCTGGGGCGAGATCACGGACCAGGCCGCCGAGAAGCTCCTGGCCCCCACCGGCTGGGTGAAGCCCGACGCGAAGACGTACCCGACCGGCGGTGACTGGGCGGAGCGGTACCTCCAGCCGCTGGCCGACGTCCTCGGCGACAAGGTCCGCTTCGGCGCCCGCGTGACCGGTGTCTCCCGCGCCGGCCGCGACCGGATCGTCGATGCCGACCGCGAGACCCAGCCCTTCGTCGTCCACGTCACCCACGCCGACGGACGTGAGGAGAGGATCCTCGCCCGTGCGGTCATCGACGCCTCCGGCACCTGGCTCACCCCGAGCCCGGCCGGCGCCTCCGGCCTGCCGGCCCTGGGCGAGAAGGCCGCCGCCGACCGCGTCACCTACCGCGTCCCCGACCTCACGGACCCGGCCGTACGCGCCCGCTTCGCGGGCAGGCGCACCGCCGTGATCGGCTCCGGCGCCTCCGCCTTCAATGCCCTCACCTCGCTCGCCGACCTGGCCAGGTCCGAGGACGGCGAGGGGACCAAGACCGTGTGGATCCTGCGCCGCGGCATCTCCGGCTCCACCTTCGGCGGCGGAGCCGCCGACCAGCTGCCCGCCCGCGGCGCGCTCGGCCTCGCCGCGAAGGCCGCCGTCGACGAAGGCCACGCCGACGCCGTCACCGGATTCCGTACGGAGGCGATCGAGCGCGACGGCGACGCCCGCCTGGTCCTGGTGGCGGAGGACGGCCGTCGCCTCGACCCGGTCGACGAGGTCATCGTCCTCACCGGCTTCCGCCCCGACCTCTCCTTCCTCGACGAGCTCCGCCTCGGCCTCGACGAGCGTCTCCAGGCCCCGGTCGCCCTCGCCCCGCTGATCGACCCCAACCAGCACTCCTGCGGCACCGTCTACCCGCACGGCGTCAACGAGCTCTCGCACCCCGAACAGGGCATCTATCTGGTCGGCATGAAGTCCTACGGCCGCGCCCCGACCTTCCTCGCCCTCACCGGCTACGAGCAGGTCCGCTCCGTCGTCGCCGCCATCGCAGGCGACCACGAAGCCGCCGAACGCGTCGAACTCATCCTGCCCGAGACCGGAGTCTGCGGCGGATCCGGCCTCTTCGACCAGCCGGACACCGACAACCACTCCGCCGCCGCCGGCGGTTGCTGCGCCCCGGCCCCGGCGCTGATCCAGCTCGGCACCAACACTCAGGTGCCGTCCTGTGGCTCGTGAATGATCCGACCACCCGCTCGGACGGGGCCGCGACCGGAACGGGGGACCGGTCGCGGCCCCGTCGGCGCGTTGTTGAACTGGGTGTTCGGGTCGGGATCGATGATCAGCGACTGGACGCGGTAGCGGCCGGACGGCAGTTCGACGCGGAGCGCCTCCGCCGGCTGCTGTGTGTCCCGCAGGGTTCGTCGGGCCGTGGCCGGGCCGACGAACCCTCCCTCCCGGACCCGATGTACCGGGGCACCCCTCGTCATCTGGCAGGCGACGGGGGTTACTCCACGTCGACGCCGTATCCACGTACGAGGGTCTCCAGGCCGTGGTCGTAGCCCTGGCCGACGGCGCGGAAGCGCCACCGTGGGCCCCGGCGGTAGATCTCGGCGAGGAGCAGGGTGCGTTCGCTGGTGGCGGCGTCCAGCGTGGCCTGGGCCGTGGCCGGCGCGTCGACACCCGGTGCGAGGGTCATCTGGACCGCTCCGATGTCCCCGAAGGTGGCGGCACCGTCGATGGCGGCGGCGATCGCGATCCTGTGGGCGGCGGGAGGCAGTGCCGCGAGGTCGACGGCGATGGTCTGCTCGGTCGGGCCGTCGCAGAGGAGACGGGTGGCTCCGTCGGGACTTTCCGGCGCGCCGTAGAAGACGAAGTCCCCGTCGCAGGAGACCTGCTCGTCCTCGTCGAGGACGAAGGCGACGACGTCGATCTCGCAGTTCGTCTGCTGCGCCCAGGAGGCACTCACATGCCAGTGGCCGGGGGTGGGAAGTGGGGGAAGGTCGATGACTCCGCCGCGCGGCAGGACGTCGGTCATCGCATCGTCCTGGGCGGGGACGCCGGCCGGCTCGGGGGCGGGGGCTCCGAGCCAGGCGTGGGCGTGGACCGCAAGCCCCAACGCGGTGATGCGGGTCATCCGGCGGTCGAGTTCGCCCCCGGGGAAGAGGACGACGTCGGTGACGCTCGCCGAGAGGTTGATCGCGGCGGCCCCGCCCAGTTCGACGACCCTGGCCCGGGCAGCGGACGCCTCCTCGTGGGTGCCGCCCAGAATCAGGACCCGCCGACGGCCGAACGGCTTGGCGCGGCGCGTGGGCTCGGGTCGCCTGGGCCCCGGCACGTCCGCGACAGCTGCGGTCGCAGCGGGGGACGGCGTCGGCGTAGCGGGCGGCGTGGCCGGGGTCGCCGCTTCCGGGATCTTCTTCGGAGCCTGATTCTCGTGCGGTGTTCCGGGGCCCACCTCACCCAGCAGCTTGAGGAACGTGTGCTCGTCGACGACCGTGACGCCTTCGGCGATCGCGCGCCGTGCCTTCGCCGAGCCCGAGGCCGCGTCATTGGTGACGAGAGCGCTGGTGTGCCGACTGACCGACGACATGATGTTCAGGCCTGCGGCGACGGACCGGGCCACCAGTTCGGCCCGGGAGGTCGCCGTCTCGCCCGTGATGGCGATCTTCATGCCCTGGACGAGCGGACCGCCGGGTGACAGGCGGCCCGGGTTCCGGTAGGCGCACGGGGTCTTCGGCGGATTCGGCGCGAACTGCGGATCCTGCCGGGGAGGGCAGGGCACCAGCGGCAGCGGGACGTCCAGCCGTGCGGCTTCGGAGAGGGAGGACCGGAAGATCCCCGCGAGGACGCGCGTGTCGTCCAGCGCGTCATGAGCGCTGGTCTGCGGGACGCCGTAGTGGGCGGCCAGTGACGCCAGGCTGAGGTCTGCGGCGGGCGGCTCCACACGCCGGTTCAGGGCCAGGGTGCACAGGCGCTGGGTGACCGGGAGATAGAGCCGGGCGCGGGCGAACTCATGGGCCAGGAAGTCGTAGTCGAACTGCGCGTTGTGAGCCACCATGACGCGGTCCTGCAAGAGCGCTCCGATCCGTCCGGCCACTTGCTCGAAGGTCGGGGCGCCGCTCAGCCGTTCCGCGGTCAGGCCGTGGATGTGCACAGGGCCGGGGTCGCAGCCTGGGTTCAGCAGCGTCGAGTACTCGCCGGTCTGGGTCCCGTCCGGCCCGAAGGTCAGCACCGCGATCGAGAGGATCCGGTCACGTCGGGCGATCAGGCCTGATGTCTCGACGTCGACCAGAGCCCAGTCGTACGCGTAGTCAGGCAGGTGTGACACGTCGAGCGCGGCGGCGAGAGACATGACGGCAAGGATGATCCGGGCGTGATCGTCGCTTCAACCCGAATGCCGATTTGTCCCCTAGGTCCTGCCGAGGGCTCGTCCCAAGACTTCGGGCCGTCTTCGGGCCGGACGGCCGCCGAAGGCCGCTCCTGGCCGGTTCCAGCCGGACAGAACGAACCATCCGAGGCCGTCTCCCTGACGCCCCCGCCCCCGACCGAAAACCGCCCTGACCAGCAAAAAGACCCTCCCAGAGGGAGGGTCCCGGTGTTGCGCCCCGGCAGGACTCGAACCTGCGGCCAAGTACTGAGAAGGCACTTGATGGATGGGGGAGTGGGATGGTTCTGACCTGCTGGTTTGCGCTTGGTGGCGCGGGATGGGCCCAAACTTCCCGCGTTTTCGGGACGGGCGGGGCTGCTGCGGTGACATCCACATACCCCATCTGGGTCGGATCCCGTGGAGGTTGTCGGATGGAACGGCTTCCGCCTGGTTGTCTCTTGTGTGGCTCCGGTACATCGTCGACGAGAGGTTGCCCCCGCATGCGCTTGTTCGGAGTGTCGCTTGCCGTGCTTCCCGCCGCTGCTGTGATCGCCCTTCTGGGCGCAGGGAGCGGTGTGCCCGCCGTTCAGGCCCGTGCAGGTGGAGGGGAGGCTCCGGCAGGCGTGGAAGTCATGTCCAATGACGCCTACGTGGCGCGCTACGGCACGGAGCAGGCGCTCGTGGAGCAGGTCCCGCTTCCGCCGGACGGCAGCCCGACTGCTGCCCTGCCACCCGTGGCAGACCCCAGCATCCCGTGGCACCACATCTACTGGTCGACCCTGGACTGGGACCACAACGACATCCCCACCCGTAGGGGAACCGATGATTTCGGCCTCAAGCACACCTGCTCCAAGCACAACATGTGCACGCGGAAAGTGATCAACGCGCCCTACAACGGCAAGGCCGACCGTGTCCGGGGGAGCCGCGCAGAGTACGACGGCGTCATCACGAGCGGCGGGTCGGTGCGCATGACGATCACCAGCGTCGCCGAGCGCGGAGAGCGAGGACCCAACGGCCAGAACACGCCGGACGGCCGCCCTATCGGTACCGTCACCGCGTTCTGCCGGGGCCAGACTCTCTGCCCCGACTGGGTCAACCAGCTCTGATCCACGCGAGCACCCACGCCGCCTGTTCGGAAAGAGACGCGAGGCCATGGAACGAGAGGCGACGGAGATCCTGCTGGCGTTGCGTCGGTTCGTCGCCGCGCCGGTCCCCGGTACGGCCTGGCGGTTGCGCGCCTTCCTGCCGGGCTCGGGACTCATCCGCGTCCGACTGGAGGACGACGCGTCCAGGGCCGTGCTGATCGAACTGCCCCACCACCCTGGGGCCGCGCCTGCATCGCTCGGCTCCTGGTGGTACGTGGGAGCACTGCGCGACGCGGCCCGCTGGGCGGCCGACAACACCGAGGCGGGCGTCCTTGATCTCGACGCGCTCACAGCGGCCGGTGTTCTGCCCGACGCGGTGGAGGTCACGGCGGACGACGGTCTGGACTACGTGGTGGCCGACCTCGTCGGCGACCCGTACTGGCACGCCCCGGCAGCCACGGTCGCCCCGGACCTCTACCACCTCGTCGGCTTCGACACACGTCATCACGGGGTGGTCCGCCTCTACTGTGCGCTGCCCGAGCGGGGGGTGATCGGAATCGACGTCGGTACGACGGACCCCGAGTCGGGAGCGTTCCGACCCGTGGGTTGGTGGGCCGCCACCAAGCTCATCGCGCTCCTCAACCCGGAGGCGCCCGAAAGCCTTGAGGCCCTCCGCGTTCCTGAGGCCGAAGACCCGCATTGCAATGCCGTGTACGACGCGACCGCCTGGGCCTGACACGCGGCTCAGAAGAGGGTCAGGTGGTCCGCCTGATGGGAAGGCTGAGGCGGTACCACGTAGGGAACGACGACTGTTTCGGCTGTCACCCGGCGCGGAGTCGTGGTGACGGCTTTGGCATCACGCATGTCAGTGATCAGCTTGGTCACCTGGCTGGGCTTGTAGACGGTCTCCAGGAGGGTGAACGTCTTGAGTTCCGCCACGGCGAGGCCCTTCGGTGCCGCCGCGATGTGCTCCAGCAGGATCCGGCGAAGAGGTCCTGTGTTGGGTTCGAGTTCGAGGGCGAGCTGCTGCTGCTCGGTGTCCTTGGGGTCGCGATAGCGGACCCCGTGGTCACGGTCGACGCTCCACATGGCCTCCTTCATCCTCTCCAGGCCCCGCTCATGGCGGGTTCCGAAGATCAAGTAGAGGACATGGTTTCCCTCATCGACCATTTCGAAGAAGAGCGTGTGGGTGAAGCCGGCTCGACGAAGGCTTTCCCGGCACTGGTCGCGGAGGAAAGTGAACTTCTCGTTCGACGGCTGATCGAACACGGCGTGCCACTCGGTGCCTCCGAAGGCAGCGTCCCCTGCCCTCGGCCCGATCGCCGAGCTCCAGCAGCGCGTCGAAGGCCCTCAGGCACTTCCCGGCATGGCGCCTCCTGCGGGTTTGTGCTCGTCCGCGCCGCGCCTGCTCCAGAGAGGGCTGGCCGGTCCAGGTGACTCCGGCACGGTTGACGTCTGGGGGACGTTCCACTCTGGAGGACTGCGGATTCCGGCAGTTGCGAAGCTGGTGTCAGTGCCGTACGCGAGCATGCTGTTCACAAGCACACCATCAAGCCCGATGGAGGGACCCTCGTGACCGGCCCGAACTCCGACGCCGTGCTACCGCCCGAATTTCTCCTCACGGCGATGGCCGGACGCGGCCCGGACGACCCTGTCGTGCGGCTCGCCGTGCAGCAGACCCGATCGGTCACGTCTCGATCCGATCGCTCCACCCTCAGTGAAGCCTTGCTGTCGGGCCCACTGGTCGATGCAGCACCTGTGTGGCTTCTGGAGGCAGCCGTGGCGGCCGATCTGGAGTCCGAGGGGGAAGAGCACTACTTGGACCGTCGGCTGACTCTGACCGCACGTGCGCTGGGGCATCCTTCGTGCACGACGGACTTGCGCGAACGGGTCCTGAGCCGGTGTACCCCTCAGCAGCTGGCCCGGCTTGGAAGCCCGCGTGCTGAGGAGCGGCTGGCGACGGCGGTGGCCGAGGCGATGCGCGCGCTCGGCGGTACACCGCCGCCTATGAGTCCCCAGCTGCTGGAGGAGGCGACTCCGGCACAGGTGATGCTCCGCCAGGGCCCGTTGCACGACATCGTGTTCGCGGCAGCTCGCGACATGCTTCCCATCGCTCCTGATCCCGGTGATCCAGAGGATGGGGACGTCAAAGACTGGCTGGACAGACACAACCAGGCGTACGAGGCGTGGGGAACCATGTGGCGCCAGATACTCGAACGGCAACCTGAGCGGCACAGGAACCTAGTGGGATGGGCAAACGGCACCGATGCCGAGCGCACGATCCACGACCAATTGCTCGGCAGCCTGCCCTGGGCGGTCGAGTCGGAGCTGTTGACCGAACTGGCCGCGGCCGACCTCAAGCGCTTCGACTTCCAGATCCTGCTGGCCGAGGGCTCGCGCATGCGCCGTGGAGGAGCGGACGAGCAGCAAGTCCTGGACCGCTTTGCCGTCGAACTGTCCTCACTGACGGACGAGGAACGCGTCCGGTTCCACCACTGCGTGGGCCGTGAGAGCACCACGCTGCTCGACCTGTGGAGCTACGCTCCTGTCACCTGGGTGCGGCACTCCGCGTCCGGGAATTGGCGATACATCCTCAACCCGAGCCAGGCCAAGGACGGCTATCGGCAGGCCGAGTGGTCGGCCTCAGCGAAGACCCTCGCCAGCGTTGCCGCCGACTTCGCGGCGGCGGCTGTCCGAGCCCTCCCCTACTGGGAGCCTACCGATCGATACACGGCTGCGGATCCGGACGAACTGGCCTGGGTGAGAGACATGCTCCTCCACCTTCCAGTGGTTACCGAGGACGTCAAGGCTGCGGTCCATCCCATCGTCCAACAGGTACGCAAGCGGTTGAGCAGCCATCACCATGCCCTTCAACCGCGTTACGACCAACGACGTCAACTCGAGGACATCCTCGACACTATCCAGCGAGTCATCGCCGACCCGCCGCCGGCCACCGGCGCGGATCGCCGCCGCGCCGCGCTTGGCGCCCCGGACGAAGTGACCGTACGTGCACTGGCTGGCATCTCGCCCCAGGCACTAGGGGAGTACTTGGACCGACATGCCGGGGACGACTCCCTGGTGGAAAAGGCGCTCCTCGCCTCCGCCGCAGGCTCTTACCGATCCGCTGAGGACTTCGAAGGCGTCTTGCGCCGGCACAGCGCCTCTGCTGAGGCGCTCCTCCGCCTCACCATCGGCCTTCGCCAGAACCTGGGCGGTGCGCCGTCCTGGCGCGAATCCTGGACCCGATTGGTCCTGGCCAGGCCGGACACTGGCCCGGAACTCGTACGCTCCCTGCCGGCTTGGTCGGCGCTGCGTGCCCAGGGCAGCGGATACGGGACCGCCCATCCGTCGGTGGTCTCCGTGGTGCGCGAAACACTCGGATCCGACCAGGCGGCGTGGGATCGATTCGCGAGCTGTCCGGCCACCTACTCCGGACTGACCGCCTGGCTGCGCCTGGGCGATCTCCTGGATGCGGCTGCTGAGGGTACGCCGTGGCCGAACCCTCCAGCCGGTCGCTGATGTGTACGGATGCCGTACCTGCCTCGGTTCTGGTGGAGGCAGCTATGGCACCCCTGAGCTGCCGGGGGCCGAGCCTGTCGTCGGGGATCCGTACCTGTGCTGCGCCAGCGTGCCGCACGACCTGGTCGAGGGGCGGCTCACCGTCATCCGGCGGGGGTTGATCGACACACAAGGGCACGCCGGTGTGACTGAGGCATGGCTGCGGGCGGACCCAAAACTTCGGGAAGTTTTCGGGAAAACCAGCCGCCAGAGGCCGCCCCTGGCCGGTTTCAGCCGGACAGATCAAGCCGCCAGTGACGTCTTCTCGCCCGTCCCGCCCCCGACCGAAAACCGCCCCTGACCAGCAAAAAGGACCCTCCCGAAGGAGGGTCCCGGTGTTGCGCCCCCGGCAGGACTCGAACCTGCGGCCAAGTGCTTAGAAGGCACCTGCTCTATCCGCTGAGCTACGGGGGCCGGTGGTGGCCGGGTCAAGGATAGGGGTCCGGTCGGCCTGGCCCGGGTGCTTCACCTGCGTGGCACGATGTGGAGGTTCGGTGAAGCGGTCCGATAATCGCAGGCAGGTGCGATTCGTGCAGCGCTTTTCGCGCCACTCGGGCCGGGTGTTGTGCAGTCGTTATGCCCAGGGCGGCACCCAGGGTGCCCGGCTACATCCGTTCGGTCGGCGCGCGCGGCCGCAATACGCTTCAAAAAGGCTCCAAAATTGGGCATTCTTCGCATGTGGTGACCTTGGACGAACGGCCTCAGCTGATCGACGCACTCTCCGCCCTGCGCGACCGTGTCGCCGCCGTGCGTCTCCCCCTCCCCCTTCCCGGCGCCCCGCGCGCCCGGCAGACCCGGGCCGAGCTGCTCGCGCAGCTCGACGACTATCTGGTGCCCCGGTTGAAGGATCCCGACGCCCCGCTGCTCGCGGTCGTCGGCGGCTCCACCGGGGCCGGGAAGTCCACGCTGGTCAACTCGCTCGTCGGGCGGCGGGTCAGCGAGGCCGGGGTGCTCAGGCCCACCACCCGCACGCCCGTCCTCGTCTGCCACCCCGAGGACCACCACTGGTTCGCCGGCATGCGCGTCCTGCCCCAGCTGACCCGCGTCTGGCTTCCCCAGCAGGACGAGGAGCACCCCGCCGAGGACCCTCCCGAGGACAACTCCCTGCGGGTCGAGACCGCCGCCACCCTGCCCCGCGGCCTCGCCCTCCTCGACGCGCCCGACATCGACTCCCTCGTCGTCGAGAACCGGCTGCTCGCCGCCGAGTTGATGTGTGCCGCCGACATCTGGGTCATGGTCACCACCGCCTCCCGCTACGCCGATGCCGTCCCCTGGCATCTGCTCCGTACGGCCAAGGAGTACGACGCCACCCTCGTCACCGTCCTCGACCGCGTGCCCCACCAGGTGATCACCGAGGTCTCCCGGCAGTACGAGGCGCTGCTCGACAAGGCGGGCTTCGGTGACCTGCCCCGCTTCACCATCCCCGAACTGCCCGAGTCCACCGGCGGCGGCAGCGGACTCCTGCCCGACAACGCCGTCGCCCCGCTCCGCGGCTGGCTCGCCCACTGCGCCCAGGACCCGGCCGCCCGCCAGCAGGCCGTCGGCCGTACCGCCGCCGGCGTGATCGGCTCCCTCGACACCCGGATGCCCGAGCTCGCCGGCGCGGTCGCCGCCCAGTACGCCGCCGCCGTACGCCTTGGCGGCGCCGTCGAGGCCGCGTACGAGGACCAGGGGCGGCGGGTCCGCGAGCAGGTGTGGCGCGGCGCCGTGCTCGCCGGGGACGCCCGTACCCGCTGGCGCGGCTACCCCCGGGACACGTCCGCCGAGGAACTCCTCGACGCCCTCGTCGAATCCCTCGGCGCCCTCGTGCAGTGCGCCGTCGCCGCCGCCGACGAGCGGGTACGGGACGCCTGGCGGCGCGAACCCGCCGCCGGCGCGCTGTCGCACAAGGCCGCCCCCGGCCGCAAGGACGACGCCCACGAGGCCGGTGAGCGGATCGCCGTGACCGTACGGCGCTGGCGGCGCGTCCTGGAGGAGATGGTCGAGGAGGAGGTACGGGACATCGAGCGCCCCGCCGCCACCCGGGGCGGTACCCGGGGCGGCAAGCGCGCGGCCGCCGCCGCGGCCCCCGACACCGAGACCCTCACCGCGCTCCTCGCCGCCGGCCTCCTCGGCGGGCGCCGCACCCGCGCCGCCGGGGACCGGCTCGCCGAACTCCTCGGCGCCCAGGGCGCCCTGCGGCTGCGCGACAAGGGCGGCGCGCTGGTCGCCTCGTACCTCGACCGCGCCCTGCACACCGAACGCGACCGGCGGCTCGCGCCCCTCGACGCCCTCGACGTGACCCCCGAGCCGCAGGCCGAACTGATCGCCGCGCTCTCCGTACTGCAGAAGGAGAAGTGACGCCTTGGACGACGCCTTGGACGACGCCGTGAGGGAAGCGAAGGACGGCAGGGAAGGGAGGGTGGGGAAGAAGGACGGGAAAGGACGGCCGTCCGCCGCGTCCGCCGCGTCCGCCGCGTCCGCCGCGTCCGGCGACGCTCCCGGCGACGCTCCCGGAGCCGGAGCCGGAGCCGGAGCCGGAGCCGGAGCCGGAGCCCGAGTCGGAGCCCGAGTCGGAGTGGGAGCCGGAGTCGGAGCCGCCGGTTCCGGGCCCGGCACTCCCGATGCCGCCACCCCCACCCCCACCCCCCGCTGGGACGACGGCCTCATCGCCCGCCGCGCCGCCGAGCGAGCCGCCCCCGCCGCCCCCCAGGACACCCCGCCCGAGCCCGACGACGAGACCGGCCTCCCGCCCCTCGGCGGCGCCTATGGTGGAGCCCTGCGCACTCGCCTCGACGCGCTCCACGAGCTCGTCGGGCTCTCCCGGACCCGCGTCGAGGGCCAGGCCCTCGCCGAGGCCGGCCGGGTGCTCGACGAGGCCGCCGCCCGCCAGCGGCTCTCCGCGCGGCACACCGTCGTCGCCATCGCCGGGGCCACCGGCAGCGGCAAGTCCTCCCTCTTCAACGCCCTCGCGGGCGTCCCCGTCTCCGAGACCGGCCTGCGCCGCCCCACCACCTCAGCGCCCATCGCGCTCAGCTGGTCCGAGGGCGCCGCCGGGCTGCTCGACCGGCTCGGCATCCCCGGGCGGCTGCGCCGCAGGCCGCTCGCGGGCGGCGCGGCCGACGCCGACCTGCAGGGGCTCGTCCTGATCGACCTGCCCGACCACGACTCGGCCGTGACCGCCCACCGCGACCAGGTGGACCGGCTGCTCGGCCTGGTCGACGCGGTGATCTGGGTGGTGGACCCGGAGAAGTACGCGGACGCCGCCCTGCACGAGCGCTATCTGCGGCCGCTCGCCGGACACGCCGAGATCACCTTCGTCGTCCTCAACCAGATCGATCGGCTCGGCACCGAGGCCGCCGACCTCGTCCTCGACGACCTGCGCCGGCTGCTCGACGAGGACGGCATGGCGCTCGGCGAGCACGGTGAGCCCGGCGCGACCGTGCTCCCGCTGTCCGCGCTGACCGGGGAGGGCGTGCCGGAACTGCGCGAGCTCCTCGGCCGCTTCGTCCAGGACCGCACCGCGCCCGAGCGGCGCCTCGCCGCCGACGTGGACGCCGCCACGGCCAGGCTGCGGCCGGTGTTCGTCGCCGACGGGCGGCCCGGGCTCGGCGAGCGCTCCCGGGAGGAGTTCGCCCACCGGCTCGGTGTCGCGGTCGGCGCGCAGGCGGCCGGCGAGGCCGCCGAACGGGTCTGGCGCCGCAACGCCATCCGCGCCTGCGGCACGCCGTGGCTGCGGCTCTACCGCTGGTACGAGCGCGTCCGCGCGCACGGCAGCGGCGATACGGGCCTGGTGGCGCCGGTCGAGGACGAGCTGACCGCACGTCAGCGGGTCGAGCAGGCGGTACGGATCGTCTCCGACGAGGCCGCGCGCGGACTGCCGGGGCCGTGGGCGCAGTCGGTGCGCGAGGCGGCGCTGCGCGGTGCCGACGGGCTGCCGGAGGCGCTGGACGAGCTGACGGTGACGATGGGCGACCCGGCGGCCCGGCCGCCCCGCCCGGCCTGGTGGCCGGCCGCGGTGCTCGCCCAGGTGGTGATGACCTTCCTGCAGATCTTCGGCGCGCTGTGGCTGATGGCCCAGATCGTGGGGGTGGTCGAGCCGCTGCTCTGGCCGCCGGTGCTCATCATGGTGGCGGGGATCGTCGGCGGTCCGCTGGTGGAGTGGGCCTGTGCGGCGGCGGTACGGGGACCGGCGCGGCGTTACGGGCAGGAGGCCGAGCGCGCGTTGCGCGAGGCCGCGGCGGCCTGCGGCCGGGCCCGGGTGCTCGACCCGATCGCGGCGGAGCTGATGCGCTACCGCGAGGTGCGCGAGCAGTTCGTGACGGCCTCGGGCGCCACCCGGGTGGCGAGCCGGGCGCTGGGCGCGGGCGGCATGGGCATGGACAGGGGCAGGGGTACGGGTGCCGGCGCGGGCGGTGGACGGTTCGGCGGCACCCGGTTCGGGCCGGCGCGGGCGGGTGTCGCGCGGGTGCGGTGAGGCGGAACCTCTCCGGAACCTCCCGTTCGGGTGGCCGAGTTGTCCACAGTCGCCCATGTGTCCACAGTGCTCAGCAGGTTTCTCCGGTGCGGTCGAGGATGGATGTCACGAGGGCGGCGAAGGGCGGCTCTCGGGAACCGGACGGGGAGCGTGGGCAGATGAACGAGACGACGGTGACGCTGGTCGGCAACGTGGCGACGAACGTGGAGTACCGGGAGACGGGGTCGGGCGGGGTCGCCCGGTTCCGCTTCGCGGTGACCGCGCGCCGCTGGGACCGCGAGCGGGCGATGTGGACGGACGGCGCGACCAGCTTCTACACGGTGTCCGCCTGGCGCGCTCTGGGGGTGAACCTGGCGGCCTCGGTCTCGGTGGGCGAACCACTGGTGGTGCACGGCCGGCTGAAGGTGCGTGAGGAGGACGTCGACGGGCGTCGGAAGACCTTCGTGGATGTCGTGGCGGTGGCGGTGGGGCACGACCTGACGCGGGGGACGGCGGCCTTCCGGCGCGCGACGCGGGTACCCGAGCGACAGCCGGGCGACACGCAAACTCTCGTACCGGAACAAGGAGTTCCGGATATGGTGACCTCCACGGCGGCTCCGCCCGGCCCGGCGGCCTCGGCCTCCGATCCCTGGGCGACGCCGCCGCCGACCGGCGCGAAGGCGGCCGACTACCCTCTGGTAACCGCACCTTGACCATCCGTCATGGGGATTTGTCGATACCGTGACCAGCGGTTTCGTGCTCAACTAGCCTCGTTGATAACGATTGAGAGTCGGTATGGTTATCGGATCGCACGATGGGACACAGGGCCCTTCCCCGTCCCTAGGATTCCGGATACTCAAGAGGCACTTGCTTCCAGTGGGGCAGTAAGTCTGCTGGCGGGTGCTCCCCCCACGCGTCTCGATCGATGACGCGGAGCAGCCCGCACGGAGGGGAAATCCATGTTTTCTGTTCGGAGGCGCGGCATTGCGCGCCTTGCTGCCGCGACCGTGGTCTCTGGCCTCGTCGTGGCGGGTTCGATAGCCGTCGCGGGACCGGCGATGGCTGATGGGGCCGACCAGGGCACAGGTGGTGCCACGGCGACCCTGGGTGATCTGAAGATCTACGACACGGTCGAGATCAAGAACTCCCACCGCAAGGTATCCGCGGGCCTGTTCGAGATGGACGTCGAGTCCGGTGGGTCCATCCAGACCTACTGCATCGACCTCTACACCGGGGCGAAGACGGGCCAGGAGTACAAGGAGGTCGGCTGGGACCAGTCGTCGCTCCACAACAACCAGGACGCCGGCAAGATCCGCTGGATCCTGCAGAACTCCTACCCGCAGGTGAACGACCTCGCGAGCCTGGCCAAGAAGGCCGGCGCCAAGAAGCTCACCGAGCGGACCGCCGCCGCCGCCACCCAGGCCGCGATCTGGCACTTCTCCGACAAGGTCGAGGCCGTTCCGGTCAACGCCGAGGCGGCGAAGCTCACGAAGTACCTGGAGGAGAAGGCCGTCGGGCTCGACGAGCCCACCGCCTCCCTGAGCCTCTCCCCGGCCTCCGTGTCCGGCAAGGCGGGCGGCCGCCTCGGCCCCGTCACGGTGAACACCAACTCCGGCACGGCGAAGGTCTCCCTCGCCCCCGGCGCCCCGGCCGGCGTGAAGATCGTCGACAAGGACGGCAAGGCCGTCACCGATGTCGCCGACGGCTCCAAGGTCTACTTCGACGTTCCGGCCGGCACCGCCGACGGCACCGCCGAGCTGAACGTCGAGGCGAACACCACGGTCCCGATCGGCCGTGCCTTCGTCGCCACCAAGGTGAAGAGCCAGACCCTGATCCTGGCCGGCACCAGCACCTCCACCGTCTCCGCCAAGGCCACCGCGAGCTGGGCGAAGCAGGGTGTGGTGCCCTCCGTCACCGCCGAGAAGAACTGCGCCAAGGGCGGCGTCGACATCACCCTCGGCAACAAGGGTGACGAGGCCTGGGAGGTCGACCTCAAGGGCGTGAAGTACAGCGTCGGCGCCGGCGAGACGAAGACGGTCACCGTCCCGGTCGCCGAGGACGAGGCGTACAAGTTCACCGTCACGGGCCCGAACGGCTTCGAGAAGGTCATCGAGGGCGTCCTCGACTGCAAGACGGCCACCCCCGGCCCGACGCCGTCCGAGACCCCGAGCGGCACCCCGTCGCCGTCCCAGACCCCGGCGACCGGCGGCACCAGCTCCGGCACCACCGGTGGCGGCGACCTCGCCGAGACCGGCAGCTCCAGCGCCACCCCGATGATCGCGGGCATCGCCGCCGCGCTCCTCGTGGTCGGTGGCGGCGCGGTCTTCTTCCTCCGCAAGAAGAAGACGGCCGGCCAGTGAACACCCGGTGAGGTGACCCCCACCGGGTGACCTCACCGAACGGCCCCGCCGAGCACCGTGCGGCGGGGCCGTTTCGCGCCCCCGGGAACCCACCCGGAGTGCCCGGAAGGTCACATCAAGTGACCGTCCACGGGACCCGTCGCGGTACTGGTTTCCGCCGACGGGGCTCGGTCAGGCAAGATGGGACCTATCTGCCCACTCACTCCTTGCCGGACGGTTTCTCTTGGCTGAGTACATCTACACCATGCGCAAGACGCGCAAGGCGCACGGCGACAAGGTCATCCTCGATGACGTGACGCTGAGCTTCCTGCCCGGTGCGAAGATCGGTGTGGTCGGCCCGAACGGTGCCGGTAAGTCCACCGTGCTGAAGATCATGGCCGGCCTGGAGCAGCCCTCCAACGGTGACGCCTTCCTGTCCCCGGGCTACTCGGTCGGCATCCTCATGCAGGAGCCCCAGCTCGACGAGTCCAAGACCGTCCTGCAGAACGTCGAGGACGGCGTCGCGGAGATCAAGGGCAAGCTCGACCGGTTCAACGCCATCGCCGAGGAGATGGCCACGAACTACACGGACGAGCTCATGGAGGAGATGGGCAAGCTCCAGGACGACCTGGACCACGCCAACGCGTGGGACCTCGACGCCCAGCTGGAGCAGGCCATGGACGCGCTGGGCTGCCCGCCCGGCGACTGGCAGGTCGTGAACCTCTCCGGTGGCGAGAAGCGCCGTGTGGCGCTCTGCAAGCTGCTCCTGGAGGCCCCGGACCTGCTGCTGCTCGACGAGCCCACCAACCACCTCGACGCCGAGTCGGTGAACTGGCTGGAGCAGCACCTCGCCCAGTACAAGGGCACCGTCGTGGCCATCACCCACGACCGGTACTTCCTCGACAACGTCGCCGAGTGGATCCTCGAGCTCGACCGCGGCCGCGCCATCCCGTACGAGGGCAACTACTCCACGTACCTGGAGAACAAGGCCTCCCGCCTCAAGGTCGAGGGCCAGAAGGACGCCAAGCGGCAGAAGCGCCTCAAGGAAGAGCTGGAGTGGGTCCGCTCCAACGCCAAGGGCCGCCAGGCCAAGTCCAAGGCGCGCCTCGCCCGCTACGAGGAGATGGCCGCCGAGGCCGACAAGATGCGGAAGCTGGACTTCGAGGAGATCCAGATCCCGCCGGGCCCGCGGCTCGGCAGCATCGTCGTCGAGGTCGAGAACCTCAACAAGGCCTTCGGCGAGAAGGTCCTGGTCGACGACCTGTCCTTCACCCTGCCCCGTAACGGCATCGTCGGCGTGATCGGCCCGAACGGCGCCGGCAAGACCACGCTCTTCAAGATGCTCCAGGGTCTGGAGACCCCGGACTCCGGCGACATCAAGGTCGGCGAGACCGTCAAGATCTCGTACGTCGACCAGGGCCGCGCCAACATCGACCCGAAGAAGACGCTGTGGGAGGTCGTCTCCGACGGCCTGGACTACATCAACGTCGGCCAGGTCGAGATGCCGTCCCGCGCCTACGTCTCCGCGTTCGGCTTCAAGGGCCCGGACCAGCAGAAGCCGGCCGGCGTGCTCTCCGGCGGTGAGCGCAACCGCCTCAACCTGGCGCTCACCCTCAAGCAGGGCGGCAACCTGCTCCTCCTCGACGAGCCGACCAACGACCTCGACGTCGAGACCCTGTCCTCGCTCGAGAACGCGCTGCTCGACTTCCCGGGCTGCGCCGTGGTCGTCTCCCACGACCGCTGGTTCCTCGACCGGGTCGCCACGCACATCCTCGCGTACGAGGGCGACTCCAAGTGGTTCTGGTTCGAGGGCAACTTCGAGTCGTACGAGAAGAACAAGGTCGAGCGCCTCGGCCCGGACGCGGCCCGCCCGCACCGCGCCACCTACAAGAAGCTGACCCGAGGCTGATCAGCTCATGGCTCGGCACATCTACTCCTGCCCCCTCCGCTGGTCGGACATGGACGCCTTCGGGCACGTCAACAACGTGGTCTTCCTCCGCTACCTGGAAGAGGCCCGGATCGACTTCATGTTCCGGCTGGCGCCGGGCGACGGGAGCCCGTCGTTCTCCGGCGGGTCCGTCGTGGCCCGCCACGAGATCGACTACCTGCGCCCCCTGGTGCACCGGCACGAGCCGGTCACCATCGAGTCCTGGGTGACGAAGATGGGTGCGGCCTCGCTGACGATCGCGTACGAGATCAAGGACCCCGACGTGACCTACGTACGGGCGTCCACGGTCGTCGTGCCGTTCAACCTGGAGACGCAGCGGCCGCGCCGGATCTCCGAGGAGGAGAAGTACTTCCTCAAGGAGTACCTGGACGACGGGATGACCTCGGCCCCGTGACTCCGCTCGCGCCGCTGCATTTCGACGACGCCCGGGAGGCGGCGGGACTCGCCGCCTTCCTGCGCCGCCTGCTGCACTACGACCGCGCCGCCGCCGTCCGCCTCCAGGGCGGCGGGGGCGCGCTGGCCGTGTTCGGGCGGCCGCCGTCGTTCGAGGTGATCGCGATCCGCACGGCGCGCCTGGTCGACGCGGTCGACCTGGACGTGACCGTCTCCGCCGGTGAACTCCTCGAAGGCATCGAGGAGTCGGCGGGCAAGGCCGTCGTCCCCGACGCCGTCACCGGCCCGCCGTGGGCCGGGGTCCTGCCGCCGCGCGCCGGCTGGGAGCCGGTCGCCGGACTGCCGGACGCCGCCGCGATGCGCGGCGCGGTCGGCGCGGCCGTGGCCGAGTTCCGGGCCCGCGACGAGGCCCTGCCCGAAGAACGGCGCACCCGCGCCGAACGCGACCGCATCGGCCGCGAGATCTGGTCCCGGACCCTGTCCGGCACCGGGCTGCCGCTGCGTGCCGTGCACGCGGCCCAGTCCCTCGGCTTCCTGCCGGACCTCCCCGGCGAGGCCGGCGCGGACCTCCCGGTGGCACTCTTCGCCGCCGGACCCTGGCTGCGCCTGCGCACCCCGTACGGCTCGGTGGCGCTCCGTACGGTACCGACGTCGCTGACCGTCACTCTGGCCTCCACTCGATGACGGGGCTGACGCTCGCCGTCGACGCCGAGCTGACCTCCGACGCGCTCGACGAGCTCTTCCACGCCTCCTGGCCCGGCCACCGGGACACCGACTTCGGGCCCGTGTTCGCCCGCCGGCTGCTGCACGTCACCGCCTGGCGGGACGAGAGGCTCGTCGGGTACGTGAACGTCGTCGGGGACGGCGGCGCGCACGCGTTCGTGCTCGACACCACCGTCCACCCCGACGAGCGCCGGCAGGGGCTCGGAGTCGCCCTCGTACGCGGAGCGGCCGAGGCCGCGCGCGAGCGCGGGGCGCACTGGCTGCACGTCGACTTCGAGCCGCACCTCACCGCCTTCTACGAGCGGTGCGGCTTCAGGCCCACCGCCGCCGGGCTCCTGGCCCTGCGGTAGAACGGGCAGCCCCGCCCGGCCCGGACCGGCGGCCCCGCTCAGCTCGCGTCGTCCGGCCACACCCCGATGTGGTCCTGCTCCAGCTCCAGGGCCACCCGGTGCCGCATGTTCAGGGCCTCGGTGTACTCGGCGGGCAGCTGGAGCCGGCCGGCGCGGTCGAGCATCGCGTACTCCCGGGCCACCAGGGACTCCTGGCCCGCCTCGTCCACCTCGGTGCGGCGCAGCACCTCGGAGGAGGTGCGGCCGTCGCGGATGGCGACCGTACGGCGCACCTCGGAGGCCACCGCCTGGTCGTGGGTGACGATCACGATCGTGGTGCCCAGCTCCTCGTTGGCCCGCCGGAACGCGGCGAAGACCTGCTCGCCGGTGGCCGAGTCCAGCTCGCCGGTGGGCTCGTCGGCGAGCAGCACCGACGGGTTGTTGGCGAGGGCGACGGCGATCGCCACCCGCTGCTGCTGGCCGCCGGACAGCTGGTGCGGGCGCCGGTCGGCGTGCTCGGTCATGTCGAGCATCGCGAGCAGTTCCTCGGCCCGGCGCGCCTTCTGCCGGGCGCCGCCCTTCCGGCCGCCCTTCAACTGCATCGGCAGCGCCACGTTCTGGGCGGCCGTCAGATAGGGCAGGAGGTTGCGCGCGGTCTGCTGCCAGACGAAGCCGACGACCTCGCGGCGGTAGCGCAGCCGCGCCTTGCCGTCCATGGCGAGCAGGTCGCAGCCCGCGACCCTGGCCGCGCCGGCGGTCGGCACGTCGAGCCCGGCCAGGATGTTCATCAGGGTCGACTTGCCGGAGCCGGAGGCGCCGACGAGCGCCATCAGCTCGCCCTCGGTCACCAGCAGGTCGAGGCCCTGGAGGGCCTGCACCTCCACCCCGTCCGTCGTGAAGATCCGTACGACCCGGTCGCAGGCGATGAGCGCGTCATGCCCGTACGAGGGCCGGTCGCGGTGGGCCGTGGCCTGCCGCTCCAGCTCCTCCAGGGTCGTACCGGTGGTCCCAGGACCGGCAGTCCCAGGACCGGTGATCCCCGATCCTGCGGTCCCTGATCCTGCGGTCCCCGGTCCTGCGGTCCCGGAGCCGGCGGCCCCCGGGGTCGTCGTCGTCATCGTGCGTCTCCTGCCCTGAGTTCCTGGATCGAGCCCTTGCGCGCCGCCCACCACGCCTGCGCCACCGCCGCCCCGCCCGCGAGCAGCAGCACACCGGCCGCCGGAAGCCCCAGCGACCAGACGTCCGCCCGCAGCACCGCCCCGAGCCCCACGGCCTCCTCGGGCGCCCCCGCGAGCGCGAGCCGGCCCAGATCGACCCCGGGCGCGAGCAGCAGGATCGTCGCCCAGCCGACCACGGCGCCGCCCACCGCCGCGAGCACCGCCTGCGGCAGCGCCTCCTGCGCGAGCAGCCGCCTGCCCTGGCCGCGGGTCAGGCCCAGGGTGCGCAGCCGGGCAAGCAGCACGGACCGCTCGGGCGCGATCTGGAGCAGCGAGATCAGCACGGCGAGCACGGCATACCCGGCACCCGCGCCGATCGCGGCCAGATAGAGCGACTCGGCCCCGGTCTGCATCGGGGAGTCGACGTACGCGGCGCGCTTCTCCGCGGCCAGGTCGACGTGGCCGCCCTTGGCCTGCTTCGTGACCGCGGCGCGCAGCGCCGGGCCGTCAAGGGCCCCGCCTCCGCCCCCGGTCCCGCCCCCGCCGCCGGTGACGAGCAGCGTGGTGGGCGCCCGGTTGACCAGGTCGTCGGCGTTGACGAGGAGGAAGTCCTTGTCGGGCAGCGCGGGCGTGACGGTGCGCACCGCGACCACCTTCACGTGGAAGCGGCCGGCCGCCGCCGTGATCTCCATCGGCTGGTCGCCCAGGCGCTCGGCGACCGCCGGTGAGGCGATCGCCGGGATGACCCGGGCGTTGTTGGCGACATTGGCGGGCCCGCCCGTGCCGGTCGACTTCAACAGGTCGGCGGGGAAGGCGCCGAAGCCGGTCCGGGCCGCGAGGCGCGTGTACGTGGCGGGCTCGACGCCGACCAGCGGGGCGCCCATGCCGTGGTCGGTCGAGCCGTTCCGGGACGGCAGTTCGAGCCCGTACTCGATCTGCACGGGCGCCACCTCCCGCACCCCGGGGAAGTCCCGTACCGTCTCGGCGATCCCGGCGGGCAGCGGCGTCCAGCCGACGTCGTTGGACACCCGGGCGTCCGCGCCGGTCGCCAGATGGGCCGCCCGGTCGCGGGCGTCGGCGACGCCGGTGAGCACGGCACCGCCGACGGCGGCCGTGGTCAGCGCCACCAGCAGGGCGAGCAGCGGCAGCGCGCCGGTCGCCGAGGCCCGGCCGGCCCGGGCCAGGGACAGGAAGCCGATCAGGCCCCGCAGCCGGCGCGCCGGGCGGGCGGCCCAGCGCAGCGGCAGCGGATACAGCCGCATCAGCAGGAACGCGGCGATCAGCGCGACGAGCACCGGCGCGGCGCTGACCAGGTAGTCGACCGAGGCGGAGGTGGACTCCGATCCCGAGCCCGTGCCGCGGCGGCGCAGCGCCGTGACCGCGCCCACCGCGAGGACCAGGAAGGTGAGTTCGGCGACCGTGCGGCGCCGGGACGGCCGGGCGGCGATCAGGTCCTCGCGCCCGCCGTGCAGCTGCGGCCGCCGGTGCAGGAACACCGCGCGCACCGGCAGCACCAGGGCGCCGAGCAGCCCGAACGCCCCGGCCGCCGCGCAGGCGGGCCACAGGCGCGCACCGGGTGCGTCGGTGAGCGCGACGGCGAGCAGCAGACCGAGCGCGGCGGCCGGGACCGCGACCACGGCGGTCTCGCCGAGCAGCCGCCCGCCGATGCCGGGCAGGGAGGCGCCGCGGGAGCGAAGGAGCGCGAGTTCGGCGTGGCGCCGGGCGGTGAACAGGCCGCCGGTCATGGCGATCACGACGACCGCGACCGCGCCGACGCCGAAGGCGGCGACGGCGACCACCGACGCGATGGCGCCGCGCAGACCGGCGTAGCCGGTGACCACGTCGTCGAGGCCGGTGGCGAACTGGGCGTTGGCGCCGACGACTTCACGCATCCGTACGACGTCGGGCCCGGCGGCGGCCGAGTCGAGCGCGGCGGCGAGCCGCTCGGTGTCCTGCGCGGTGAGATGGCCCGTGGCGGGCGCGTACCGCCAGTACCGCTCGGGCTGGCCCAGCGTCCTGGTCAGCTCGGGCCCGCTCTCGGGCGACACGATCAGCGTGGCCACCCAGTACCACTTGGGTTCCACGACGCCCTTGGCCGTCCGGAGAGGGGTGTGCAGCAGCGGGTCGACCGTCCAGAACGGGCGGCCGGCGTCCCGCGGTTCGACGACGCCGGTGATGGTGACCGGCTTCGGCGCGCCGTCCGTGCCGGACACGTGGACCACCGAACCGGGCTTCAGGCCCAGTGTTCCGGCGGTCTTCGCCGTGACTGCCGCCTCCATGCCGCCGTCCGCGCCCGTCCTGGGGGCGCGGCCCGCCGTGTACGTGGCGTGCTCGGCCAGGTCGGCCGGCGCGTCCAGGAGCAGCTCGGGCGGCAGCCCGTCCGGCTGCGGCAGCCACGGGTCGAGGGCCGGGATCCGCTTGACATTCCGCACCCCGTACGCCGAGCCGCCGAGGTCCGCGCGCAGCGGCGCGGGCAGCAGCGGCGTCAGCCTGTCCCGGGTCCCGCGCATCTTCTCGGGCCTGAGCTGATCCGCCTTCTCGGGCGAGGCGGGCGCGGTCAGCGTCATCGTGGTGCGGTGCGCCGGGGCGGTGCTGATCGCGTGCCGCAGCCCGTCCGTCTCGTACCCGTCGACGGTCCGCGGCAGCGCCGCCGCGAGAAAGGCCGTCACCAGGACGAGCAGCCCGAAGGCAGCGGCCGCACCCGGCGCGGTCCGCAACCGGGTCCGAACCCAGGGCGCCACGACGCGTGCGGGCTTGCGGGGCATGGCGTTCGCCTTTCCGCGGGCGGGGGAGGGGGACGGGGAGGGGGACGACTGGGGGGTGAGGGCGGCCGCCATCAGCGGCCCCCTCGGGGGTGAGCGGGGTGTGCCACGCCCCGGCACCGGGCGGCGACGGCCGGCACGGGGGCTGCGCCCCGGCCGGTGGCCGGGGGCGTCAGCCGCCCGCGCCGGCGGGCGGGCCGAGTCGCGCGCCCGGGCCGCGCGGCGGCCGGTGGCACGAGGGCTGCGCCGCGGGCGGCGACGGGTGAC